>JAUNKK010000176.1 GCA_030532825.1 Propionibacteriaceae bacterium
GAGGGGCAGCGGGTGGTGGTAGATCATGCGCTGGGTCATGCGGTGCTCCGGTGCGAGATGGCGGCGGCCGCGGCCGCGCCGAACACGAAAATCAGGTAGTAGCGGAACGTGGAGGACGGCACGATTCCAAAGATGGGCATCAAGGCGATGATTGTCACCGCCGACAGTTCCCGCCATGTGAGCGGAACGTCGAGGCACCAGACGCCGCGCCACGTGGTTACCAGCCAGAAGACGGCGAACAGCGCCGCCGCGGGCAGCCCGTACCAGATGAAGGCCTCGAAGGCGACGTTGTGGGGGTCCATCAGCTCGCCCGGGTAGGCGGTTTTCGCTGCCGCCTTGTAGGCTTCCTCCGTGCCCCAGCCCACCCAAAACTGAAGACTGTTGTCGGGGGTCAGCGCGATGATGCGCCCCAGCGTTTTGCCGCGCACCATCGTCGAGTTGTCCTGCACCCACGGGGTGGTCCACAGCACGAGCGCCCCGGCGGCCGCGAGCAGCAGGGCAACGATCGTCAGCGCCGCCATGCTGCGCTGCTGTGAGTTGATCCGCAGGTTGAGCCACAGCGCGATCCCCACACCGAGCAGCAGGGCTAGCAACGCCCCGCGGGAGCCCTGCAACACGATCAGCCCGCTGGTGAGCGCCAGCACGAGAACCCGCCCCACCAGCCGGAGCGCGGAGGTGTTGTCGAAGAAGATGCGGAACGCCACCATCGTCGCGAACATCGCGAGGATGACGGAGAAGTCGTTGTAGTTGGGGTAGAAGGCCGACACATCGAAGGCGTTGTTGGCCGGGGTAGTCGCCTGGTCGGGGTAGACGATGGAACTCACCCGGAAACCGGTCACGATTTCCGCCAGGCCGATCAGCAGCGTCATCCCAAAGCACCAGTAGCACGTGGTCACGATGACCTGCGCCAGCCGCTGCCCGTGCTCCGTGAGCAGCACAGCGCACGAGACAAGCACGAAGGCGACGGTGATCGTGGCGAAGTTGACGATCTCGGGCTTGTCCCGCATGAGGAGCGTCCCGAGTGACGCCGCGGCGGTCGCCACCCCCAGCGTCCCCAGCCACAGCCGCGCCCGGGGGTGGGCGTGGCGAAGCGGCAGGATCAGGAGCAGGATGGCGGCCCCGGCGACGGTCATGAACAGGCTTCCCGGGATCCGAAAGATCAGCAGCGCCAGCATCAGCGCCATCAGTCCGTCGGCCGCGAGGTCGACCCAGGCTTCGAGGGAACGCCGTGGGGAGGGTATGGTGATCGCCTCCGACATTGCGCCAGGCCTCGTCAGCTGCGGCGCGGCACGAAAGCCGTCACACCGAAGGCCACCACCAGGCTGAGCAGCAGACCCGCGGCCACCAGAACCCCGCGGCCCGACGTGGCCTCCGCAACGGAGACCTCGCCCAGCGGGTTCAGCCCGAGGTGCAGACTGGTGGGGGAGCCCTCAAGGGCGGCGGGCGCGTTTGCCACGAAGCTGCCCATCAGGTCCTGGATGAGGGCCCGCGCGGTGTCGGGGTCGACATCGGAGGTCTCGATCGAGATCGCCAGGGGGCTCGGCGTGGTGATCGTCACCCGGTCCACCAGTGCGTCGACGTTCGGGATGTCCGGGTGCTTCTGCAACACCGGTTCCATCACCAGGGGATGCTTCAGCAGCGCCTGGTAGGTGGTCAAGATGCTGGGCAGCACCGCCGACTGCTGGGTTGCCTCGGCCTCCGTGCTGACCTCGGGGACCGTCAACACCGCCACCTGGGTCGCGGTGTGGCTGCGCGGCTGGGTCATGACGTAGCCCAAGGCCACGCCAAGGGTGACGGCGAACACCAACAGGAAGACGAGCTTCCGCTGCCAGATGTGACGCAGCAGCCCGGGGATGTTCAGGATGCGCTCGTTCGAGGTGGTCATCACTCTCCTTCACCGATGCGGAAATAGCGGACCCCGTCGAAGTTCTCGCGGGGCAGGACGCCGCGGCCATCAACCACGGCCTGCACACCCGGCAGCTGGGCGGGGGTGAGCGTCAAGTATTCGGGATGGTCTGCCTGCAGGATTGCGGCGTCGACGGGCTCGCCCAGGTGGTAGGGCGTGAAGCCGTAGCCCGCCAGCTCATCGTCGGTGAACATCGGGTCGTGGACCAGCACCTCGGCGCCGCGCGCCTTCAAGCCCTCGACGGTGGGAAAAACCCCCGAGAACGCCGTCTCCTTGACTTTGCCGCGGTAGGAGGCGCCGAGCACCACGACGCGGCGGCCCTTCAGATCACCCAGGGCGCCCTCCGCCAGGCCGATGGCGTATTCCGGCATGATCATGTTGGCCTCGCGGGCGGTGCGCACGATGCTGGCGTCGGGATCCGTGTACAGGTAGAGGCGCGGGTAGACGGGGATGCAATGCCCGCCGACGGCGATGCCGGGACGGTGGATATGGCTGTAGGGCTGTGAGTTGGAGGCGTCGATCACGCGGTGCACGTCGATGCCGTTGGCGGCAGCGAACTTGCCGAACTGGTTGGCCAGGCCGATGTTCACGTCGCGGTAGGTGGTTTCCGCCAGCTTCGCCATCTCGGCGGCCTCGGCGCTGCCCATGTCCCACACCCCGTTGCCCTGCGGCAGGTCGGGCCGTTCGTCGAAGGTGAGGACCTGCTCGTAGAACTCGATGCCCTTTGCCGTGCCGGCGGGGTTGAGGCCGCCCACCAGCTTCGGGTACTTGCGCAGGTCCTCGAAGACGCGGCCCGTGAGCACGCGCTCCGGCGAGAACACCAGGTGGAAGTCGCGGCCCTCGATCAGCCCGGAGATCTCCTCGATCATGGGCTTCCAGCGGTTGCGGGTGGTGCCGACGGGCAGCGTTGTCTCGTAGCTGACGAGGGTGCCGGGGGTGAGATGCTCGGAGAAGGAACGGGTGGCGGACTCCATCCAGTCGAAGTCCGGCTGCCAGGTCTCGTCGTTGACGAACAGCGGCACGACGATGACGATGGCGTCGGCGCCCGGGATGGCCTCGGCGTAATCGGTGGTGGCGCGCAGCTTGCCCGCGGGAACCAGCTCGGAGAGTTTTTCCTGCAGGTGGGCCTCGCCGGGGAACGGCTCAACGCCGGCGTTGACCTTGTCCACCACCGTCTGCTGCACATCGACGCCGATCACGTCGTGGCCCATGTCGGCGAACTGGACGGCCAGCGGCAGGCCGATCTTGCCCATCGCGATGACAGCGATCTTCACGAATGATTCCCTTCCACGGTATTGCTTGGCCTGAGTCTACCCACCCGATACCCTCAGCCGCATGAGCGCTGTCCTA
>JAUNKK010000177.1 GCA_030532825.1 Propionibacteriaceae bacterium
AGCACCCCGAGCGCCTCCGCGATGGGCTCGATCCGCTCGTAGTGGACTCGGGTGGGGGCGAAGAGTTCGCGCGCCTTGTCATCCTCGCCGGCCATGTAGGCCTTGGCGAACTCCTCGGTCTTGGGGATGAGTTCCGAGACCTCGTTTTTCACGAAGTTCACATAGGACGTCACGGCTTCGTCGAAAAGAGCCTGATCCTCACCGGACAGCTCCACCGGGTCCCCCGTGACGGTGAACGCCGCCTGCCCGACGTTGACGCCGCGCATGCCGGGCTTGCAGGCGGTGAAGTAGTCGCCCGGCTGAAGGGTCACGGTCAGGTCGGCCGAGGCCCCCGGGGTGATGTTCTCCTTTTCGGAGACGATCCGGAGCCCGTCGGAGCCGAGCAGGTAAAACTCGGTGGTCTTGGCCCCGTCGTTTTTGATGCTAAAGGTGACGTTGCCGGAGGCGGCGGTCGTCGATGAGACCGTGCAAGCCGTATCGGTGGAGCTCACCGATACGGCATTCTCGGAACCGCCGGATTCGGTCGCCGCCGGCCTGTTTTCGGTGCAGCCGATCAGCAGCAGGCTGCCGGCGCACAGAATCGACATGCTACGCAGGTATCGGGGTTTCATGGGGTTCCTTTCGGGGACGCACACGGCGAATGAACATGGGGAGAACGACGACGAGATAAACAAACCAAGCGGTGATTTCGAGCCAACTCATGAGCGGCGTGAACCCGACAGTGCCCTTCAAGAAAGCCGCGAGCGCACCGCTGGGGTCAATGACCCCCTGCAGGTCAAAGGCCCACCCGAAGGGGAATGGGGCGCCCCAGTAGGGGCGTTCAGTGAAGAATCCCACGAGAACCTCACCGGTGCGGAAATCTGTGGGGGTGATGGGGGCGCCCGAGAAGGGACCGGGCAGGAACCTGGCTTCCTGCAGGTCGTGGATTCCGTAGGCAAGGATGCCAGCGGTCATGATGATCAACAAGACACCGGTCCAGGCGAAGAAGGTGGAAAACTTGATGCGGAGCATTCCGCGATACACCAAGTAGCCCAGGACCACGGCGGTCAGTATCCCGACGAGCGCTCCCGTCAGCGCTGCTGGTTCGAGAATCCAACCCCAGAGCATGAGCGTCGTCTCGATACCCTCGCGGCCCACTGACACGAACGCCAGCCAGAACATGCCCCATCCCGCTCCAAGGGCAACCGACGCACTAGATTCAAGTTCGGTCTTCAAAGACTTCCCGGCCCTGAGCATCCAGAAGACCATCCAGGTCACCATGCCCACGGCAAGCAGCGACATCCCGCCACCGATCAACTCTTGACCTTCAAAGCTTAGACCGTATCGACCGAAGGTAAACAGTGCCCCCAGGGCGAGGGAGCCGACGACAGCAAGCAGCACACCCAGCCAGATCTTGGATACGACCTCGCCTCGCTCCTGCTTACGCACGTAGGCAACCAGGATGCCAATGATGAGCGCAGCTTCTAGCCCTTCGCGCAGGCCGATCAGGAATGAGGCGAGAAACATCCAACTCCTTGGGACTGCCGCTTAGCATACGTAGTTTAGGCGAGCCTAGCCTTGAATCGATCAGGGCGCAACGCGTGGACGTCTCCGTGGTGCGCAGCCAAGCGGGTGAGAGTCCGCAACACCAGCAGGTCGTCTCACGAGTGGTTCTCAGCCTCGATCCTGGGGCGGGCATCAGCGGGCGGTGGCGTCCAGGTGTCTGGCTCAGCCGGCACCTGCTCCCCCGAGCGAATGTCCTTGACGGAGTCTTGTGTTCCGGCCCCGAACCAGACAAACGGAATCCCCCGGCGTTCGGCAAACCGGATCTGCTTGCCGAACTTATCGGCTTTGGGGGCCACCTCGCAGGCGATACCTCGGCTACGCAGCCGACGGGCGACCGCAATGGCTCGCTCCCGGGTGTCCTCGGAGTCGACCGCGATGAGCACCGCTGACGGAACACTCCTAGAGACCCGCAGTTGTCCCTTACCGATCAGCGGCGCAAGGATCCGCGTGACGCCGAAGGAATATCCCACCCCGGGGAACGTCACCTTCCCGTCGCTAGCCAGCGAGTCATAGCGGCCCCCCGAGGCGACGGAGCCAAGCCGCTCCGAACCCTGCAGCAGAGTTTCGTAGACCGTCCCCGTGTAGTAGTCCAGCCCGCGTGCGATCTTCAGGTCGGCGACGACGCGTCCCGGCTCGGTGGCCTGGGCCACGCGGATCACCGCGGCGAGATCAGCCAGCCCCTCGTCGAGCAGTTCATGGGAGACCCCAAGCGCACGCACTCGCGTCACGAAGGACTCGTCGTCGGCCGAGATTTCCGCGAGCGCGACGCAGGCCCGAGCTTGTGCAACGCTCAATCCGGCTTGCTCGGTGAGCAGCTCGATCACGACGTCGGGGCCAACTTTGTCGTACTTATCCACGCGCTGCAGCACAGACGCTGTGTCCTCGATTCCCAGGCCCAGATAGAAACCCTCCGCCAGTTTTCGGTTGTTGACGCGGATCGTTACGGGGGGCAGGCCGAGATCCCGATGGAGTTGCCCGAAGACATCCAGTGCCACGAGCGGAATCTCAACATCGTGATGGTCGGCCAGCCGATCCTGTCCAACGATGTCGATGTCCGCCTGCGTGAATTCGCGGTAGCGGCCTTCCTGGGGGCGTTCACCGCGCCATACCTTCTGCACCTGGTAGCGACGGAAAGGAAAGACCAAGTGGCCGGCGTTTTCCAGCACGTAGCGGGCGAAGGGCACCGTGAGATCGAAGTGGAGCCCCAGTTCATCGGCGTCGTCGGCCTGCGCATGCAGCCGCCGCACCACGTAGATTTCCTTGTCGATCTCCCCTTTGCGGGCGAGCTGTTGCAGGGGCTCGACAGCCCTCGTCTCAATGGAGGCAAACCCGTGCAACTCGAAGGTGGAGGTGATGACGTCCAAGACCTGGTTCTCGACGAACCGTCCAGCGGGTAGGTATTCGGGGAAACCGGAGATCGGTTTGGGGCGGGCCATGGTGTCAGTCCTTGAGGAAGTCGGGTTGGAGGTAGGGATTGTGGGCTTTCTCGGCGGCGAGGCTCGTCCCGGGGCCATGGCCTGGCAGCAGCACTGTGTCGTCGGGGAAGGCCGTCGTCAGCCATCGCAGGCTGGCGCGCATTTCGTCGGAATCGGCGCTGGGCAGGTCGGTGCGTCCGATGGTGCCCTGGAAGATCACGTCCCCCGTTAACACCACGGTCTGGGTTTCGT
>JAUNKK010000036.1 GCA_030532825.1 Propionibacteriaceae bacterium
CCCAACCTAGAAAACCCAACCCACCCCAGCTGTCCACAAAACATGAAGCACTCCAGAATGCAAGCCCCCATCCGCCCGTCCCAAGACGAAAAACTCACCAAAGCTGAAGAAGAATTCAACCGGCAAATAAACCAACACCGATGGGCAGTCGGACAAGCCATCGCTCACCTCAAAACTTGGCGCATCCTCAGCGCCATCTACCGCCGTCCGTACCCCACCTTCAAAACAACCATCAAAGCCGTGCTAGGACTCATATTCATGCTCCACTGAATAACCCTCCCGATCTAGACTATCCTTCTCTGCCCACCCGAGGGGGTACCCAAGACCCCAGTCCGCCAAGTGCTCAAAATGCAACATCGCTACGACAGCATCAACGTTTTCTCGGGCGAGACGCTCTGACTGGCCGAGCGTTGGGCGTGGAAGGTCATCTCCTCCCGGCAGGTCAGCTCACACTTACAGCTTGCCTCTCTGCGAAACGCGGTCTAGGGCGGATACCTACCAGGCACACCTCACGAAACCTCGCCAGAGTCTGCAGAAAGCAGCCCAGCGACGATTCTGACGGGATTGTCTTACCAGATTCATTGGGCCCGAAGAAGCCCAATACATGCTCAGGATGGAGTTTGAATGAGATCTCCTTCGGCATCGACACCTCGTAGCCGCTCGCGACTTTGTATTTTTGGCAGGATCTACGATAGAGAGAGTGGGCGCTTGGATGACCGTTTCGGGGTTGCAGGTTGCATCTCAGATGTCTAAGACCTCATGAGCGGGAACATCCAGCGCCGCCTGGGCTTGCTCTGCCATCGCAGGATCCACCTGTTGAAGATGATCAATGTCTGGGAAGACGGTCATGGTCTTGTCCCCGGCGATCCGGAAGTCCCGACTCCATGTTTCCGGGTTGGACCAAAGGTTGTCCTGGCCAGCAGCCCAGTCCGGCAGCGCCCTCTGAATCTTCGTCGCCACAGCCAACTGACCCCTAGCCGTGAGGTAGACCGTGTCGATGCGGGTTCCCTCAGGAGCCGGCCTCTTCAGATGCACCAAGCGTCGACCGACGAACGTGACCCGACGATCTACGCCGCCTGTGGACAACTTCAATTCGATTTCCCGATAGCCCTCGGCCAAGTTGCTATGCTTCTTCACGTAGTCACGAAGAGCCTCGACGATGGCGGCTGAAAGACTGCTGGCGATCTTCCCAGCTTCGGTGAAAAGGCTAACGTCATCCTCTGATACATACACGTTTCGTGTTGGCATAAACATGACTATGCACATCTTGGTCTCCGATGTCAATGCTTCGATGTGCCTCAGCTAGTTTGAGCGCGTGGGGGTCGGTGCCTCAGCTTCTTTGAGCGTGAAGTTTGGTGCTGTGGAAGGCAAGATCCCGATGGCTGCTGAGCGTCATGTGACGAACAGGCTGCGCGATGCGTACCGTGGAGCGTCGAAGAAGGACCGAGGCCAGATCCTTGATGAGGTGCTCGCTGCCACCAAGATGGGCCGCTCGACGGCCCGGCGGATGCTGGCCGGCCCACCGCTGCCCGACCCGGCCACACAGATCGATCGTCCTCGCCTACGGGCCAAGCGCTGTCGGTGGGCCGAGTCGGATGGCTTCGGTGCGGGCGACGGCCTCGGCACGCTGACGCCAGGAGACGATCCTGGCGAGCTGGGTGGCGTTCAGTGTGCCGCGGGCGTCGACACCGAGATCGACGGCTCGCAGCAGAGCGATGAGTGCGTTGATCAATGCGGTGCGTTCGGTGCTGACCCGGAACCGACGGTGCGGGAAATTTCCCCGCACCGTCAACACCCACCGGACGCGCCAGTGAGCAAGCCGCTGGAATGATCCCCGGTGGAGCCTCATACAAGACGCTGGACAAGATCGGCTACCTCGAACAGGCCGCCAACGACGCGCCACTGCCCGAACACGTCCGGGCAGTGGCGCGACAGGGGTTGGAGCAGATCGGCGCCGGGAGCCCTGTGCACCCGATCTACGAGGCCATCCGCAACCACACCACCAGCCCCGGCCCGGCCGATGTGGCGTTGCATCAGGCCGCGGCCGACGCCCTCGCCCGCATCCAATCCGCTGGCAGACCGAAGCCCGCCCCGGCCAAGAAACCCAACAGCACACCCGAGAGCGCGCCGGTGCAGTACCCGGTGCGGGCGTTCGTGGTGACGTGGACCGAACTGGACCAGTGGTGGAGCTAAGGGGATTCGAACCCCTGACCTTCTCATTGCGAACGAGACGCGCTACCAACTGCGCCATAGCCCCAAGTACGGCGATGATGCTAGCACTCGCGTCGCATCGCGCGCCACTTTGCTACTCGCCCACCGCCCGCGGCAGGTTTCGCAGCGACTCCGACGCCTCCTCCCTGGCCGCACGTTTCGCCCTGCGGGGCGCGACCGGCCGGTCCGCCGTCGGAATGATGCTGGAGCCCGTCACCGGCGCCGACAAGTCGATGGTGCGCACCGTCCTGGGCACGAGCGGCTTCGACACGTAGGTGGGGGCCGTGACCGGAATCGGTTCCCACAACGCCCCCGTCGACTCCGGGGCCGACAGGTCCACCGAAATCTCCTTCGACGGCTCCTTCTTCGGCACCTTGATCACCGATGTGCAGTCAGCCTCCGAGTAGCCGTCGCGCACGCGCGCCGCACGCTCGTCGAAGCGCTTGTGCATCATCGCGACGCCGACCCTGGCCGACACCAGGAACGCGATCAGCCCCAGCCCGGCTATCCCAGCCGCCCACCACGGCACCACGTCGAAAACACACAGCACCAGCGTCACGACGTTTACCAGCAGCAGCGCCGACACCACCCGGCGGCGGCGCATAGCAGCCCCACGCGCCAGCAGACGCAACTCCGTGAGCTCGGCCTTGCGTGTCAACGGCGTGGAGATCTCCGTCGACACATCCTCCACATAGTCGGCGATGTCCCGGCGCAGGATGCGCATGGAGTCCGAGAAGCGCTCCGACGGGTCACCGTCGAGAACATCGACATCGTCCTTGTGGGTAGCCAGCCAGGGCAGGCCGAAGGCCAGAACGGCCAAGACCAACGCACTGATGACTATTCCGGCGAGCACGGGACAACGTTAAACACCATGAATGTGATTCGCCTAGCGGACGCGCCGGGGAACCGCGCGAACCTTAGAATCCTCAGGATTCGTCGAGCACCCAGCACTGTACCGACTCGCCGGGTCGGACGAACTCGGTGTCCTCGTCCAGTACCACGAGCGCGTTCGTGCGTCCCAACTCCGCCATAGCAAACGGATCAGAAACCTTGCTCACGGTGCGCACGCGCCCGTCGTCCACCAACTCGCCGCGCAGCAGGTGCCGCAGCCCGCGCACCGATCTGAACGTCCCCTTCGCGATGGCGCGGACGCTGCGCCGGTGCACGTCGGAGCCCATGAGCCGACGCAACAGCGGCCACACAAACACCTGGAACGACACATAAGCCGACACGGGGTTCCCGGGCAGCATCACCATCGGCACGCGCTCATCACCGATCAGCCCAAAAGTCTGGGTCCGCCCTGGCGACATCGCCACCTCGACGGCATCCACTAGGCCGAGTTCGGCCATGGCCTGGGCCACCACCTCGTACTCCTCCCGGCGTCCGCCGGTAGTGGAGATCACGAGGTCGGCGCGGATCAGCTGATCGGTGATGGCCTGCTTGAGTTCCTGCCTGTCGTTGGAGTGCACCGGTACCCGGAACACCGTCGCCCCCGCTGCCCGAGCCGCCGCGGCGATGAGGAAGGAGTTCGCGTCGGTGTTCTCGCCATACTCGACCTGCTCACCCGGCTCCACCAGCTCGGCCCCGGAACTGACGACCACCACGCGCGGGCGGGGCCGCACCAGCACCTTGTCGACGCCCGTCGCCGCCAGCATGCCGACGCTGCGGTCGGTCAGCACCTCGCCTTCGGATAGCAACCGGGTGCCGACGGCCAGGTGTTCGCCAGCGGCACGCATGAAATCACCCTCGGCTACGTCTTTCACCACCTCGATGCGGTCCCCCAAGTGGTGGGCGAAGGACTCGGGAAGCACAGCTGTGGTGCCCCGCGGCACCACTCCCCCGGCCCCCACGGGGACCGCCTGGCCGGTGCCGAGCCGCGACAGCCCAGTGGCCAGTTGGAGTGATTCGACGAGGTCGCCATGCTCGGTCCACAGGTCGAGTGCCCGCACGGCGTATCCCGCCACCTTCGAGGTGGAGTTCGGGGGAACATTGATCATGGAATTGATGTCTTCGCAGATCACCTGATCCCATGCCTCCAGCACCGACATCCCGAATGGCCGCAATGGTTCGACGAGTTCCAGCAGGTAATTCACGTGATCGTCGACACGCCGGAACCCGTTTTCGTCGGGCTCAGGGGCGGGAGGCAGGGTTTCTACCACCTCCTCAACAGGGGGGGCTTCTTCTTCCACGTGCCTTTTGCGACCAAACAGCGCCATGTTTCTACGATAGGCCAATGGATAAGGCTTGCGATAAGGGCGCGCTGCGCGCATGGATCGATGGGCGGCGGGCCGCCCTCACGGCGGAGGAGCTTGCCAGCCGCGACTCCCGCCGTAATCAACGGTTGCTGGAGGCCCTGCCAGACCCCAGCGTCATCGCCATATACGCCTCTCGCCCCGGCGAACCGGGCACCCTGGAACTGATCAGCCAGTTGACCGACCTGGGTTGGCGCGTGCTGCTGCCGAAGCTGCGTCGCGAACCCGACTGGGCTTGGGCCTCGGAGGGCCTCAAGCCGGGCTGGGCCAACATCCCACAACCCGTCGCAGCCAGCCTCGGCGCGGACGCGCTGGCGCTGGCCGATGTGGTGGTGGTGCCGTGCCTGGCGGTGGCGCTCGACGGCACGCGCCTGGGAACCGGCGGCGGCTGGTACGACCGGGCCCTGCATCATCGACGCCCGCAAAGCCCCTTGTGGGCGCTGGCTCACGCCGACGAAATCCTGCCGGAGTTGCCACGCGAACCGCACGACCTGCCGGTCGAGGCCGTCATCACGGAATCAGGATTCACCCACTTGCCGCAAGGGCGCGTATCCTAATGCCGTTTGTCCACCGACCCGGGAGTGCGAATGCCCACCTATCAGTACCGTTGCAAGGCCTGCGGTGAAGAGCTGGAGGCCGTCCAGCAGTTCTCCGACCCCGCCCTGACCACCTGCCCCGCCTGCTCCGGGGAACTGCGCAAGGTCTACAACGCCGTCGGCGTGGTTTTCAAGGGCTCTGGTTTCTACGCGACGGATTCCCGCAAGCAGCCCTCGACGTCAAAGCCCGCGGCTTCAGAGTCGACCACTTCCACCAAGACGAAGGAGCCCGCGACGGCTTCCACCGCACCCGCCAAGACGGATTCCTGAGAAAAACCTTAGAAAACCTCCCTGTGGAAAGTTGATTGTTTGCGGAAAAACGCACCCATAACGGGAGCGTGGACACTACAATCGCGCGCCTTCGACGGTTTCTCAGTTGGCATCGACGCACCATCGCGGCCCTGTTGGCAGGCCTGGCGGTGTTCGCTCTGGCGAACCAGTTATCGCCTCGCCCAGCCGACCTGATTCCCGCGGTCACTCTGGCCCATACCGTCTATCCGGGAACGGTGCTGACTGAAGCCGATTTAACGGTGACCCAGCTCCCCAGCACCGCTCTCCCCGAGCAGCACTATGGGGATATCGCCGACCTGGTGGGCCAGACGCTTGGCTTCGGCTTAGCCAAGGGCACCATCGTGCAGCCCGGGATGCTGGCGGCGGCCCCCACCCTCGCCGAAGGTCGGGCCCTGGTGCCCATCCTGATCCGCGACAACTCCCTGCGGGACATGCTGACTCCGGGCACAGCTGTCACCTTGGTGATTGCCGAATCCAGCGAGGTCGTCACTGCCGATGCCCGGGTCTCCGCACTGCCCGGCAAGGAAGAGGGCTCACTGCTCTCCCCCAGCACCTCGAAGAAGCCCCTGGTGCTGGTAGATGTCCCCGCTGACCTCGGCCCCAGCGTCTCGGCCCTCGGGCAGAGTGGACAGCTAGCCGTCATCCTGAGCTGAACGGCCATGCAACCCCGGCCACGCCGCGCGACACGCCCGCGACATGTTCGCAAAGCAAGGAAACGCCGCATTGGCGTCCCCCAGATGGCCAGATTCTGGATGATTCGAAGATCCACCCCTGAAGCACTAGCTATGTCAGGACGTTATGCATAGAGTGATGCCCAGCCCTAAACGGGCTCCCTAACCCGGGTCTGAATCCCCAGACATCGGGCCGGTTCCCGGCCGGTTTCCGGTCGGAGCACAGAAGGAATGCAATATGCAGGGCTTCAAAGAATTTCTGATGCGCGGCAACCTCGTTGAGCTTGCCGTCGCGGTTATCATCGGTAGCGTCTTCTCCGAGGTTGTCAAGAGCTTCACCAAGATCCTCATGGACCTCATCGGCCTAATCGGCGGTCAGCCTGACTTCAGCCTGGTCGCCATCGGCCCCATCAACGTCGGCGTCTTTATCAACGCGCTCATCACCTTCCTGATCACCGCAGCCGTGGTCTACTTCCTGGTGGTCAAGCCGTACAACGCGCTGCGCGACCGCTTCGCCAAGAAGGAGGAAGAAGAGGCGGCGGCTGCCCCCACCTCCGAGGAACTGCTCACCGAGATCCGCGATCTGCTCCGCACTCGCAACATCTGACTCGAGCTCTCCCGAACCGCCCCGCTGAGACCTATCCCCAGTGGGGCGGTTTGTCGTGCAGGAGCCGCTGCTCATCACGGGTCAGGGGCCGCGGCGGGGCAGGCCTCAACACCTGCCCCCCGGTCACCCCAAGCGCCTCGCACAAGGCCGCAACGGCCGCGTCGAATCGGGCAAACCCCACCTCGCGCCGCACCTCGACGGGGATGGGGAACGGCCAGGGGAGGCGACGCTGCCGCTGCTGGTCTCTGACCTGCGCAACCCGCGGGCCATCCCATCCGAGTTCCCGCAACTCGGCCGCCAGTCCTGACGTCTCACGGGCCGCGACCGGAAGCTCCTGGCCCGTGACGGCGCGGACGACGGCCACGGCCAAGCGTCCCTCATCCCCGCTGGGCGTCAGTTCGACTCTCCCAGCACGGTTCCGGCCGAGACGACCTGCTCCTGTCCCTGATCGGCCAGCTCGACGGCCCCAACCACCTTGACCCCGGGCTCGAAAGTCCAGTCGCCGTGCACGCGCAGCGCCGTCGCCTCGCGCAGCGACGGGGCCTGCGGGATGCGGGCCTCAAACTGGGGAACAGTCTTGTAGTACGTCGAGTCCAGGCTGATCTCCGGCGATGCCGCGCGCGCCACGAGGCGCCCGTCGTCGGTGAGATCGTAGACATCGGAGCGCAGCAGCAACAGCTCATTGGTGGTCTTGACCGGCAGGAAGCGATCACGTCCCACGCAGATGGCGGTCGCCCCGGGGAAGACTTCGATGGCGGCACCCATGGCGGACTCCACCTGGATCACGCGCGGCGAGGTCCCGTCGGCCGGGTCCACGGTCTTCTCGTTGCGGATCATGGGTAACCCTAGGACGGAGTTGCGTTCGATGAGGGTCTGCAACAGCTGCCGCAAGTCAAACCACAGGTTGTTGGTGTGGAAGAAGGGATGGCGATGCTCGTCGGTGAAGTAATGCATCTCCTCGGGCGCGGTCTGGGCAGTGTCGCGGAGAATCAGCTGCCCATCACTCTTGCGGATGGCCAGGTGGCCACCCTTGCGGTCGTTGACGGTGCGGCGGCATAGCTCCGCCGCGTACGGCGCCCCGGAGGCAGCGAACCAGCCGGCCAACCGCGCGTCGGGGGCAGCACCCAGATTGTCGCCGTTGGCGATGCAGGCGTAGCGGAACCCCTTGTCAATGAGCCGCTCCAGCAGACCGGAACCATACAGCGAGGTGTAGAGGTCACCGTGCCCGGGCGGGCACCACTCCAGGCTGGGGTCGGCGGGCCATTCGATGGGGGTGAGGTCGTCGGCGCGGAGCTTGGGCTCCTGATTCTGCACGAAGCTCAGCGGCAAATCCTCGACCACGAGGTCGTCATAGCGGGCCAAGTGGGCCAGGGTGTCAGCCTCGGTGCGGAACGAGTTCATAAACAGCAGCGGCAGCCGGGCGCCCCAGGCGCGGCGGGCGGCACGGACCTGAGAGACGATGAGGTCCAAGAAATTCAGGCCCTCACGCACCTCCAGCAGGTTCTTTGCCTTGTCAAGGCCCATCGAGGTGCCAAGCCCCCCGTTCAGACGCAGGATAACGGTAGCGCCGATGGCCTCGCGGGCCGCCTCGTCGCTGATCTCGACGTCCTCTAAGCGGGGCGGATCCAGCAGCGGGGTGATGCTGTCCTCACGAATGAGGCCGCTCTCGCCGGATTCCAAGAGCCCGTAGTAGTGGGCGAACACCTCAATGACGGGGGCGCTGACCCCGGCTTCAGCCATCTTGCGACGCGCGGCTTCCAGTCCCTGCGACACGGCTTCAGTCCTTTCTTCGTTTGGAGGCATCTTAACGTCGAAACGCCCGGTGATCCGGCCCGCTGCAGAGGCTCGTGTCGCGCCGTTGGGGCCGCCGTTCCATCAACCCTCACCCGCTCCTAAGCGAGCTGGCCGATGCCCCGAAGGCAAACGCGAGCCCACACCCGAGGAAGCAACCGGCAGTGACCAAGCCCAGGCCCCTGTCTTGACCGAACACCTCAACCTAGCCCGCTGAGAACGACGGCATTCCGCGGTTAGATTTCAATTTGATAAAACGCTTGACGAAGCTGGCGGCCACTCCCTACCCTCTTCTCAATCATATGGGTACTTACGTAAGTACTTTGAGGAATCGAGGTCGCCGATGCCCACGAGGGGTCCCGCAAACCGGTCCAGCCGACTGGCCAGCACTTACGAGGCTCTCGTGGCGCGCCCGAACTCCACCGTCAGCGCCCTCATGCAAGCCACCGGGCTCTCCCGGCCCACGATCACCAACCTGCTGGAATCCCTGACCGAGCTGGGGCTCATCGCCCCGCAGGGCGCCGAAGGCAGCCTCGGCCGTCCCGCAGAGACCTGGGCCCCGCGCGACGACGCCGGCGTCGTGATCGCGATCGACTTGCTCCATCGCAGCGCCCTCGCCGCCACCGCCCGCCTCGACGGCGAAGTCACCGCCGTCGGCCACCGCAGCCTCATCAGCGTCGACCGCTCCCCCCGCTTCGAGGATCTCGTCGGCCTCATAACCGAGCAGATCCAGCACAACACCGACGGCCCCGTCCACGCCATAGTCGTCTCCACCACCGGCACCGTCGCCTCCGACGGGCACCTGATGCGCTCCGACGCAGTCCCCCAGTGGGAAGGCTTCGAGCTGGGCCGCGAGCTGGCGGAGCGCCTCGGGATGCCCGTTCAGGTAGAAAATGACGTCAACTGCGCCGCCTACGGCGAGTTCGCGCTGCGCTGCGGCGATGGGGCCCTCCAGCCGACCGACGACCTGCTGCTCATCGCGGTGACCCGCACCATCGTCACGGGCCTCGTGCTGAGCGGGCACCTGCACCGCGGCCACAACCAGAACGCCGGAGAGGTCGGCATTCACCTGGTGGAGGGCTACGGCCCCTCGATCGGCGGCCTGGGTCGCCTGGCCGAAAGCATCGGCACCATCTCCGCCGTCCTCGATCCGGCGACGATTGTCATCGCCCTGCCCAATCGCGACTCCCCCGCCGTGCTGACGCGCATCTCCGACCACCTGCGTACCACCCGCGAATCCAGCGCTGCCGAACTCAACCTCGAATACTCACGCATGGGGCAAGGATCCGCCGTCGTCGGTGCCCTGTCCTTGGCTTTGCATCAGGCGCGCACCGTCTTGTTCGGGCAACCCAGCCCCCACGTCATCGTCCCCAAGGCACTCACTCAGATCACGAACGTCACGGCGAGAGGAACCCACTACCCCATGTCCCCGGACCAAGCCACCGCCGCCGACCGCGCCACCCTACGCATCGGCGTCGTCGGGGTGGGCGCCCGCTCTGACATCGCGAAACACTTCGAGCTACCGGGCCTCAACTGTCGCATCACCGCGGCGGCCGAACCCCACCCTGACGGAGCTGCCCGCATCCTGAACCGGCTGGGTCGAAGCGACATCAAGCTCACCCGCAACGTCACCGAACTGATCGCCGAAGGCATCGACGCGGCTCTCGTCACCTCCCCGGACGACACCCACGCGGAGGTGACCTGCGAGTTACTGCGCGCTGGCATCCCCGTCTACGTGGAGAAACCCCTGGCGACACGCATCGCCGACGGCATCGCGATTCTGGAGACCGCCTACGAGACCGGCACCAAGCTGTACGTCGGCCACAACATGCGCCACATGAACGTGGTGCGCTCTATGCGCGAGCTCATCCGCACCGGAGCCATCGGCGAGGTCAAAGCCATCTGGTGCCGCCACTTCGTCGGCAACGGCGGCGACTACTACTTCAAGGACTGGCACGCCACCCGCGAACACGGCACCGGACTGCTGCTGCAGAAGGCCGCCCATGACCTGGACGTCATGCACTGGCTGGCTGATTCCCACACGGAGCGGGTCACCGCCATGGGCGGGCTGACCCTGTACGACCAGATCACCGACCGCAAGGATCGCTCCGGTGAGCTCCTGGCCGACTGGTTCAGCATGGACAACTGGCCGCCGCTGACCCAGACGGGCCTCAATCCCGTCATCGACGTTGAGGACATCTCGATGATGCTGATGGAGATGTCCTCCGGCCTGTTCGCCTCCTACCAGCAGTGCCACTACACCCCCGACTACTGGCGCAACTACACCGTCATCGGCACCGAGGGCCGCATTGAGAACTTCGGTGACGGGGAGGGCGGACACATCAAGCTATGGAATCGCCGCCACCTGTATAGCGCCGACGGCGACGCCCAGTTCCCGATCAAGGGCGACGCGGGCGGCCACAGCGACGCCGACATCCTCACCATCAGCGAGTTCGTGTCCTTCATCACCCAGGACGCCCCCACCGACACCTCACCGCTCGGCGCCTGGCACGCCATGGCCGCCGCCGTCGCCGCCACAGACTCGCTCCGCAGTGGCTCAACCCCACAGATCGTGCCCAACCTCAAACCTGAAGTCATTGAGTACTTCAACAACAACCAGGTCAAGTGACCGAAACAGCAAGGAGAAACCCAATGAAGCGTCGCACCTTCCTGGCAGCGGCTTCGGCGGCCGGCATGGCCTCCACCCTGGCCGCCTGCTCCAACGGCGACACCCAGCAGTCGACGACGGAGCTCAGCAAGGACACCACGGCCGAACTGACCCTGTTCTACTGGGACAAAGCCCAAACCCCCACCATCGAAGACAACATCGCCGCCTTCAACAAGGAGTACCCGAACATCAAGGTCACCCCGTCGGTGGCCGTCTACGCGGACTACTGGACGAAGCTGCGCACCCAGGCGCAGGGCGATCAGCTGCCCGACGTGATGTGGATGAACGGCCCCAACTTCCAGCTGTACGCCGGCAACGGGATGCTGGCGGATGTGGAGGACGTCGCGGATGTGGCCTGGGACAAGTACCCGTCCGCGCTGGTGGACCTGTACACCCTGGACGGCAAGAAATACGGCATCCCGAAGGACTACGACACCGTCGCCTGCTTCATCAACAAGGATGTCTTCACCAAGGCTGGGCTGACGATCCCGGAGAACGGCTGGACGTGGGAGGAACACAACCAGGCGGCGAAGGCCATCAAGGACTCTGGCGTGGTGCCCTACGGCGTCGTCGTCGGTCTGTCCGACTCGCAGGTCAGCTACTACAACACCATCTACCAGGCCGGTGGCTACGTCATCAAGGACGGCAAGTCCGGCTACGACGATCCGAAGTCCATGGCGGGCATCCAGTTCTGGCTGGACCGGATCGCCGACGGCTCCATGCCGCCCATGGAGGTCACCTCCGACACACCCGCCGAAGACCTGTTCAAATCCGGGCAGGCCGGCATCCTGTGGGGCGGCTCCTGGCAGGTCAAGCCGCTGCGCGAGGTGTTCCCCGGCGACGAGGTGGTCGTGGTGCCGCTGCCGAAGGGCGAGCAGGAGGCTTCGATCATCCACGGCCTGTCTTACGCCGCCTCGGCGAAGTCGAAGAACCTGGCCGCCGCGAAGGCCCTGGTCAAGGCCATGACGACGCAGACCGCCAACGAGACGGAGGCCAAGAACGGCACCGCGATCCCGGCCTTCGCCGAAACCCAGCAGGCGTGGCTGGATCAGGCCGCTTCCTGGAAGCTGGATGTCTTCACGACGGCGGCCGAAACCTACGCCGTGCCCTACCCGGCGTCGAAGAACACCGCGGCCTGGTCCGACAAGCAGATCATCCTGAACGACGTGTTCACGAGCAAGATCAGCCTGGAAGAAGGCTGCAAGCAGCTCACCACCGAAATGAACACCGCCCTGGAGCAGGAGCAGGGGTAAGCACTCATGACTAGCGAACGGAACGGTGAGGTGGCGGCCCGTCCCGCCCGTCGCCGTCGCGTGAACCCGATGACGGCGGGGGCCTAGCCCCTGCTGTTCGTCGGGCCTCTGATGGCGGGCGTGCTGCTGTTCTACTACTACCCAATCATCGGGAACTTCTACACGTCGCTGACGAAAACCAACGCCTTTGGTGGCAACGAGAAGTTCGTGGGCTTTGAGAACTACGCCGAGCTGTTCGCACGGTCCGACCTGCCGTCGGCCATCGTCAACACGCTGTTCTACACGGCCCTGGTGTTGCTGGCGGTGCCGATCTCCGTCGGCATCGCCTCCCTGCTGGAGTTGCCGGGGCTCAAAGGCCGAACCATCTATCGGGTGCTGTTCTTCATGCCCTATCTGGCTATGCCGGTGGCCATCGCACAGGTGTGGCGGCTGGTGTTCAACGGCAACTTCGGGATCCTGAACCAGGCCCTTCAGGCGCTCGGGGTGCAGAATCCGCCGTACTGGCTTTCGACGCCGGGACTAGTGATGCTCACCGTCGCGCTCGTTGGCATTTGGAGTTCGATTGGGTTCAACGTGATCATCCTGTCGGCCGGCCTGAAGGCGATCCCGAAGGAGCTGTACGAGGCGGCGTCCATCGACGGGGCCAGCGCGTGGCATCAGTTCCGGTCCATCACCGTGCCGCTGCTGACGCCGTCGATCTTCTTCCTGACGATCATGCAGGCCATCGGTGGATTCCAGCTGTTCGACTTCCTCTACGCCATGCTTGGGCCACGCAACCCAGCGGAGGCGGCGTCGCGGTCCCTGGTGTCGTTGTTCTACCAGGAGGCCTTCGTGACGCAGAACCGTGGGGCTGGCGCGGCGATCTCCATCGTGATCCTGGCGCTGGTGGCGGCCGTCACCGCGATCCAGTTCTGGGGTCAGAAGAAGTGGGTGCACTATGTCTGACTCCTCCCGCAACGCCTGGCGCCGCCAGCTGCGCTACTGGCCTGCGCACTTGGTGCTGACCATCGGTGGCCTGGTGATGCTCTTCCCGTTCGTGTGGCAGGTCATGATGTCGCTGTCAACGAACCCGGAGATTCAGGCTGTGCCGCCGCGTTTCATCCCCGAGACGTTCCAGTGGGGCAACTACACGCTGGTATTTGAGCGGCTGCCGTTCTGGTCGCAGCTTTGGGTGTCCGTCGTGATCACCGTGCTGCGGACGGGCGCGCAACTGATCCTGTGTTCGATGGCGGGCTATGCGTTCGCGCGGATGCAGTTCAAGGGCCGCGGGCTGCTGTTCGGGCTGCTCCTGGCGATCCTCATGATCCCCGGCCAGGCGTATTTGATCACGCAGTACCAGATCGTCAAAGGGTTGAACCTGCTGGAAACCCCATGGGGCATTGTCCTGCCCGGCATGTTCTCGGCCTTCGGAACGTTCCTGATGCGGCAGGCTTTCATGTCGCTTCCGAAGGAGCTGGAGGAGGCGGCGCGTCTCGACGGCTGCAACCTGTGGCAGGTGTTCTGGAAGGTGATGCTGCCGCTGGTCAAGCCCAGTCTGTTCGCCGTGGCCATCACGACGGTGCTGTGGAGCTGGAACGATCTGCTGTGGCCGTTGATCGTCACCACCCGTGAGGCCAACATGCCGATCAGCGTCGGCATCGCGACCTTCGCTGGGCAGTACCAAGCGGAGTGGAACCTGATGATGGCGGCCTCCGTCATGGCGATGGCGCCGATCTTCGCGCTGTTCTTCGCCATGCAGCGTCGCGTCATCGAAGGTCTGGCGACCTCCGGTTTGAAGGGCTGAGTTCCTCACCCCTGTTTCCCGCCCCTGCGTGGCCATCGCAGGGGCGGGCGCAGGTCACGCGGTCTTCTTGGGGCGCCGCCGACGCTTTTCGGGCTTGGCCTCGTCGAGGGCCGCCGCGGCCTCCAGCACCATCCAGCCGGACAGCTGCACCGACAGATCGTTCTCGTGCAACCCCTTCCGGCCGGGGGACGTTGCGGGCTGATTCCATTCGGGGCCGAAGGTGGGCAGGTCGTGGCGGTCAACGACACGGTGCTCCCAGGCGGCGTCGGCCGAGGCACGCACCACATCGGCGGCGAGGTTCCGAGTCACTTTGTCGCCGGGAAGGCGGTTGGCGACCAGCGCCAGGTAGCGGGCCAGGATGCCCGCGAACAGGCCGCCGTCGCCGCCGCCCATGCCCGTCAGAACCCCATCCGGGGCCAGATGCTCGGCCGTGGCCGCCACCAGGTCCGCGATGCGGCGGGGCGAATCGGGTCCCATCACCTCCAGCTCAGCCCCCAGCACCACGCCCTGGCAGTAGGTGTAGACGGTGGTATCCAGGCGGTCGCCGTCAGGCGTGACGACGAGCCCATCAGCCACTAGACCGGTGTCGAGCATCAGGTGCTCGGTGATCCAGTCGAGCATCCGGGCAGCCTCGTCGCGGTACCCGGCGCGGGCCAGCATCATGGCGACGGGGCCGTTGGCTGGAGCATTGAGGAAGGTATCGCCGATCCGCCACGGCACCACTCCGTCCGGCCGGATCGCGGCCAGGCAGGTGCGCACGATCCGGGTCTCGCTGGCGGAGAGGCCGAACACGTCTTGTCCGCGTTGTAGCGCGAGCCCCCACCAGGCCATGTCGTCGTAGTAGCGGTTGGTGCGACGCAGGCCGTTGCGGATCAGGTTCGCACGCGCCAGGGTTTGGGCCAGCCGGGCGCGGCCGCGCTGAGGGTCGCGGAGCTGCGCGTCGACGAGGCAGTCGAACAGGTGCGCCTGCCACCAGTACATCCACACCATCGACAATCGGTGGCTCAAGCGGGTGGGGTGACTGACGATGCCGATGCGAGTACCGGGCAACGCCCAGAGGCGCCGTAGGGACCGCGACAACACGGCGCGTTCCGCCTGGGCGGCACGCGCGGCGGGGCGATCTGTTGTCATGTGCCCCAGTCAACCAGGTTCGGGGCGCAACCGCAGCGGGAATAGCGCGACGCCCGGATGCTGCGTCAGCCCGGTAGGGGCTTGACCATGATGAGGCAAGGGGTGCCCTCGCCCCACAAGTCGGTTTCCTCTAGGGGCAGGAAGCCCACGGCCTCGTAGAAGTGTCGGGTGCGCGCGTAGTGCGGGTCCGGGTGGGATGCACCGAGGGTCTTCACCTCCAGCAGCCGCACCCCCTTCGCTCGCGCGTCGGCTTCAAGGGCCCGGACCATGGCCGTCCCCACGCCGCGGCCGTGATATGCACGATCAATCACGGTCAGGTGAATCTCCGCGACGTGCGGGAAATGCCGAGCCACGAGTGTCACACCGACGATCTGGCTGCCGTCGCGGACCGTCCAGGTCTCTAGAGTGCGCGCATCTTCGACGTATTCGGCGTTGCTTTCCTCGCGCCCGAACCACTCCGGCACGGTGGCCAAAAGCCGTGCCACATCCTCCGGGACCGGCACATCACGCGCCGCCACCCAAGGACTCATGAATTCTCCTTCAGATCAGCGCCGCAGCGTGTCATCGTCGATGAGTTGTGCCCGCTGTGGGGCTGCCTCGTCGGGCGGCAGGAACGGCTCGTCGCCGCTTAGCTGGGCGACCTTGGTGGCGGCACGGTGAGCGACCCGGGAGCCCCACATGACGAGCAGGAGCACCACGAGGGACATCGCCGCCACACCCCCGACGGCGAACGGCAGTTGCACCGGCAGCAGCGCCGAGACAACTCCCAAAAACGAACCAACCGCGGCACACAACGTCGTCGGCGCTGCCCTAAGGTTCCCGGCCCGCCAGGCGTCTTCGCTGGCCAGCGTGCTGGCAATGCGGATACCCGAGAAGTGATTGCGTTTCAGCTTCCCCGCCGCCGCGGCGCGGCCCGACCACCACAGCAGGACGCCGGAAGCGAGCATAGCGGCGGCCAGCACGAGCCGCACTACCAGTTCTCTCGTCTCCCAGTTCATGCCACGAACCCCCTAAGGCCTCTAGGGCATGGGGGCTCGCTGGGGGCGGCAACGTGGAACTCAAACCGGATTTCGATGTCCGTGGCCGGGGCGTCGGCGGATAGCCGGATCAACTGCGTTTCGGGGGCCATTCCCCGATCCTAGGGCCAACCCGTGTCATCCGCGACGCCCCGGCCAGACCGCTACTCCGTTCGGGGCCGGGAGCGTCGGCGCGGTAGCTTCGGCATGGGCCAGCTGGGCATCCGGGGCTTCCTTGTCGGTCCGCTGCGGTCCACCGTTTCTTCGACGATGGCCGTGATCCGGCCGTGCAGCAGCTCACGTTCCGCGCGCAGCCGCAGGTTGTCCTCCCAGCGCAGCGCCCGATACATCGACACACACGCCAGCACCATGACCACCGAGAACGGCAAAGCTGTCAGGATGGATAGCACCTGCAGCGCCTTAAGCCCTCCCTCGGTGGCGCCGTCGGCACCGCCCTCAAGGGCACCGAGCCACAGCAGGAGCGCCGCAATTCCACCTTGCAGGGTGGCCCAGAACAGGCGGATGAACAGCGGCGGGGTCTGGACGCCCTTGGCGGACAGGATGCCAAGGACGAACGACGCCGAGTCGGAGCTGGTGACGAAGAAGATCACCAGCAGGGCCATGAACAGCCCCGTCAGGACCGGCCCGCCGGGCAGCTCATGGGCCAGGGCGAACAGCGCCGTGGTGGTCCAGTCTTTGGCGGCCGTCAGATCAACGCCCGTGTTCATCTGGTGCCACAGGGCGGTGCCGCCCATGACGGAGAACCATAGGAAAGTGATCACGGTCGGAACCGCCAGCACGCCCATCACAAACTCGCGGATAGTGCGGCCGCGGGAAATCCGGGCGATGAAAAGACCGACGAACGGCGACCAGCTGATCCACCAGCCCCAGTAGTACGTGGTCCAGGTGCTCATCCACGCTTCGCCGGCCTCGCCTTGGTAAGACATAGTCCTAAAAGACAGCGGGATGAAGTTTTGGATGTAGTTGCCGATGGATTCGACGAACTCGCGCATCACGAACAGCGGCTGCCCCATGAACAAGACGGCGACGAGCAGCATCGCGGCAAGCACCAGGTTGCCGTTGGACAGCCATTTGATTCCGACATCAAGGCCGGAGGCCACCGAGAGCCCGGCGAGAGCCGAGATGCCGATGACGATGACGAGCAGCAGCGTCGGCGACTTCTGGGCGAGGCCAATGTACTCGAGCCCACCGGAGAACTGCGCCGCGCCGAAGCCCAGCGACGTGGCGACGCCGAACAGCGTGCCGATAAGGGCTGTGACGTCGATCAGGTCACCGACCCAGCCCTTGACGCGGTCGCCGAGCAACGGTTCCAGCAGCCAACGGATGGACACTGGCCGCCGGCGGCGGTGGCTCATGTAGGCGACGCCGAGGCCGACAACCACGTAGACGGCCCAAGCCGACAGCCCCCAGTGCAGGAAGGTGGTGTTCATTGCCTCCTGGGCGGCCCCGGCGGCGGTCGTGGCTGTGCTGCCCGGCGGCGGCTCCGTGTAGTGGCTGAGCGGTTCAGCCACGCCCCAGAAGACGAGGCCGATGCCCATGCCGGCCGCGAAGAGCATGGCGAACCAGCTCATCCGCGAGTACTCGGGCTCCGCGTCGTCGGGGCCGAGCTTCACATCGCCGAACCGGGACACCGCCAGGTAGGTGCAGTAGAACACGAATCCCACGACGATGAGCGCGTAGTACCACCCCAGGCCGTTGACGACGCCGCCGCTGACGGCCTGCACCAGCTCCGTCATTCTTCCCGGCCACAGGGCCGCCGGGGCGACGAGGAGCAGGGAGACCGCGACCGCGGGAAGCACCACGGACCAGGAGACTCGCGAGGCATTCGCTTGCGCCTCCCCGACCTCCGGATCGGCCGGCGCAGCCTCGTCGGTTTGGGGGTCCTCGACGGGCGAGAACTCGTCGCTGATCACCTCGTCCTGCAGGACGAGGTGTTTTTCAGATTCCACCTCGGAAAGGTCATTGGTTGGTTCATTTGTCATACGCAATTCCACCTATCTTCAGCTTTATCCCCGTCCATTATCTTAGCAAACAAATAGTCACAGCATTATCTCGGAATAAAACAAATGATATAGAATAGGCAATATTTTGCCATTCTTTCATCACATTTATCGCCCATCGGAGGGCAGGCACTCTGGGCGACAAGTGGCGGGAACAACTGCGGACCTCCCGTGCTCATCCGGTGGTGACCGGACGGGCACGAGAGGTCCGCTCCTCGGCAGAGGACTGGTGAGGCCTAGATCTTCAGGTCCTCGGTCATGGGGGTGGGGTGGCCGAAGCGGTGGTTGGTGACGGAGACCGCCTGTTCGTGGACGTACGGCAACAGCCCCAGGCGTCCCGTCGGCAGGGACGGGCCAGCGTAGACGCTCAGGTCGATGGAGCCGCCGGCCTCAGCCAACAGGCCGCGGTCACCCAGGTGCCGCACACGGCCCTTAGCGGTGGCATCGAACTGCTGATCGGGAGTCACGGACACCCCGTAACCGAGGCCCTGCAGCGCCTCGGAAAGCGCCGTCGCGGGCTCCTCTCGGAAGGCGAACGTCACCGTCGCGCCCGTGATGAGGGCCGCTGAGGCCTCTCGCAGCACAGCCGCCGGATCGTCCGACTCCACGCGCACTGTCACGCTGGTGGGCCGGTAGCGGAAGGCATTGATCTCCGCCGTCATGGCCGACGGGTCGTGGACTGCGCCGAACAGCGTCTGCCAGGCGGCCTGGTCGGAGGCGGCGACCGCGGACAGCCAGCTGAGCTGCGCCTCATCGAGGGCGGGTTCGGCAGCCTGGATGAGCCGCGCCAGCCGCGGATCAGTTGGGGTACCGGGAGCGACGTGGTCGCTGGGCTGCCAGGTGCCGAAGCCGATGAGGTAGTTCGGGCCACCGGCCTTACCGCCCGCGCCGACTGCGGACCGCTTCCAGCCGCCGAAGGGCTGGCGCCGCACGATGGCGCCCGTGATGGAGCGGTTGACGTACAGGTTTCCGGCCTCGACGCGGTCCAGCCAGTACTGGATCTCCTCCGGATCCAGCGAGTGCAGGCCCGCGGTCAACCCGAAGTCGGTGCCGTTTTGCCAGTCGACGGCCTCGGCCAGGGTGGGGGCGGCCATGAGGCCGAGCACCGGGCCAAAGTACTCCACCTTGTGGAACTCGCTGCCGGGACGCACCCCGAGGCGGATGCCGGGGCGCCACAGCTTGTCATCGATGCGCTCGGGCTTGAGCAGCCACTCCTGTCCGGGCTCCAGGCGGGTGAGGCCGCGCTCCAGCTTCTCGCCAGGCACCTCCGTCAGCGGGCCCATCTGGGCCGACGGGTCCTCGGGCCAGGCCACCACCAGCGACGACGCCGCATCCAGCACCTGGTCCAGGAATCGCTTCGAGCGGGCGACCGAGCCGACGAGGATGCCAAGCGAGGCCGCCGAACACTTCTGCCCGGCGTGCCCGAAGGCGGAGGCGACCAGGTCGGCTGCGGCTAGGTCATAGTCGGCCGAGGGGGTGACGATCAGCGCGTTCTTACCGGAGGTCTCAGCCAGCAGCGGCAGTCCAGGCCGCCAGGAACGGAACAGTTCAGCCGTTTCGGCGGAGCCGGTGAGCACCACCTGCTCGACCCGTTCGTCGGTGACGAGTTCCTTGCCCAGTGCCCGGTCCGTCAACACGGTGTACTGCACGAGGTCGCGGGGCAGCCCGGCCCGCCAGCAGGCCTCGGCCAGCAACGCGGCGCAGCGCCGCGACGGGGATGCGGGCTTCAGCACGACGGCGGATCCGGCGGCCAAGGCCGCCGCCACCCCGCCCAGTGGAATAGCCAGGGGGAAGTTCCACGGCGGGATCACCACGGTGACGCGCGGCGGATTGTGGGTGGCGCCCTCGACCTGCTCCTCCGCGAGGGAGGCGTAGTAGTGGGCGAAGTCGCAGGCCTCCGAGACCTCGATGTCCGCCTGGTCGATGAGCTTGCCCACCTCGTCGGCGGCAACGGTGACCAACTCGGTGCGCATGGCCTCCAACTCGACGCCGAGCCGACGCAGCAGGGCGGCGCGTTCGGCCGCGGGCGTGGCCGCCCAGCGCTGCCCGGCCTCGTGGGCGGTCGACAGCACCTGGTCGAGTTCCTCGGACGAGGCGATGCCTCCCTGCTCCAGGGTGTCACGGCCCAGGTCAGCGGCGGGCAGGGCGTCGCGAATGCCGTTGGCCCACTGCTGGTTGCTGATCAGCGCCGGATCGGTGTCGGCGGTGTTGGCGAAGATCGACGTCGGTTCGCTGCGCACCTGCGTGGCCCAGGCGTCCGGGGTCGGGGCGCCGACGAGCTCCATGGCGTCGCGGTAGCGCCCTTCCTCGCGGTCCAGGAAGTCCTGGTCCCGGCCAAGCGCGGCCGCCCCGGACATAAAGTTCTCTGGGGCGGCGTTCTCCTCTAGGCGCCGCACGAGGTAGGAGATAGCGGAATCGAACTCGCTGCGCGGCACGACGGGCACATAGAGGCGCAGCGCCCCCACCTCGTCGAGGATGACGCGCTGCAGCGGCACGGCCATACCCGCCAGCATCTCAATGCCGACCTCGCGGCCGATACCGCGTTCCTTGGCCAGTTCGACAGCAGTCGCCAGGCTGTAGATGTTGTGACTGGCGACGCCGATGTTGAGGTGGCTGACGGTCTTCGGGTCGATCAGCCGGTCGAGGGCCATCAGGTAACTGGCGTCGGTGGCGACCTTCGTCGGCAGGACGGGGTTCGGCCAGCCCCGCATCTCCGCCTGCGTGCGTTCCATCGCCAGGTTGGCGCCCTTGACCAGTCGGACGCGCAGCGGCGCACCACCCGCGGCCCGCCGTCGCTCCGCGATGCGCTGCACCTCGGTGATGAGCAACGGCGACTCCGCCAGATAGGCCTGCACGGCCAACCCCATGCGCAGGTTCGGGAATTCCTCGGCAAAGCGCTCGAACACTTCCAAAGTGAGGTGCAGGTCCCGGTATTCCTCCATGTCGAGGTTGACGAGTTTGCCGGTGCGGTTGGCCAAGTCCATGAGGGGGCCGAGGCGGACAACGGCTTCCTTGACCGTCGCGTCGTGGGCCCAGGGGGAATGCGGTCCCATCACGGAGGAGACCTTGATCGACACGTAATCGACATCAGGGCGGCTCAGCAGGTCGATCGTGCGCTGCAGCCGGGAGGAGGCGTGCTCATCGCCGAGGACGGCCTCGCCCAGCAGGTTGATGTTCAGATCGGCGCCGCTGCGCTTCAGGCGAGCGATGGCAGGCCCGAGGTCGCGGCCGATGTCGACCACCAGGTCCCCCAGCAACAACCCGAAGGCGCGCCGCACCGTCGGCAGCCAGACCCGTGGGGCCGGGGAGACACCGACCCCCAGGCCGAGTCGCAAATAAGCGGGGAGGAATGGCACCGGCTGCTTGGCCAGGTGTCCCAGATTCTTGGCGGCGACGGCCGGGTCTTCGGGTCGCAGCACCCCGTCAACGAACTCCAAAGTGAAGCGCAGCCCGTCCGGGTGGTCGAGGGCGCTCGCGAGAAGACGTGCGGCGCGCGGCTCGGGGTGGGCGAGGGACTGCTGGGCCCAACGACGGGCGGTTCGCACCGCTCGGTCGATGAAGGCGGGGGATGTCAAGGTGCTCACGAGGCAATCTTGCACCAAAGACAGAGCGAGTGGTTAGGCGAGGGCTGTTTTGCGACTGCGCGAGCCTCAGCCGCCCCAGGGACTCCATCGACCGAGGCATCGCGCTATAGCCGAGACGCTAATCGGGGAGCCAGTCGAGCACCCGGCGGGGCTTGCGGGTCATCATGTCCAGGGCAAGCACCCCGCCTAGGATCGCGAGGCGTTGGTGCCACGCGAGTGCCGCCAGGAATGTCAGGGCATACCGGTAGCGAAGACGAAGACGCCCGGCCCCCTGGCGCTGGGTCTGCGCAACGAGACGGCCCGTCTCCCGGTCAGCGATGGTGTAGTCGTGGCCCAGGTAGTTTCCCCTGAGGATGAACGAGGGCCCAACGACGGGCTTAATGACAACCTGCCGCTTGTGGGCGAATGGCCAGTTCCGCATCGTGGCTAGCAGGTTCTCGTTGTTGTCGAGGATCTTGATGACGTCAAGGCCCAGGTTTTTCGGGTCGCTGAGGTGGGCCAGCCGAAAGCCGTCGGCGTCAACTAGGTCGAGTTGTCGGTAGTTACGGCGGAGGTGAAACCGCCCCGGTCGGCTATCGACCACCGCGCCGGAGCGTGGCGCCATCCTCATCCTCAATGCGGAACCCATATATCGTTATCGGCCAACGAGGTGTCCGAAAGGGTCAGGAAGTCACGGTCTAATAACCACCCGGTGCCGCTCACCGCCCCAGGATACGAGCCAACCAGGGCATGCGGGGACGCGGCGACACCGATTTCAGACCGGCTCTACGTCACTCGCGCCGCCCGCAGTACTGAGCCGGGTGCCTCAGGCGCCTTCAGCGGCGACGGCAGCCAGCATGTCGCTGACGATGCCGTCCTTGTCCCCGGCCTGGTCTTCCAGGTAATACCACCAGAACGGGGCGCCCCACGACTGCGCGCGACCCAACCCAACGCTCGTCAGGTGTTCGGCGACGACGCGGCGAGCCAGATTCGCGTCGGTGGCCGACCCGAACCACCACAAGCCCGCCAGGTCATCGGCCTGGTAGCCCAACTCGGTGATAGCCACCCGCTTGCCGGGGAAAGTCCGCTCAAGCGTCGTCATCACACGTTCCGCGGCGGTTCCTAGGGGATGGTCCTGCGGGTAGATCGACAGGCCGACCACGTCGATCAAATCCATGAGGTCGGGCTTCAGGCTTGCCTGGCTCCAGGTGAACATCGAGTGTTCTGCGTCGTCCTCGCCCAGTTGGTAGTAGAGCGTCAGCAGCGTGGGCTTGCCCATCTCCCGGACCCGCCTCGCGGCCAGAGCCGTCCGGCCCACCGGGTCCTCCCCCAGCCAGTTCCCGGCCAGCTCGTTGCCGACCTCCCAGGCATCAGCCGCCGAGAGCGTCGTCAGCAGTGTGTTCAGCCGCTCCTCATATTGCGCCGCCGACAGATCCGGCAGCTGGTATGAGTCACAGACCTGAACGACGGCCTGGCCACCGATGGCGTGAATGGCGTCGATCGTCCGAGCCCAGTCGTCGACCTGCCCCAGATCACTGACGACCAGCCGCACCGCTGGCGTGCGCTTGCCGCCCGTAATCGCGCTGAGCGCGGTGACCTCCGCGGCGTTGGGGACGCGAGTAAAGGTGACGGCGATGAACGCCGAAGCCGGGGTGTTGGCCGTCAGCGCCCGGTCGAGCATCAGTTGCGCCTCCGCCGCTAGCTCTAGGCATTGCACGGCCGAGGTACCCTTCTCCGGGCCGATCTCAAGCGAGTTGCAGCGAGCCAGCTCGGCCTCGGTCTTGCTCCGTGCGGCGACGATTGCGGCGTCCGGTTGCGGGCCTGCCTGGATCCGTTCCTGTTGCCGGTTATGCAGGGTGCGGGCCGCTACCTCGTGCAGGTCGTAGCTGCCGGGGCCGTTGAGATCAGCCATCAGCGCGGAATAACCGTGGCTCGTGGGCCAGGCGAGGGACAAGGTGAAGGGGCCACCCTCCGGCAATGTGAGCCTCGCCGTCGCACCCTCGGCCTCCTCCAGCGGCCACATATCAGCCACCGCGAGGGAGTCCGCATGTAACAGCGCGTCGTTGTGCCCGGTGTCTCCGGATGCCCCATTGCTCTGGCGCTTCCGAAACGCTGCATAGTCTAGGAGGGAACCGTCCGCCTGATAGGCATAGAGAACAACTTCTCCGGCCTCGCCGTTTTGCGGGGTCACGCCGTGGGTTTCTGGGGCCACCCAGGGCATACAGGCGCTAAAAGTCGAAGCGCCCAACATGCCGAGGAAAACCCTTCGGTCTGGCAAAGTTGGTTGCATCATATTGTTGATCTTGGCATAGGGTTGGGTCAGGCGCGGGGTCCTCAATCATCGCCCCACTGCTCGACGACGAGGCCGGCCGCAGTCAGGATCTCGGCCCCCGACGGCAGCCCAGCTTCCCGCCGAACTTGCTCCTGGTAGCTGGTGACGTAGACGACGCGCCGCACCCGTCGGCTGTTGACGATCAGGCGCGCGCAGGTGGCGCACGGCTCGTGAGTGATATAGAGCGTGTGAGCTTCGCCATTCCAGTTGGCTGCCAGCAGCGCGTTGACCTCCGCGTGGATGAAGCCGCTCAGCCCTTGGTCCAGCGACTCGCGTTCGTTCGGTTCGCCCGTCGCGCGGCCGTTGTAGCCAACCCCCACGACGCGGTTGAAATGGTCCAGCAAGCAGGCGCCAACTTGCACCTTGCTGTCGGCGCTACGCGTCGCCCACAGGCGAGCCGTCGCAACTCCAAGTTCGTCGAAGCTGGGGCGATCTGGCATGCCCACAATCTAAACGAGTTGGCGGCCAGATGCCCCCACTAACCTCGTTTCAAGTCGGCTAGAACCTGGGTAAGTTCCCAGGGTTGACGCAGCAACAGGATCGGGGTTCCGCTGGGCCGCGTCAACCAGCCGCGCATCACGGCCCGCTTCCGCGCAAAACTTCGGGCATGCCACAGGAGGACCGAATCTCGCGAGAACACATGGCGCCACGTCTCGACATTGCCATTGCAGACCTCCCGCTTCGTCCGAACGCGGGACACGGTGCGGCGCAGCAGCCGGGACAGGCTAACCCAGCGCGGGTAATCCAGCCCGACAACAACGTCCGCTTGGGGCTCCACCAAGTCGCGGAAAACGCCGTAGGCCGAGTCGAAGACCCACTCCTGGCCTGCCGCGACGGGCGCCACCTGGCGACGTATCTCGTCGGGGCTCGGTTGCCGCCACCCGGGCAACCACCCGAACTCTTCGTCGACAAGGTGTACGGGCACCCCCAGGGCTTCGCCCAGCGCGACGGCGGCGACGGACTTGCCGGCACCGGTGACGCCGTAGCACAGCACACGCCTAGCACGACGTAGATCGGTGAAGGTTGCGGCAGGCACCGGGGAAGTGTAGGGCTTCCTAGGCTGAACAACGCCAGCGGGCGAACCCTAACTTGCAATGTTCATGACCGAACCCCATTCTCACGACCCGATCCCCACCGCGGCGATCAATCGCTGAGAAGCAGCCACGCGGGCCTGATGGGCTTCGATGGCATCGTTGTGCTTCTGAGCAACAGTGGCGACAGCTTGGTCCACCTGGGTTTGCAACGCCTTCTGCCTGGCTTCGGCTTGTTCACGCTGTATTTGGGCAACTCGGGAAGCCGAGTAGCCGTAATACGCGATCCCCGCCTCCGCCACCAACACCAGGATCCACAACCAGGATGGCACCAGGAACATCAGCAGCCACGTCACACCAACGGCTACCACCCCGCCGATGAAAAGCTGCTTGCCGTGCAGGGCAACCCCCGTCGGCTCCGGAGGAGCAGCGTCTTGCAGAAGCTTGCGCAGGCGCGCCGGATCTCGCGGCCCGTTCGGATCGACCTGGAGGTCACGCCCCGGTATCGTCTGCACGGGCGGAGCTGGTGGCATCTCGTTGACAAAGCCCCTGGCGATCGTTTTGAACTGTTCGCCGATCAGCCCCCACAGCACGCGCCGGTCTTGGCGGCTGGCGTGCGTATCAATGGCGATCTTGCGCACCATGGCAACCACGTCGTGTCGCTCGTCTGACACTTCTTCCGGGATCACGTCGACTTCAAGCAGGTTCTCAAGCTGTTTTTCCAGCTGCGCAGCTCGCGCCAGCAGCTCCTGCTCTCCCTCTACGCCCTCGTTGATGTGAACCCGCAACGCCTTGACGAGCATGGCGCGTGTGGACTCCACGGTGTCTACGCCATCAAGCTCCACCCCAACATCGCTTGCCTCCGCATCGTCGGCCGCCAGCTCCGTCAGCTCGGTGACGGGTTCGGGCTCCGCTGGCGCCTCCTCGCCTGCGGGCACGAAGTCGGGGCCAGCGGGCTTTGGCTGTTCCGGCTCTGGCCGTTCCGTCTCCCCTCTGAGCCATGACCGTCGCTCGCTGTCCGTCCCGAAGGCGAACGGCCGGGGGGTGAAGGCCGCAGCCAGGAAGTCAGGCGCTCCAGCGGCCGTCGCGGTCCAGCCCGCCTCCTCCGCCGCGGTGCCCTCGGGGGTCAGTTCCTCAACGCGTTGCGTCACCCAGTCGAGGACCTCGGCGTCGGAGGCACTCTCCGATACCTGTTGGCGAGCCCAGGCCAGCCAATCGTCGCTAGCCGCGAGCAGCGGGCGGAATGTGTCGCTCAGCACGGCGAGCACCCCGGATCCGAAGGCGCCACGCAGTATCGTCGCCCACGTCAGCACTTGCCATCCTGCCCATGCGCCTTCGTCATCGGGGGCCAGCAGGCGAGGCAGTTCGCCTACGACATCGCTGCCCGCGCCCAGGGCGGCCCGCGCGATAGTCAAAAACTGCATCGCGACCTCGGGGTCCCGACTGTGGGCCAGCGCCGCCAGGTCCTGCCCGATGGAGCCGTCAGGGCGCAAGGCGGCCACAGCCGGGGGAAGCCAGTACTCATCGACGTCGGGCCGCTCGGGGGGCAACTCGCCATCGAAAAGGGTCAGCAGATCTTCGAGCGCCAAGCGGCGGGCACGGGCGTGCTCGGGGAAGGTGGTGAGCTGCGTACGAATACCATCCAGTTCGACGAAGGTCACAAAGGCATTCGTCAAAGCGGTGAGTCGCGTTTCCAACGAACCACGCACGGCGGCCAGTTCCGAGCGGATCTTCGAAGCCTCACGCTGATGCCTCCTATTGGCATCCGCCAGCATCTGCGATTGGTACTCCAGTTCTTCACGCAGCAAATGGGCACGTCCGTACTCGTTCGTCCAAACCCACTCTGTTTTACTTACCACGCGAACATCATGCCGCACCCCCAAGTCACGTCCCGGCCTAGGGCCGGGCACGGGAGCCCCATACCGCGGGGCAACCGCACATGTTGAAACCCTGCCAAGGATGGGCCCGCCAACCAGACCACAACGGTCGCTGACAACTGCGGCCCTGCTCTCGCTATGTGAGCACCTATCCCCGGTCACCCAGAGCACGCAGGTCGCGCACCCTGGCGGTTAGCCACTCGACCAGTTCCGCTATCGTCGCGTCGCTCTCGCCGGTCCAGCGCTTGGCGACGGCGTTCATGGGGTATACCAGGACATC
>JAUNKK010000178.1 GCA_030532825.1 Propionibacteriaceae bacterium
GCCGGTTTCCGGTCTAGATACTCTTCTGGCAGCCGAACAAACTCCAGCAGGCCTGTCGCCACCTCCCGTGGGGTCGCCGCCTCCCACAGGAATGAGGGAGCCGCCCGCCCTTGGCATTGCAGCGGCTCCAGGAGCGACTCCTGGATCGTCAGCCGATCATTGAAGGAAGCGACAGGGTTTTGCATCACAACCTGCATCCGCATACGGGCGGTCTTGAGGGCGTTGCCCCGCGCGCGCTCCAGCGGATCATCACGCAGCAGGATCGACCCCGAATCGATCTTCTCCAAGGTCAGCACGCAACGCGCCAGCGTGGACTTCCCACTACCCGACTCCCCCACCAGGCCAAGCGTCCTGCCGCTCGGCAAATCGAAGGACACCGAATCGACGGCCACCGTCCCGGGAAACGTCTTGCGAAGGTCTTTGACCGACAGGGCCAAGCCGTCGACGGCTTCGCGACGCTCCGCCTCCACCGGCCGCGGATCCCCGGCGACGGGCAGCCGGTCGGGAATATCCCGCAACGGCGGGATCGCAGCCAGAAGATCCTTCGTGTAGGGATGCTCCGGAGCCTCGCTCACGCGCTGCTTAGCGCCCCGTTCCACGATCTCGCCTTGCCGCAGGATGCCCACTTCGTCCGCATAACGCCGCATGATCCTCAGGTCATGGGTGATGAACAGAATTGCGCACCCGAGCCGCTCCTTGACCGCCGCCATGTGTTCCAACACCCGGGCAGCACTCCACGCGTCCAGGGCGGTGGTGGGCTCGTCGGCGATCAGCAGTTCGGGCTCCAGCGCAACGGCCATGGCCAAAGCCATCCGCTGCAGCTGTCCCCCGCTGACCTGGAAGGGATAGCGTTTGCTCAGCGCAGGGTTGAGACCGACGGCGTCGAGTGCCTCGGCCATCCGCTCGTCCCGCTCCTGCTTGCCCCAGTCGCGATGCGCCCGCATCAATTCATGGAATTGGTTTCCGATCCGGTAATACCGGGTGAAAGCTGACTGATAGTCCTGGAAAACGTAAGCGATCTGGTCGCCCCGCAACTCGCGCAGTTGGCGGTCGCCGATCTTCAGCAGGTCTTGATCGCCGAAGCGAAGCTTGTCGGCTGTGCGGGTGAGATTCGGAGCAAGGAGGTTCGCTATCGACCGGCTGGTGATCGACTTCCCGCTGCCCGATTCCCCGATGAGGGCGAACCACTGCCCGGCCTCAATGTCCAGGTTGATGCCCTTCACCAGTTCTTTGCGTCGCGTCCCGATGCGCAGGTTCTCAATCTCAAGCAAAGCCATGATTCAGCGCTCCTGTCCGCTATCGAGGGCGTACCGGCGCTGCAACTGCCCGCCGAGCCACTGGGCCACGACGACAACGATGAAGATCGCGATGCCGGGCACCAGCATGAGCTGTGGACTGTCGGCGAAATAGGCTCGGCCGTCGTTCAGCATCGCGCCCCACTCCGGCGACGGCGGTTGAACCCCCATGCCGATATAGGACAGGGACGCCACCAGCAGGATGACCTTGCCGATGTCTAGCGTCACTAACGCCAAGATGGGCCCCGCGACGTGCGGAATCATGTGCCTGGTCAGGATCCGCCACGTCGAGGCGCCGCTGAGCACCGTAACTTGCAGATAATCTGAGGACTTCTCCTGCACCACCAACGACCGGGCAAGGCGGGCATACGTGACCCACTTGACCACGATGATCGCGATCAGCAAGTTCGTGTAGCCCGGACCGAGCAGACCGCTCAGCACGATCACCACGACATAGTCGGGCAGCGCGATGAACACATCGGCGATGCGCATCACGAGCCAGTCGAGCCAGCCACCCAGCCACCCAGCAATCATGCCGAGCGGCACGCCGATGGCGACACATATCGCGAGTGCCAGGAAGCTGATCCCAACGGTGACCTGAGCGCCGGTGAGGACCCTGGATAGGATGTCGCGCCCCAGATGATCGGTGCCTAGCCAGTGGTGGCTGGAGGAGCCCTGCAGCTTGGCGGGCAGATCGACCAGCTCGGGATTCATGGGAGCTAGGTACGGCCCCAGCAACAGGACGGCGAACATCACCAGCGCCAGGATGACTCCCCAGTTGAGCCCCGTCAACGTGCGCTTGCTCATGCCTTCACCCCCGCCTTGTGCGAGAGAGCCGGGTCGAGCAGGCGATAGGCCAGATCAATCAGGGCGTTGATAACGAACACGATGATGCCCACGATCAGGATGAATCCCTGAATGATCCCGTAGTCGCGCCGGGCGAGCGCTTCGATCGCCAGCTTTCCGACACCGGGAATACCGAACGTCACCTCAATGACGATGGTTCCGCCCAGCAGGCTGCCGAGGCTGACGCCGAGCAGCGTGATCAGGGGGATCAGGCTGTCGCGCAGGATGTGCTTGTAGCCGATGATCGCCTCGGGCACCCCCCGGGAACGCAACGAGCGCACGAAGTTGGCGTTCGAGGCCTCGACGAAACTGTCGCGCAGAATCTTCACATAGGGGGCGATGATGGCGATGGCTAGCGTCACCACGGGAAGGATCAAGCCGCGCGGGTCTTTCATGCCGCTGGAGGGCAGCCACCCAAGCTTGACGGCGAAGAGATCAATGAGCAGGAGCGCCAGCCAGAAGGACGGCATGGCTGCGCTGGCCGCGGTAAAGACACCGACGGCTCGGTCCACCCAGGTGTTGGCGTATCGTGCGGCCAGGGCTGCCAGCCCGAAGGCCAGAACAACCACCAAGAGCAGCGTCCACAGGGCAAGCAGCTGCGTATAAGGCCACGCCTTGGCGATCTCTTCGACGACGGGTTTACCCGTCATCAAGGAGTTCCCCAGGCTCCCGTGCATCAAATCGTTCACATAGCGCACGTAGCGCACGGGCAACGGATCATTCAGCCCCAGTTCATTTCGGAGGGCCTCGATGTCGCTCCTGGTGACGCTCACGGTGTCCATATTCAACATGGACATCGCGGCGTCACCAGGAGCCAGAGCCACTATCAGGAAGCTGATCACTGTCAGAACAAACAGGAAGAGGATTGCGCTGAGCAACCAGCGAACCGAGGCGGGGATTTTACTCAACGTCGAGGTCCTTGGTGATCATCTGGTACTCGAACTCGTTGCTGGGGGTGACCCAGCCGGTGACCTTCTTGTTATAGGCCGCCGTCTCGTTGGGCACCACCAGGTAGGAGTTGTAGTACTGATCCTCAATGTAGGTGGCGATGC
>JAUNKK010000179.1 GCA_030532825.1 Propionibacteriaceae bacterium
CGGCCCGGTTCGCGCTGGTGGGCACCATGAACCCAGAGGAGGGGGCGTTGCGGCCCCAGCTGCTGGACCGGTTCGGCCTGTGCGTGACCACGGATGGAATCCCGGACGTCGCGGAGCGGGTGGAGGTGCTGTCCCGGCGACTCGCCTTCGATGCTGACCCCGGTGGCTTCACAGCTGGCTGGAACGGGGCGGAACAGGGGGTAGCGGCTCGGTTGTCGCAGGCTCGGGCAGCCGCCCCGTCGGTGCAGGTCGGCCCGGATCTCACCGAACAGATCACGAGGTTAGCCATCGACGCTCAGGTCGCTGGGCATCGCGCGGATTTGGTGATGACCCGGGCGACGCGGGCGCATGCCGCCTGGTGTGGACGCACCGCAGCAGTGTTGGCGGACCTCGACGCGGTCGCCGAGCTGGTGCTGACCCATCGGCGGCGTCATCTGGAACCACCGGAGCCACCGCAGGTCGCGGCGGCACCCCAGCCGCCGGATGCCGCATCAACGGCCACCTCCGCGGACGACTCCCCAGCTGATCGACCGGCGGGTGAGCCGCCCGCTGAGGAGATCTTTGGCATCGGGGAGACCTTCGGCGTGCACCCCCTCAATGTGGGCGCGAGCCGCCGAAGCCAAGCATCCTCTGGACGCCGCACCACGACGGTGGCCACGCACGATCGGGGCCGCTATGTCCGTTCCCGGGCGACTCAGGAACCACGCGATCTAGCGCTCGACGCCACGCTCCGGGCAAGCGCGGTGCACCAGCGGCAGCGGCGTCAGCGTGCGGAGGAGCGGGGTGATCCGCGGGCTGGGCTGGCGATCCTCATTGAGCCCACCGACTGGCGTAGGAAAGTGCGGGCGAGGCAGGTGGGGTCGCTGGTGGTGCTATGCGTAGACGCCTCGGGCTCTATGGGGGCACGCAACCGCATGGTGGCCAGCAAAGGCGCGGTGTTGAGCCTGCTGCTGGACGCCTACGTAAAGCGCGACCAGGTGTCGCTGGTCAGCTTCCGCGGCCCGGACGCTGAGGTGCTGGTACCCCCCACCTCGTCCATCGACACGGCCGAACGCCGCCTGCGGGACCTGGCCGTCGGCGGCCGGACACCGTTGGCGGCGGGACTCGTGGCGGTCGGGCAGGTGGTGCGGCGTGCGCTAGCCAAAGACCCGGCGCTTCGGCCCCTGGTGATTGTCATCACGGACGGGCGAGGCAACGTTACGCTCGCAGGCCAGGTGTCACGCACCGCCGGCCCAGAAACCCTGGAGGTCGCCGCCCAGCTGGCCCGCGACGAGCGCGTGACCTGGGTAGTAGTCGACAGCAACGCTACCGGCCTCGCGTCGCGTGGGCACAGCGACGAACTGGCCTACGCCCTGGGTGCCCCACGGTTCACCATTCACGATCTCAGGGCCGAAGATCTAGTCTCAATGGTCCACCACGCATCAGGTAAGGAACGACGATGAGCCGACCCAGCTACCCGTTTGCCGCCATCGTGGGACAGGACGAGATGAAGCTCGCCCTGATCCTGACCGTCATCAGTCCTGAGATCTCGGGAGTGCTGATTCGCGGCGACAAGGGCACCGCCAAATCCACGGCAGTCCGCGGCTTGGCGGAACTCCTGCCAGAACGCGTTGAGGTCGAAAACACGCCTTACCACTTGTCCCCCGTCGAATACCGCGAGTACCGCGACGAATTGGGCCTGCCCGACGAGGAACCCCAGACCCACCACGCTCGGGTGCCGGTAGTTGAGCTACCCATCGGGGCGACCGAGGACCGGGTGGCTGGCACTCTGGATCTGGAGGCCGCCTTGACGTCTGGCCGGAAGCGCTTCGAACCGGGCATCCTGGCCGCTGCGCACCGCGGCATCCTGTACGTCGACGAGGTCAACCTGCTCGACGACCACGTGGTGGACTTGCTGCTCGACTCGGCGGCCATGGGTGTCAACACCGTCGAGCGGGAAGGCATCAGCCTCACTCATCCGGCACGATTCTCCCTGGTGGGCACCATGAACCCAGAGGAGGGCGAACTACGCCCCCAGCTGCTCGACCGGTTCGGACTGTGCGTGACGGTGGCCGGAGAACCCGACCCGGCGGCACGAGTCGAGATCATTGAGCGGCGCCTAGCCTTCGAAGCGAGCCCGGCGGACTTCACGGCCCAGTGGCGGGAATCCAGTCAGAACCTGACCGTTCGGATCGCCGCAGCCATCGAGTTGCTGCCCCGGGTCGAGATCACCCACCAAATCCTGCGGCAGGTGGCAGAAACCTGCCTGTCAGCTGGCGTGGACGGTCACCGCGCCGACATCACGATGGTGCGGGCAGCCCGGGCGCTCGCAGCCTGGGACGGGCGAACGACCGTCGGGCCAACGGACCTCCAGCGCACCGCAAAGCTAGTGCTTCCCCACCGGATGCGCCGCCGTCCCTTGGAGGACATCGGTTGGTCTGCCTCCAGCTGACCCCAGTGCAGCGTCGAGGAGGTCGACATCGGCTGTGGCCCTGCACAGCAATCGGCGTGCTGAGGTGGGCAGGTGGTCCCCCAGCAGCCGCTGGATGTCCTGGCCGAGCGTTTCCACCTCATCTCCGCTGTCGGCCAGGTATTCCGCAAGCTTCTGCCCGGTCGTTTTGCGGAACAACGACTGGTAATACCGCCGCGCCGCCGCACCTGGGAAGCGAGCCAGCAGCAGCCTAACCATCCGGGGGGACAGCGTGAAACCCTGTCTTTCCAAGCCTCGCAAGGTTTCGCGCTGCGCCTGGATGAGTCCGCGGATTGCCTGCTCGTTGCTGCTCAACGCCAGCGCCGACCCCGCGGCCGCAATCGCAAAAAGCGTCAGGCCGACAACGACCAAGTGGGTGGTGAGCCAACCCCGGATGTCGGGGACCAAGCTGACTTTGAAGCCGGCATCCTTAAACCAGCGCGCTAACAGATCGGTTCCGGGCTGTTCCCGCCCCAGGGTCATGGGTTGTTCCGGGGTCTCGTCGTAGTGCACAACCCCGTTGCGGTCGCGACGCCCAGCCAGCCCGGGAAACGCAAAACCCACCTGTCCCGTCGGGAGATATTCCGTCAGTTCAGGGATGATGCCACCCACGTTGTTGAAATAGATCACTTTGCGGCTCTTGCGGCCCTCAGCCCAGGCGGCAAGGCGATAGCGGACATCCCCCACGTGGTCCCGCCGCAGCGTCACGAGCAACACATCGGTGTCCGGCCACGGGTG
>JAUNKK010000180.1 GCA_030532825.1 Propionibacteriaceae bacterium
CGTGGAATACAACACGCTACGCCCTCACGAAGCCATCGCGTGGAACCGACCCGCCCAGGTCCACCTCGGACAAGCCGAGACCACGACCCCCACATGTGAAACCAAGAAAACCCAGCCAAAAACCTGACGCGGGACAACCAGCCCCAGCCGTCCACAAAACATGTAGCACTCCAGCCCGGGCGAGCCTTCGAACACCTACTCGTTACTCCCGCTTCTCAACGCCCGCCAAGTCCCACATTTCTGCGTCGCGCTAACAAGTGTCCCACCTCAAGCAAGCTGACGAGGGCCGCCCCATCTCGGGGCGGCCCTCGTCAGCTTGCGTGGCTCAGAGTTCGATCAGCGCCTGTCCGCCCTGGACGGGTTCGCCCTGGCTGACCAGGATGGCCGACACCGTACCCGCGGACGGGGCGGTGATCTCGGTCTCCATCTTCATGGCCTCCAGCACCAGCAGCACCTGACCGGACTCGATCTCGTCGCCCTCACTCACGAGGATGCGGGCAACGGAACCAGCCAGCGGTGCTACGACGGCATTGGCGCTTGCCGCGCGCACCGACGCGGTGGTCGGGGCTGCGGGGGTAGCTGCGCCGCCGCTGCCTCCGATCACGATCGGGCCGAGGCTACGGCGTTCCTCCTCCTGGACCTCGACGTCGATCTCATAGTCCGTCTGATTGACGGTCACCTTGAGCTTCATGGATTATCTCCTTCAATCAGCGGATGTGCGGGACAGTGCGGTTGTGGGCCTGGCCGCGCGAGGACTGCACCCAGCGCGTCTGGGATCCGAAGCGCACCGCACGGATCTTGGCCTTGTGCCCGAAGTAGGCGGCGACGGCGGCGCCGATCGCCACGAGGTCGGACTCGGGAATCTCCTGCCGAGACTCAAGCTTCGCGACGCGCTCGTCAAGGGCCTTGAGTTGAGCAGTGAGTTGCTTGACAGCCTCAAGCAACTCGGCATTGACATCAGACATCTGCGCCTCCGATCAGACCGGGCCGAGGCCGTGCTTCTTCGGGGGACGAACTTCGCGCTTGCCGGCGAGCAGCTCAAGCGACAGCGCGATCTCGCGGCGGGTGTCCGCCGGGTCGATGATGTCGTCCACCAGGCCACGGGAGGCAGCCATGTACGGCGTCGAGAAGGTCTCGCGGTACTCCTCCACCAGCTCCTCACGCTTGGCCTCCTGGTCCTCGGCGGCCTCGATCTCGCGGCGGAACACCACGTTCGCGGCCCCCTCGGCACCCATGACCGCGATCTCGGCGGTCGGCCAGGCGAACACCTTGTCGGCGCCCAGGTCCTTCGAGCACATCGCCAGGTAGGCGCCGCCGTAGGCCTTGCGGAGCACCACGGTGATCTTCGGCACCGTCGCGGCCGAGTAGGCGTAGAGCATCTTCGCGCCGTGACGGATGATGCCGCCGTGTTCCTGGGCCACGCCGGGCAGGAAGCCGGGGACGTCGACGAGGTTCACCACAGGGATGTTGAAGGCGTTGCAGAAGCGGATGAACTTGCTGCCCTTGTCGGAGGAGTCGATATCCAGCACACCGGACATGACGCTCGGCTGGTTGGCGATGATGCCGATGCTGCGCCCGTTGATGCGGGCGAAGCCGACGACGATGTTGCGGGCCCAGCCGGCCTGCACCTCAAGGAAATCGCCATGATCGACAAGTTCGGTGATGACATCACGAATGTCGTAGCCCTTGTTGCCGGCGGTCGGGATGATGTCGCGCAGCTTCTCGTTCGGGTCGATGGAGTCGTCTGGATCGACGATCGGAGGCTCCTCCGAGTTGTTCTGCGGGAGGAAGCTCAACAGCTTCTGGGCGATCAGGATGGCCTGCTCGTCGTCGTCCGCCACGAAGTGCACCACACCGGAGCGGTTCATGTGGGCATCCGCGCCGCCCAGGTCGTCCTGGGTGACTTCCTCGCCGGTGACCTGCTTGATGACGCCCGGGCCCGTGATGAACATGTGGGCCTTGCGGGTCTGGATGATGAAGTCGGTCAGCGCCGGGGAGTAGGCGGCACCACCGGCGCACGGGCCGGCGATGATGGAGATCTGCGGCACCGCGCCAGACAGCAGCACGTTGGCGTAGAAAACTTTGCCGTAGCCGGACAGGGAGTCGATGCCCTCCTGGACGCGGGCGCCGCCCGAGTCGTTGATGAAGATGAAGGGCGTGCCGGTCTGCAGCGACGACTTCAGCGTCTCCTGAACCTTGATGGAGTGGGCCTCACCAGCGGAGCCGCCCATCACGGTGAAGTCCTGGCTAGCCAGGTGCACTGGGCGACCCAGCACCGTCGCAGATCCGGTGACCACGCCGTCCGCAGCCATGAACGTCTTGTCCATGCCGAACGTGGTGGTGCGGTTACGGCGGAAGGCGCCTGTCTCCTGGAAGGTGCCCTCATCGATCAGGGCGTCGATACGGTCGCGGGCCGTCAGCTTGCCCTTGGCACGCTGCTTTTCCAGTTTGTCGGCGCCACCGCCGGCCTCGACCTTTTCACGCGCCTCCGCAAGCTGCTGGAGGCGCTCAGCCATGGTGTGTTCCTTGCTCATTTCGCTCCTCAGGCGGGCTCGACGGAAACGCTGTGCTCACGGCCAGCGAAAGTGACTTTGTACTTGACGGGACCAGAAATACCCTGGGCCTTCCGCTTGGCGGCTTCTTCCTCAGCGGCCAGTTGCTCCGCAGTCTTGCCGACGTTCTTCGGGCCTTCGGCACGGGTCTTGAAGAAACCGGGAGCGACACCCGGGAACATGGCGTTGGTGAGCACATCTTCCTCAGAGCCGTCGGCGCCTTCGAGGCTTCCGACCTGCTCCACCAGTTCATCCCATTCGGGCTTCAGCAGGTCGGCGGGACGCTGCGTGATGGGGTCTTTCTTCGTCTGGGCTTGAGCCAGTTCGATGACCTCCGGGTTGCGCTCGCCCAGGCACTCGCCGTAGTAGCCGAGCATCAGGTCAGCAAACTCGCCCGTGAGGACCTTGTAGCGGCCCATGAGCACGTTGAACACGGCCTGAGTGCCCACGATCTGCGAGGACGGGGTAACCAGCGGCGGGTGGCCAGAGTCGGCTTTGACCCGAGGCACCTCCTCCATGACCTCGCGTATGCGGTCGCCCGCGCCCTGGGCTTTCAGCTGCGACTCCATGTTGGAGAGCATGCCGCCCGGGA
>JAUNKK010000181.1 GCA_030532825.1 Propionibacteriaceae bacterium
ACAAAAAATATGGCATTGACTATAAAGCACGCTGTTGAGTTCTCAAGAACCGGATACCACCGCGATTGGCGGCCCGACCAAGCTTACCGGGGATACTTGCGGGTGTCAACCCGAACCCTGTTCGCTTGTTTCTCCAGTCTCCTGGAGCCTGACTAGGTTACCCCTTCCTCGCCGCCCCGTCAACCGAGGCTGCTGGGACACCCGGGCCTTGAGCGGGATCTCTCTGATCGCACACTCGCCCGGACGCTAGTCAGCGGGGGCTGCCATGGGTTTCCCGATAGGGCCTCGCCGTGACAGCTCGGAGAACATTACACACCCCAACAGCGAAACGCAAATTGGCGCCCAGCGATGCCCCCCGGACGCCACTGCCGACGAACCCTGGGTGCTAGTCTAGAAACACTTCGAGCATCGAACTATTCGGGAGGAGGGCCATGAGCGTGCCGCCGTCGCTGTATGACTACGTCGATCGTTTCAAGGACCTGCTGCCTCCCGGGACCTGGCGACAGCTCAGCACCGACCTCACCAAGAACGACGTCCTCGCGCTCATTCACTTGAACCGAGCCCAGGAATCCCGGATGAGCGACCTGGCGGCCTACCTGGAGGCACCTCTCAACACCACAACCGGTGTTGTCTCCCGCCTGCGACGGCGCGGCCTCGTCGAGCGCCACAACAGCCCCGACGACAAGCGCACCGTTCTCATCTCCCTCACTGATGACGGCCGCCGCTTGGTGGCGCGCGGCATCCGCGACACCACAGCGCTGGTCGGCCGCCTCTTCGAGGAACTGGCGGAGGACGAGGTCGCCGTGGTCCTGATGGTCCTCGATCGCATTCCCGCACTTCTCGCCGAACACGCAGCCCCCACTCGGCAGCCTCCCCGGCGCATCCCCATCGACTAACCCGATAGGCCACGTCATATAGCCACACCCAATACTTCGGTCAAAGAACTGTTCATCCTAGGAAGGAGCTCTGATGGACCGCATGATTCTCCTCACCGGCAAGGGCGGCGTCGGAAAGACCTCGCTTGCCGGGGCCCACGCCTTTGCCTCAGCGCAAGCCGGCCACCGTACCCTCCTGGCCAGCATGGATGCCGCCCACAACCTGTCCGACCTGTTCGGCTGCCGCCCGGTGCCGGACCCAACAGAGGTGGCCCCGCGCCTTGAGATCACCGAGGTCGACGCGCAACGCGTCTGCGAGCAGGAGTTTGCCGACATGAATGCCGCCCTGGCGCGCCTCGTCACCAGCGCCGCCGACGACGAGATCGTCGATCTGCCCGGCTTCGATCCACTGTTCTTCTTGCTGCGCGTCCACCAGCTGGCGACCTCCGGCCGATACGACCGCATCATTCTCGACCTCGCCCCCACCGGCGAGACCCTCGCCCTCCTCCAACTCCCCGAACTCCTCACGTGGTGGATGGAGCGCATCTTCCCGCTGCAAAAGCTCGCGGTCCGCACCCTGCGTCCCCTCGTCAAGGGCGTCTGGAAGATCGAACTCCCCGATACCCACGCCATGAACGACATTGAGCGCCTCTACCAGCGCCTCCAAAGCGTCCAGGCACTCCTGAAAAACCCGCGCATCGCGTCCGTGCGGCTCGTCACCCTCCCTGAACGCATGGTCATTGAGGAGACCCGGCGCAGCTACTTGTACCTCAATCTGTACGGATACAGCGTCGATCACATCTTCGTCAACGGTGTCCTGCCCGTCAGCGATGCCGCCCCCTTCTTCCGCAACTGGATCGGCCATCAGCACACCCACCTCGCCGAGATCGACGCTTCCTTCGGCCACCTGCCGATCACGCGAATTCCCCGCTTCCCCACCGACCTCGTCGGCTTCGCCGACGTTGATCGTCTCGCCGCAGCAGCCCTCAGCGACGACGCCTTCGAGGTGCGTGAGGACCTCGCCCACGAGCGGTACCTCACCGCCGAAGGCGGCTACGACCTAGAGCTGCCGATGCCCGGAGCCACCTCCGGCGATGTCCGCCTCCACCTCACAGCCAGCAACTTGAGCCTCCGCATCGGAAACTTCCAGCGCAACATCCCCCTGCCCGCCACCCTCCATACCCACGATGTCGCCGGGGCCAAGCTCCGCGACGGGCTCCTCACCATCCAGTTCCGGAAGGCAGCATCATGAAACGCGATTTCGTTACCCACCTGATCAAGGCACACCTCCACCTGCGTGACGCCGCACTCACCCTCGTGCCGGAGCCGCACCGCCAACGGCTGCGCCGCATCGACCGCGAGTGGCGTGCCCTCATCGTCGAATGCCTGAGTGCAGAGAATCCGGCCCCCACCAAACGCGGCTCGCGTCGAATCAACATTGAGGAGTGAGCGATGCGTGTTTTGCTCTACACCGGCAAGGGCGGAGTTGGGAAGACCACGGTCGCGGCCGCCACGGCGCTGCGATTGGCCGACACGAGCCGCCGCACCTTGGTGCTCAGCACCGATCCAGCGCATTCCCTCGGCGACGCCCTGGGCCAGCCCCTGACGAACGAACCCACCCAGGTGGCCCCGTGCCTGGAAGCCGCCGAAATCGACACCCTCGCTGAGAACGACCGCGCTTGGGAGAACCTGCGCGCCTATCTCGGCCGACTGCTGATGACAGGGCGAGCCCAGGATCTGGCTACCGAGGAGATGCTCATGCTCCCGGGCCTCGGCGAGTTATTCAGCCTGCTGCGCATCCTTGAGCACGCCGCGTCGGGCCGCTACGACGCCATTGTCGTTGACTGCGCCCCCACGGGGGAAACCCTGTCGCTGCTGAAATATCCTGAGCGCCTCCAGGCCCTATTCGAGGCCGCCCTGCCGACGAAGCGTGCTCTGGTGAGGGTCCTGGGCAGACCTTTCGAGAAGCTCACGCATGTCCCGATGCCCGAGGATCGCCTGTTCGACGACGTCATGAGCCTGCTCGATCGCCTGACGCAACTCGCCGACCTGCTCCACGACAATGACATCGCCACCATGCGGCTAGTCACGACGCCGGAACGAATCGTCGTCGCCGAGACCCGCCGCGCCCACACCTGGCTGACGATGTACGGGTTCGTTGTCGACGCCGTCGTCTGCAACCGCATC
>JAUNKK010000037.1:0-22758 GCA_030532825.1 Propionibacteriaceae bacterium
CCGATCCTGGGCATCAGGAGGTCACCACTTCGAAGGTTTCAATGACGGTGTTGGCAAAAAGCCTGTCGGCCGCCTCCCCGATGCGTTCCAGGACCTCCGGGGTTACTTCGCCGTCGACTTCCACCTCGAAACGCTTACCCTGCCGGACAGTCATGCCCTCGAACCCAAGCCGTTGTAGCGCACCTGTGACCGCCTTTCCCTGGGGGTCAAGAATCTCGGGTTTGGGCATGACGTTAACGACGACGCGTGGCATGGGCTAACCATATCGGCATGACCGCCTCCGCTCCTAGACTTTCTCCATGTCGTTGCCGGGTTGGTATCAAGATCCAGAGGGGCGGCCGGGGTATGCACGCTATTGGGACGGCAATAATTGGCAGGGCCCACCGGTCGCCTCGGAGCCCGAAGGCAGCCCCCAACCACACAAACCCCGCTCCCCCAAGTGGCCGCTGTGGGCCGCCTTGGGCGCTGCCCTGGTAGCGGTGGCGCTGCTGATCTGGATCGTCTGGGGTGGCGGCACCCAGCCGACCGCTGAGGATACCCAGACGTCACGCCCCACGGAAAGCGTCTGGGACGAGCAGCGCAGCGACTCCCCCACCGCATCGAGCAACGACGACGGCCAAGGCGAACTGGTGCCGTGCCCAACGGTGAACGATCAACCGGCCACGCAACCGGATGCGTCGCGGCTCAGCGGCGGCGGGATGAGCATCCCGCTGCCGGAAGGCGGCAAGCCGCATTCCCGGGCCTCACGGCTCCTGACTGATTCCGCCACCCTCGCCTATCATCACGACGGCACCACCTGGTATTCGTTCGTGGAACTGGGGTTGGCCCCCAAAGCCGAGGGCTTTACCGAACCGGATGCCACCGCCCTTCAGGTCCTGGACTGCCACCTGAGCAGCGGCAAATTTCCCGGCTACGAGTCTCACGAATACCAGAAGTCTGAGCCCGTGATCGTCAGCGGCAAGCAGGGCCATTGGGTGCAGATCCACGCCGTGAACCCGCGCGCCCCCGGCGGAGGCGGAATCATGAACGTGGTGGTCGTGGATACCGGCAACCCCGACGGGCTGGCCGTGTTCTGGAGCGGCGCCGTCGATGACGATCCCACGCTTCAGAACACATTCGACGAGATCCGCAACGGGCTTCGGCTGGGCTGAATCTTCCCCGCGGCGTGCGGCGCGCCCCTTTCGCACCTCCCGATCAGCTATATCCCATGACCGCGGCCGACTCGGGCCCGTCCAGGCACCTCCCCAGCGCCCGGCCACGGGGTAAGGAAAACTACAATCCCGAGGGTGCGAATTGCCCGGATGCCCCTTCCCCTCATGCCTTGGCGGCGTCTCATCCCCTCCCCACAGGACTATCGCGGCCTAAAACAACGCTGGCCCAAGGAACTCCTCGCCGGCCTGACCGTTGGCATTGTCGCGTTGCCGCTGGCGTTGGGCTTCGGGGTTGCCTCTGGAGCAGGTGCAGCGGCCGGGCTGGTGACCGCCATTGTCGCCGGCCTCCTGGCGGCGGTCTTCGGCGGTTCGCATCTGCAAGTGTCGGGGCCGACGGGGGCGATGACGGTGGTCCTGCTGCCCGTGATCGCCCAGTTTGGGCTTCCGACGGTGCCGTTGCTGGCACTCATGGCCGGCATCATCCTGGCGGTGATGGCAGCCACCGGCCTGGGCCGGGTGGTAGATCTGATCCCCTGGCCCGTCGTCGAGGGCTTCACGTTCGGTATCGGCGTGATTGTCGCCGTGCAGCAGATCCCCTTGGCGCTCGACACCCCGAAGGGTGAGTCGGAGTCGACGCTGATCTCCAGCTGGCTGACGCTGACGCACGTCGACTGGCCGAAGGCCATGGCGCCGCTCGGCTTGGTCGTCCTCGTGATCATCACCCAGCTTCTGATTCAGCGGTTGTTCCCGAAACTGCCCGCGTCGCTCATCGCAATCATCGTGGCTACCGGGGTGGCCGTCGCCGCCCGGCTTCCCGTGGCGACCATCGGAGCGCTCCCGACCGGCCTGCCCGCCCCGTCACTGCCCGCCTTCACCCCGCAACTGCTGATGCAGCTGACCGCCCCGGCCGTGGCGATCGCGGCTTTGGCGGCCCTGGAGTCGCTGCTCAGCGCGCGGGTGGCCGACGGGTTGGTTGGCGAGGTGCCCCGCACGAATGCCGACCGGGAGCTGATGGGCCAGAGCATCGCGAACATCGGCTCGGGACTGTTCGGCGGGCTCCCCGCCACGGGCGCGATCGCCCGCACTGCCGTCAACATCCGCTCCGGCGGGCGCACCCGGATAGCGGCCATCACGCACTCACTGGTGCTGGTAGTCGTGATCCTGGCGCTGGGGCCGATGGTGTCGCAGGTTCCGCTGTCGGCCCTAGCCGGGGTGCTGATCCTCACGGCAACGCGGATGATGGACTTCGGCGTCGCCAGCCGCATCTGGCGTACCACGCGCGCAGACCGGCTCACGTTCCTGGCCACCTGCGCCACCACGATCCTGCTGGACCTCATCGTCGCGGTGCTACTGGGAGTCACGATGGCGGCGATCATGAGCCTTCGGCACATGTCAGCCACCACCTCAGTGCGCCGCGAGCACCTACCCGTCCACACCCCCGCTGGCCTCGTCGATTTCCCCACCCACGAACTACACGACCAAGTGGCGGTGTACCGGATCGACGGGGTGTTGTTCTATGCCGATGCCCGCCGCTTCATCGATACCGTCGCCACTGCCCCCGATGTCAAGGGCGTGATCATCCGGGCGCACCGGATGCATGTGATGGATGCTTCTGGCGCTGAGGCGCTGCGGGAGGCAACGAAGACGCTCCGGCGGCGTGGCATCGACGTGGTGGTGGAAGGCCTGTCGCCACAGCAGCTGGCGACGGCGGTCGTCACCGGCGCCATTGAGAAGTCCCAGCACGCTGTCGACTTGGCCGCGGCCATCGACTTGATGTGTTCCCGCATCGACGAGACCGGCGGAGCGAAGGTTCATTCCTGCACGACGCAGGTGTTCTCCTACGGGGCGTTCACGCAGGCCCACGTGCATCAGGAGGTCTATGAGCGGCGCTTGAATGGACGTCTCGACTCCCTGCCCGGCTACCGTCTGAAGCTCATCGACGTGCCGGAGCATGTCGTCGGCACCCTGCGTATCGAGCAGCAACCAGCGGCCGTACCCGGAGACCCGGATGATTTGATCGCTGGGATGCGCTACGAGATTAGCGACACTGAACTTGCCGCCGTCGAGGAGGTCAACCGGGAGTTCTTCGACAAGGTGTGGCTGAAGCTTGCCTCCGGCGAGGACGCTTGGGTTTTTGTTGCGAAAGGCGCCGACGAGTAGCCATCAGCTCCTAAACGGCTGCCCGGTGAGGCGTTCGTAGGCCTCAATGTAACGGAGCCGGGTGGCGGCCACGATCTCGTCGGGCAACTCCGGCGGCGGGGAGACGCGGTCCCACCCGGAGTCCTGGGCCAGCCAGTCGCGCACGAACTGTTTGTCGAAGCTCGGCAGCTGCTCCCCTGGCCGCCACAGCGCGGCGTCCCAGAAGCGCGACGAGTCGGGAGTCAGCACCTCATCCGCTAGGACGAGGGTGCCGTCACTGCGATGCCCAAACTCGAACTTGGTATCAGCCAGGATGATGCCCTGCCTGGCGGCGATCTGCTCGGCGCGCGTATATACCTGGAGCGTGAGGTCACGCAGCTGTGCGGCCAACTCAGCCCCGTGACGGCTAGCGACGGTGTCGAAGTCGACGTTCTCGTCGTGCTCCCCCACGGCGGCCTTGATGGCGGGCGTGAAGATGGGTTCGGGCAGCTTGTCGCCGTCGCGAAGCCCGGCCGGGAACGGCACCCCGCACACCGTCTGGGAGCGCTGGTATTCCGTCCATCCGGAGCCAGTGAGGTAACCGCGCGCGACGCACTCGACCGGCACCATGTCGAGGCGCGTCACGGCGAGGGCGCGGCCCCGCACAGCCTCCGGCACATCCGCGGCTAGGACATGATTCGCCACGAGTCCGGTCAGCTGGTCGAACCACCATTGGGACAGCTGGGTCAGGATGGTTCCCTTGTCCGGGATCAGGCTCGGCAGCACGTGGTCGTAGGCGGAGATGTTGTCCGTGGCCACCATCAGCAGGTTTCCATCGGGCAGCGCGTACATCTCGCGCACTTTCCCGGCATAGACCAGCGGTAGACCAAGCGATTCGAACTGGCTCACAGCCCAAGCCTAGTTGGCCGCGTGACAGCGGGCGATCCCGCTAGGTTCCAAGGCCGGGGCTGGGGGCAGCGATCCCAGCGGTGCTCTGGCGCGAGTCCGAGCGGGTCCGATCGGCGAGGTGCTAGGCGGTCTGGGACTTGGTAGGGAGGGTTTCTGGGGCCGCTAGCCACATCCCAGCACCGACCACCAGGATGGCGCCGCTCACGAGGAAGGCCGGTCCGTAGCCCCGCCCGTCGACGATCAGTCCCGCCAACGGCGGGCCGATGATGGCGCCGACGTCAGTGACCATCTGCGTCAGGGCGATGACCTGGTTGCCGGAGCGTTCTCGGCCGACGATGTCGGCAACCACCGCATTCGATGACGGCATGAACGTCCCCGTTCCCAGCCCTGCCACCAGGCAGAAGAGCAGCACCAGCCAGGTGTTGGTCGCCAGCCCCAGCAGCATCATGAAGCCACCTGACAGCGCCAACCCGAGGATCATCGTCGGTTTGCGGCCAGCCCGGTCGGCGTAGCTGGAGGCAAAGGGAAGCGCTGTGGCGTTTCCGACCGCGAAGATCCCCATCGCGACGCCCGCCACCCATGACTCCTCGGTGATAGTGGCGGCTATGAACAGCGGAACCATCACGAACCGGACTCCGTAGTTCGCCCAGCCCTGGCCTGCCATGGCTATGAGGTTCGCCACGTAGGCCCGGTTTTGCAGTGCTTCCCACACTTTGACCGGCGGTAGCTGCTCTTCCGTGCTGGTGGCGGCCGCCGTCGTCGCGGGCATGAAGACGAACATGATCAGCCCCGCAAGCAGCAGCATCACCGCGTAGGACAGGAACGGCACGGATGTGCCCCAGCCCGCCAGGGTGCCGCCCACGACTGGACCCAACACGTTGCCCAGCAGGAATGAGCTGCCATAGAGCGCCGACACGCGGCCGCGCATGTGCTCCGGAGCGATCTTGATGAGCAAACCCATGGCGGAGACGGTGAACATCACCGACCCGACCCCGCCGGCCGCCCGGAACGCCAGCAGCTGCCAGTAGTTCGTGGCGAATGCGATGGCCCCGGCGGACAGGGCGCAGATGAACATCGCCCACACGTAGATGGTCTTCTCGCCCAGGCGCGTGACGAGCATGCCCGCCGGGGACGCCCACAACAGTCGAACGACTGCGAACGAACTCATGACGAAGGTGGTGGCGGTGACGGCGTTGTCGGGAAAAACCTGCGCGGCCATCGTTTCGGCGAACTGTGGCAGCACCGGCCCGATCAAACCGAAGCCCATCGCCACCACGAACGTTGCCCCTAGGAGCACCCACACCTGCGGCGATAACTCGTCTTTCATCTTCACGGCGTATTCATACCACCGCTGGGCAAACTCGCCATGGCTACCCAGTGGCATCATGGCTGACAGCGAAGCTCATCCCGGCAGGAGGCGATATGACAAGAGTGGCCCACTACCTGGGTGCCGTCCCAGGCTTCATCCTGGGTCGGTCAGGCCTCCGCACCGGAGTGCCTATCGTGGCACCGGGTTTGCCGGAGGCTCGCGCCCGTCGGAACTGGGCGGCATGAGTTCGCGCGAGGTGCTCGCAGCCCTGGGCCGCGCCGACCTGGCCCGACTGGGATTCCGCCAGGAGGATGCAGCGGCTTGCCGTGACCTCATCGACGGGCTCGCCCACGACCCGCAGCGCCTCGCCCGCGTCACGGACCTGGCGGAGATACTCGGCGCCCGAATCGGCCGTTTCTTCGACGACGACCTTCCCGTGCGCGATGCCGGCGGTCTCGCGGCCTTTGACGAGGGACTCACCACGCTGCTGGCGCTCGTCAGCATTGCCGAGGAGGTGCACGCTGCCTATCTGCGGCGGGGCCTGCCCGACGAGGTGGCGTGGGCGTCCCTGGCCGATCTCGGCCAGCAGGTGCACATCTTCCGTAGCGTGTTTGGATTCTTCGGGCTGTACGCGCAGACGTGGTGCGTCGCCAACTTCACGGGCCGACACCTGTGGCTGGGGCGACTTCAGTTCACGCTGGAACGCGCTGACTCCGGTGAGGTCGTTGTTGGCATTCACATCCCGGAGAGCGGCCCCCTGCTCCCGGTCGCCGTCGATGCCTCCCTCGCCTGGGCGCGCGACCTGGTTCCGCGTCTCTACCCCGAGTTCACCAGCACCGGGTTCCACCTGACTTCCTGGCTGCTGGACCCGCTCATCGTCGCAGGGCTCGCTCCCGACTCGAACCTGGCGCGATTCGCCGCCCGTTTCCAGGTCATCGACGACGGCGAAGCCGGTCCTCACGACGCGCTGTTCTTCGTCTTTCACCGGGAACTCAGCCTCCAGCCCGTAGACTTTTCAGCGTTGCCCCGGGATTCGTCGCTGCGGCGGGCAGTCCTGGCGGCTCCCTTGGAGCGGCTCTCCGTGCCAACTGGGCGCCTGGTCGACTAGACAAGCCACTCTTGGAGGCCACACTTGAGCAGGCTAGTTTCTTTATATCGGAACCGCCTAACATAAAGGGTGGATATGCGGCAGGAGGATTCACCACCATGGGCAATGACGCCACCTCGCTGGCCAGGGCCGAACGCGCCCGACGGGTCCTGCAGTCGCTACGCACTCGCGGGGAGGCCACCCTCGCTGAGCTAGCCAAGGACGCCGACATTTCTCGCCCGACGGCCAACCTCATCGTCACCGATCTTGAGGCTGAGGGCTTGATCGTCCATGGGTCCACCAGCTCGGGAGCCGGCCGGCCGGCCGCCCAATACTCTTTCGCTCAACGTCACGGCTTCGTCATTGCCCTCGACATCCAGCGGGATGAGGTGACCATCGTCGCCGCGTCCATCGCCGGGAAAGTGCTGCTCGCCACCGTCCGGGCACTGGCTGGACGCGGCCGCGACGAGCGCCTGACCGAACTCTGCCGACACATCGTCGATGTGGTGGCCGAGCTGGAGCCGACGCACGGCAACGCCATCCGAGGGTGTGCTTCCACCACCGGCATCGTTGACGGCGACGGCACCATCTTGCGCAGCTTCGTCGTGCCTCAGTGGCAGGACCTCCCACTCGCCGAGATCCTGACGGAGCGCACTGGCGTCACCTTCCGAGTCGATAACGACGTCAACTGCGCTGCGTTCGGCGAGTTCACCACCCGGGTTGCCGCCAAACGCATCGACGTGCTGGATGCGCTGCTGTACGTTCGGGTGTTCGCTGGGTTCCGCACCGGTCTGATTCTGGGTGGCGACATCCACCGGGGTCATCGGTGGCATGCCGGCGAGATCAACGACAACCTCGACGGCGAGTTGCGAACCAGCCTTGAAACCGAACCGGAGCATCAGCACTGGGTGCTACGCACCTCCACCACCATCGGTGCGGTGAGTTCCGCCATCGATCCGACGATAGCGGTGATCTCGACGGCAGAGCTGGAGGACCCCGAGTCAGCGGCGGAGGTGTGGGCGCACCTGCGAGCGATGGGGCTGCCGACCGCCCCCAAGCTGGACCTGGAACCCGACGAACTCGGCCAAGCTGCATCGTCGATCGGCGCGCTGTCGCTGGCTTTGCGCGACGCCGACACCCACTTCTTGCACGCTCCTACCCGCTACCCCGTCGCCGCTACCGGCTGGGAGCAGATCATCGAAACCCGCCAGGCCTACGCCGACCGCCGCAAAGCCGAGGCCCATCCGCGCGCCGTCGTGGTTTCGGAACCGCTGCGGATCGGGGTGGTGGGGTTGGGGATGCGCTCCCAGCTGGCCCGGCATGTCGAATCCGACCGCAACAACGCCGTGATCGTCGGCGCCTACGACCCGGATCCGTTGGCGGCCACCCGGGTGCAGCAGCTCATCGGCAAGCCGCCAGAGGCTTGTCCCGTGTTCCGAACGCTGCCTGAACTCATTGAGACCGGCATTGGCGCCGCCTTTATCACCTCCCCCGATGACACCCACGAAGCAGCGGCCGTTGACCTTCTGGAGGTCGGCGTACCGGTCTATTTGGAGAAGCCGCTAGCCACCACCATTGATGCCAGTACCCGGATTCTCATGGCCGCTCGCGAACACCGCACCCGGTTGTACGTGGGTCACAACATGCGGCATATGTCCTTCGTGCGGCAACTCCGCCAGCTGATTAGCGACGGGGCCATCGGCGATGTACAGACGATCTGGTGTCGGCACTTCGTCGGTCACGGCGGCGACTATTACTTCAAGGACTGGCACGCTGACCGCCGCCGTTCGAATGGGCTGCTGCTGCAGAAGGCCGTCCACGACATCGACGTCATGCACTGGCTGGCCGGATCGGAGGCCGCCGAGGTGGTCGGCATGGGTGACCTGATGATCTATGGGCGGAACCGGTCCCGCACGGGTCAGGGCGGCGCCCTCATGGAGGACTGGTTCTCGCTAGACAACTGGCCGCCCGAGTCGCTGACGGGCCTGAATCCCGTCGTCGATGTGGAGGACGTATCGATGCTGCTGATGCGGATGCGCTCGGGCGTGTTGGTGTCCTATCAGCAATGCCACTTCTCGCCCGACTACTGGCGCAACTACACGATCATCGGTTCCCGGGGCCGGTTGGAGAACTTCGGCGACGGCGAGGGCGGCGTGATCCGGCTGTGGAACCGTCGCGGCTTCTACAACGCCGAGGGGGACGAGCAGTTCCCGATCCAGGGCGACCGCGACGGCCACGACGACGCCGACGCACTCACCGTCGCGGAGTTCCTGCGTTTCGCGCGTACCGGAGCCCCCACGGACACCTCCCCGGTGGGCGCCTGGTACGCCGTCGTCTCCGGAATCCAGGCCACCGAAAGCCTGCGGGAAGGCTCAACACCAAAACGCATCCCGTCTCTCCCCCCGGAACTCCGCGACTACTTCCTCAGCAACCAGCAGGGCTAGACCGGTGCCCTCGCCGCGCCGGTGCCGCCGATCTCTTGCCCCGGATGGCATCGAATCGGGGCTGCCCGGGCCGCGGCTGCCCGGCGGCGCATCTCACCAGGTTTCCGTTAGCTGCATCGGAGTACCCAGCGACGGGAACTCTACGCAATCCTCGCCACGTTCCAGGCCCTCTTGCAGACCCGACGTTCCCGCACCTTCAGGCTCCCGCCATGCCCGATACTGCAACCCATCCGGGCTACCCATCCCACCAATATCCCGCAGCCGTACGAGCGATGCCTGCACCACCTCTGCGACGGCGGCGCTCGGCGTCGGCCAGGGCAGAACCCGCTGCCACAGCCGTCCGTGCTCAAACTGCTCCGCAAACCCACGCCGTTCCAGGTCAGCCACATGCCTCTGCGAGAAATCGTCGCCGTCGTCGCGATAACCAAGCTGAACAACGATGTTGCCGCCCGCCTCTACCCCTGAAATCTGAACCAGCAGGCTAGGCCTCTCCCGACTCAGCATCACCAAAACAGCGCGCAATTGAAGCTCAAGGAGAATCGTCTTCAAAGCCCGCCCAAAATCATCCCATCTCATCACGCCGTCCCTCCATATTTATCCGAGTTCCTACATGTATTCGACACCCTGGGGTGAAATCACACGCAACGAGATAGCGGGGCTCCCCCCAGACAACATGATCACCGCCCCATTGGCACGCACCCACCAGGCGCGCTTGCCCCGTCCCGGCACCATGTCCGAGGGCTCACCAAAGGACTGCACACCAATCCCAACATAGTGCACAAACCAGTCATTGATGACGTCCTCATGCTCATCATCACGAAGCACTTCGGTCAGATTAAACCGGGCCTCTTTCACCATGCCTTCCGGCTCAACTCGAAAGCTGGCGAGGTCCGATGGCCCGCCAATCCCCGTGATGAACTGGTTGATCACCCCACTCGGGCGCCAACCGAACTCGGCGACGACATCCGGGAAGTCCTTCCCCCGATCGGCCAGCCCAACCCAACAAGCCGCTCGGCCCAAAAGACGAATTCTTCATCTGACAAAATCACGTTTTACCCCTTCCCGAGGAACATGCTTAACTGTCAGTTCTTTTATAGATCCATCGGCGTCTTCCACAGCCCCGAGAAAGACCCTGGAGTCCTGATTACCACTCGACGCCCGCCTGGCTTAGGAGTTGGACTCGTAAACACATGAGGAGAACACCTCCCACTCCGACGTGATCCGCGCCGCAATCCGCGCATATGTAGCATGAAAGTCAACACCTCCTTGAGCTGGCAATCCCCACCTTCGACTCCGGCAACCGGCCAGTGATCAACGCGATGAGGACACGGCAACAGCCAGAGTTCCCTATTCATTTGAGCTTGCACCCGGTAGCGTCAGGCCGTTGCGATCGCCAGAAACCAAGATTGGCGATCTTACGCAACCGCCAGCGGCTTGATTGCAGCGATCTGCTCTCCCAATGCATCCTCGGCAAGATCCAGCTCGTAGTGGGTCTGAAGATTGATCCAGAACTCGGCCGAGGTACCGAAGTACCTAGCAAGACGCAGCGCCGTATCCGCTGTGATGCCCCGCTTGCCATGAACGATCTCGTTGATCCTCCGGGGCGGCACCCCGATCGACGCAGCCAACTTGTGTTGAGTGATCCCGAAACCCTCGATGAAGTCCTCCATGAGTACTTCCCTCGGATGGATCGGGGGGATCTTGTCAGTGGTAGTCAACGATCTCCACCTCCTCTGGGCCCGCGTCGGTCCACACGAAGCAGATCCACCACTGGTCATTGATCCTGATGCTGTGCTGGCCGACCCTGTCGCGTCCCAGCGCTCCGAGTCGATTTCCGGGAGGGATGCGCAGATCCTCCAGGACCTTCGCTGATCCCAACTGAAGCAGCTTGCGCAGCGCAACCCAATGGATCCTCAGATCGATCGAACGCACCTATTCGCGATGCCATAGTCGTTCGGTTTCCTTGTCACCGAACGATCTGATCACACGACTAACATAACGCGCGTCGTCATTACCGGAAGTCCTTATGCTCCATCGCTCGGTCACTAACGCTCTACCGGGCCGCCATAGACGCTACACACTGAAGCGAAACCCCACCGGGTTTCTGCATTCCGGCTCTGGCTTTCTCATACGACGACCAAAGAGAGAGCCGGATCGATCGCGCGCAGATCATCGGGATCGGAGGTAACCACGGTCTGGTTCTGATCCCTGGCGTGCAACGCGACATGAACATCCACGATGTCCGGGTGTCCGGTTCGGCCACACAGCAGACCGACGGCTCGGGCGGTCACTTCGTCCAGCGGTGGCACGTACACTGCCGGATCACCAAGCATCCGCGCCACGCGGGCCTGCCGTGGTCCACCGCGCCAAGACTGCGCCACCACGCCAGCGGGGACCGACAACCCGATTCCGCTCTCCACTGCCCTCCGCAGTAGGGCACGCACCTTGGAGTCGCCTCGTTCGAGCGCGAGCAACGCCCCGGTGTCCAAAGTCAGACCCGTCACTCGGCCACCGTTACTCATCCCAGCCCGAGCGCCTTGTCGGCCCAGGCTAGGTCGTCAGCACTGACCGAGCCCAGTTCGCGATCCAGATCGTCCAACAACTGCACCAAGCTGTCCTCACGCTCAGCACGAGCGAGGGCTGCACTGATGAAACCGGACACGGACGCTGCTCGACCGTGCTCCACGGCACGACGAATCGAGTCGACCTGCTCATCCGGCAGGCTCACCGCGATCTTTTGAGTCATACCAGTAGAATACCGCAGCGACCACCGTGGTACTACCAGCGCGGCTCAATGTGGCTGAACCGCAACATCACAAGCGCTCGCGCGTGACAGTGCGGGGTTGTTCGGTCATGGCAAACGTGTCGCCGGGCAGGTTTAGGCTCTTCCCGGTGAGCCTTGCTTGATTCGACCAGCCACGGTCACGAATCGTGCAGGGAACGATGATGGCAAGGGTGTCTGCCTGCCCCAGAAAGAAGTCGCTCGCGACCACCAATGCAGGCCTACGGCCGGGCTGCTCTCGCCCACGGACTGGGTCGAGTTCTGCCCAGACCACCATGCCTCGGCGAAGCTCAGGACTCATTGAGCAATGCACCCATGTCGAGATCCCACGACGTGAACTCATCCCGGTACTCGGCATCAGCGCCGCGGAACGCTCGCCCAAACGCATCCATGCGGCGACGTCGCTCGTACGCATCAAGCAAGCTCTCGACCAACCCTGCAGCCGAAAGACCGCGCTCCTGCGCATCGCGGTTGATGCGATCCCTCAGCTCGGCGGGAACCTTGATCGTCGTCACGCCCGCCCATGCCCCAAGTCATACCAAACAGTATTCGCGCAAAGCTACCTAATAGATACCTGCCCATGGCGGAACTCCACCGGGCTCCGCCACTGCGAAGCACCCCATCCGACGCCCTTCGGCAAGCCCAGCGGCCACTCGCCTGCGGAGCAGTTCACCTTCACTTCGACGGCCGCGAGGTTGGGAGTGGTGACCCTGCCCTTCGACTCCGGTAACCCGTGACTCACGCGAAGGGAGCCGCTCCTACCTTCTGAACTCACCCGTAGCCCGCCCCCTGAGCCCACAACTCCCCTGAGCGCCACACGATCACCCACCGGGAGCTATGCAACAACAGCGCCGAGGTGCTGCGGCGCGTAAAGACAGGCGAAACCCTGCACGTATCGCGGGACCCGATGCCATTGATCGACCGTACAACCGCATGTTCGAGTCGTAAGTTATCCTATGGGCGCCCCTCACGGGCGATGCGTGATGCGATAGCATCTGATGCGTGAGGACGACGATCACCATCGACGATGACGTACTCGAAGCAGTAAAGGAACGCGCACGGGCCGAAGGGCGGACGGCCGGGGAAACCCTGTCGGACCTCGCCCGACGGGAGCTTTCACGAGAGGGCGCCGGGGGCATCGCAGGCAGTCGCAACGGCTTCCCGCTCCTAGGCACTCGCGTACAGGTGACAAACGAGATGGTGGACGACTTGCGGGAGCAGGAGAACCTGTGATCGCGCTCTTGGACATCAGCGTCCTTCTCGCACTGGTGGATCCCGGACATAAACACCATGAGCAAGCGCACGACTGGGCCACCCGAGAAGTCGACGACGGTTGGGCCACCTGCGCAATCACTCAAAATGGCCTCGTCCGCATCTTGAGCCAGCCGAAGTACCCGAACCACGTCACGGTCGGCACAGCACGAGAACTGCTGCATGCCCTAACGGAGCACCCCAAACACCAGTTCTGGGAGTGCGACCTACAGCTGACAAGCGAGGGCATTCGCCACGACCAGTTGATCGGATCACGCCAGATCACCGACACCTACCTCTTAGCACTGGCCATCAGCAAACAGGGCCGATTCGTCACCCTCGACCGCCGAGTACGGGTATCTGCCGTAGCAGGAGCCAGTTCGGAACACCTAGTCGTACTCTAGTGTCGCTTGTCCGAGGTCCTTGGACATGGGCGGGGTCTGGGGCGGACGTATCTGGGGCCGACAGGTGAAGCGCTACTCGGCAGTGACGCGAGTCTTTGGAGTTCACCGTGCGACGCCGCCCCAGAACGTGCAAACCCTAAGAATCTCGGACGCGCGGCATCAGCTAGCTGGTGACGACGCTCAGGCTCTCCGGCAGCGCAGCTACATCACGCTTAGAAACTCAGCCGTGGGGGCGCTGCCGACAATTGACCTGAGTCTCTCAAAGCCATACGAGGGAGTCGCTTGACCAGATCTTGCCAGTGATCTCATTACGGAGCACCGGGTCAATGAAGGTACTGATGAGAGTTACTGCGAGTTCTACGCTTTGGTAGTTGGCGCAGGCGGGGACAGGCCTCGCCTCCTTCGCATACCGGGGTCCCCACGTCACCGGTACGGCAAAGCGCTCCGGAAGCGCAAGGCTGCGGACTCGCGCTTCCGCGATCAACGCTCTGCGGAGCTTGTCCGCACTCACCTGCTCGGCTGTGGCCAGTACCACCAGATCAACAAGATCCCATTCGCGACTCGACGGCCTGCCACCGTATTCCATGAGCGTTGCACACACCTTGTCAGCGATTTGATCGACGACGGGTTACAGGCGGTAGTCGTGACTCGGCAGCTTCGGAATATCGAGTCCATTTGCGGGTGACGCCACTGTTGGAATGTCGGTGGTAACGACATTGACTCGAAAATACTCCTGCCTGATCCGATCCCCGATCGTGTTCGAGGGATCAATGGCAGCAGCTTTTCGCGCCGCGGCGCGGATCGCCGCTTCGACGCCAGCAGCCGTCTCATAGCGCTCACCGGTCACGAGTGGTCCTCAACTAGGTCAGACATCTCGATCTGCTTCGTGTGCTGGATCAGTGACGCCCAGTCCACCGTGTCGATAGCTTCGCTCAGCCGCTTCAACGCGCTGTCCGCGCCCAGAGTGGCACTTGTGGATCCAAGGCTCGAGAGCGCCTTCAGGATCTGCTCCATGCCGGCAATGTTCGGCGCGGCGACCTGCTTCTCCTGGACCTCTAGCACAGAGCGCATGGCGGCAGAGTCGAATACAGCGGTCGCCGCTACCATCGACTCAGCGAGTTTTTCGAATACTGGCAGGGTTGGCATCACAGACTCCCCCGCAGCTTTGACGAGTTCGGCGACGCGCTTCGCCAGGTCTTCCAGCGTTGACCGAAGCGCAGGCGCATCGAAAAAAGCGGAAACATCAATTGTCGCCAGGTAGTCTCGCACGACGAGGGTGGCGAGGTCTGGCATCCTGACGACTTGCTTCGAGAGGCTCCGCAGGTCGATGCGCGCGGCCTCAAGCAGCTCTTCGAGTAGAGCATCGCCATCCCCTTTCGCATGGCCGTTGCGTTCAGCGAGAGGGCCAAGCAGCCTCGAAAGTCGATCCGTGTCGAGTCGAGATTTGCGTGCAGCATCCCGGAGGACGTCTCCGATGTGATCGAAGGGCGTGCGCTGTTCCACAAGATCAGCGATGGTCCGCTCCGGCGTAGTGACCGGCAGTCCTTCTCGAACAGTGACATCGTCAATACACAGGTTCCGCGTCCGGTATTGAACGTCGGGACGCTGAGTCTGTTTCCGAGATGGGGTCGTAAACTCGCTGCGCATGGCGCGGAGGCCCCCTAGGCCGTGAACAACGGCCGCCGACTCCCCGGAGACGACAACTTTGGCGGGCTTGTCCTGGATTCGATCCCATGCAAGGCGCTTCGGTTCGGATGCCAGCCATGCCGCGCGTAGCTCGTCGTGTTCGCCGCCAGGTGCCCCAGCATTTTTGTACACCCCGTGCGACAGCCGGACCAGGTCGCCGGCGTCGGTCAAGCGCGTGAGGTTCATATGGCTGACACCACGCGCCCTCGCCTGAGCGGAGGTGACCATTCCCCACTGGGACGTGGATAGCTCCGCTAGCGTCTTCAGAGCATCGCGCGATTTCATACTTGGATTCTAACAATTTATTCGTTAGTTTCCAAGCATGAACGAAGGAGTCAGCATGTACTATCTGCGCGGGAGTCCGAAATCCCAGGCCATAAAGTGGCGACCATCACAGCCAACGCCCGGGGTAGAAACCGAGCAGCGTTCGAACTCATCGACCAGGAAACCACCGCATCTTTCTGCTACGACGACCGGATGGCCGGGGACGCCTACCGCGCTGCTAGTGAGCGAGGACTCCGCACCCCGGATAATCCTCTCGATTGTGGGATTCGACGGTCAAGCGCCGCTTCCGGAGAGCCTCTTCCCTGCTCTCACCACCGTCGCCCTCCCCCATTACGAGATGGGCGCCTGGGCGGTTGCACGATTAGCGGAGGCGATCGACGGAGAAGAGGAGAGCATCGACGGTGGCTATACCCCGGCCCTGCTGTCTTGCCCCATTGTGGAGCGGGAATCTGCGGGGCCCGTCGCTGGACGCTACAACTAACGGCCATCACGATGCTCAACCCAATCCCGACGAGCGCTTGGTTGCTCTAACGCTCCCCGAAGACCACCGCAGTCAGGAAGCATGACCTGGCCTGCCAGTCCTGCACCTGGCTGGGCTGCGGGTCGGTATCGGGTTACAGCACGTAGGGATTGGCGGTATCACTGAGGGCCGGGGCAAAGTCCACCTCCCGGTCTCCGATGACAAAGTGGTAGCGGCCGAGCCGCAGAGTTTCCGGCAGCGGGCCGAGAAAGCGACGCAGCTCGTCGCACTCGGCCTCGGTCAGCCAGCCCGGCGGATCCGACAGGGCGCGGAAACCCGAGAGGGTGGCGGCGTCCTGAAGCCATTGCATCTGCTGATCGCTGAGCAGATTCCGGACGTGCCGGGCAAAAACGACATCGGGATCAATGCCGATCAGACCACGCAGCCATAGCCGCGCCACGCCGCTACGCAGCGCGTTGGAAGCCAGCGCGTCGGAGGGGTCGTCGGTGGCATAGTGCGTCCACATCGGTGCCACGTCCGGCCCGATGCGGACAGCGTCCAGAACTCCGAGCGACGCGAACAGGGGCGCCCCGGAGCCAAGCAGGAACGTGTCCTCGCCGGCAGTTTCGCGGACGGTTTCGATCGCGGCCCGGTAGACGGCCTCCCGGTCCGCGGGCGTGGTGTGGCAGCCGGGCACGGCGGCGGCCTGCAGGAAGTCGAGCTTCAGATAGGTGAAACCCCACTGGTGAACGACGGTGTGGATCAGCTCGGCCAGCAGGTCGCGGGCGTCGGAGCGGGTGTAGTCGTAAGTGAAATAGTTGCTCCCCCAGTTCGCGCCCGCCACCACCGGCTCCCCGGAGGGACCGGTCAGCAGCATCTGTCGCCGCTGCTGGAAGGCGTCAGAGTCCGGCAGCACGATGAACGGTGCCAGCCACAGCCCCGCCCGCAGCCCCAGCGCGGCGGAGGCGCGGGCCAGGTCCCGCATGCCTTCCGGAAACTTGGCATTCGGGCGCCAGTCGCCGACGATCTGCTGCCACCCATCGTCGATCTGGAAGGTATCGAAACCCAGCCCGGGCAGCTCAGGCAGCACCTCGTCCAGCCCAGGGCGCGAGATGTCCTCGTAGAACGAATACCACGACGACCACACCGTCCCCGGGTCGCGGTCCCGGGCGCCGTAGCGGGCTGCCAGGAGCCGCCGGTAGCGCTCAAAGACGGCGAGCTCCGGACCCTCCAGGACCGCCCACAGGCCCGGTTGCCCCGTCTCAGTCCAGCCGCTCAGCACGTCGAGGTCGGCATGAAGGCGCGGGGTATCGCCCTCTAGGGCCCCCAGCAGCAGGGCATGTTCGCCGTCGCTCAGCACCTGCAGCCATGAGGAATGATGGCGCATCGGGTCGTCCCAGCGGGGGTCGTCGGCGGTGTTGCGTCGCACAGGGTTGGCGATGCGCAGCGGCGCCTCCGTTAGCCCGCGCCAACCGGCCGGGGACCAGGAATTGTGCCCGGAGCGGTAGACCTGAACATCTGGCCCTAGGCCGTGCAGCAGCGCCACGCGGGGCGCGTCGATATAGGTCTCTTGGACATCTGTGAACGCCGGGGCCCACGACGGCATCGGCCGGATCCTGCCGTTGAACTGCATAGGGACTCCTCAGGTCAGGGCGGGCCGGAGGCCGGTCCGGCCCGCCAGGTTTAGGGCGTTACTTGTAGAGGGCTTGGGCATCCTCGTTGGCCTTGGTCAGGGTCGCCTGTGGGTCGGCGCCGTCAGCAACCTGAGCCAAGGCGTCCTGGATCACGACCCCCAGTTCGTTGCCCTTGTTGAACAGCGGCACCGGGTAGGTCTCGCCGGCGGTGACCATGTCAACGAACGGCGTCGGGTCGTAGCCCTGCTCCCGGAACGCGGTCAGGGCGATCTCGCTGGAGGACTTCAAGGCCGGGAAGACACGCGCCCCTTTGGCCACCGTGTCCTGGCACTCAGCCGAGGCCAGGAACTTGACCCACTCGAAAGCCTGGTCGGGATGCTGAGTACCGGACCAGATGGCGTCGGAAAGGCCGTTGGTGGCTGTGAACCGTCCTTTAGGACCGGTGGGCAGCTTGGCGAAGGCGAACTTTACGGGTGAGTCGGCCCCCAGGTAGGAGGCCATCGTCCAAGAGCCCTGGATAGTGGAGGCAGCGTTGCCGTTCTTCATCACGGCGTCTGTCCCCAGCGACGACTGCTGGTCGTAGCGGGGGGCGTGGCCGTCGGCGATCAGCTTCTGCAGCCAGGCGGCGGTCTGCACCAGCTCCGGGGATGCGTAGTTGAACTCGGTGGGTAGGCCCTCTTGGTTGGAGTACGTGAAACCGTTGGAGTGTGCGAAGTTGCCCCAGCCGTTCTGCCCGACCGCCCCGTCGGCCCACTCGGGGTAGTAACCGTAGCTCTTGATGTTGTTCTTGTCGAACTCCGGGTCGTTGGCGTTCTTGCCGTTGATGTCGACGGTGGTGGCGCGGACGAACTCGCCAAATGTGCCACCGTCCTCGGGGTTCCACGTCAGGTTGTTCATCTGCTCAGCCGTGAAGCCGGCCGCCTCGGCCAGTTCGACGTTATAGAGCAGCCCGACGGCATCCCAGTCCTTCGGCAGGCCGTAGCGTTTGCCGTCGAGCACCCACCGTTCGGGGAAGCCTTCGGTGTACTGGGTGAGGTCTATGCCAGCTTGATCGATGCGGTCGGTGAGGTCCAGGATCTGCTGGTTCTCCACGAACTGCGGATAGTAGGACACCTGATTGGTAAACACATCCGGGGCGTCACCGGAAGCGATCTGGGTGGTGAGGGTCGTCCAGTACTGGGCCCAAGCGGTTTGGGTAATCTCAATCTTGATATTGGGGTTTTTCGCCGTGAAGGCGTCGGCGCACTGCTGATAAAGCGGCAACTGCGTATCGTCCCACAGCCAGTATTGCAGGGTGACGGGCTCGTCACCAGAGCCGGAGTCGCCCCCTGTCTGGCCGCCGCTGCAAGCCCCCATCCCGAGGGCCAGGGCCAGCGCCCCCATAGTCGCCGTGACCTTCCGAAGTAACATGTGGATCTCCTTTGGTTCCTGAGTTCCTTTCGGGGAGCTATTTGCTTCCCGAGAAGCTGAGGGTCTGGACCAGCTGTCGGCCCAGAAAGATCAGGATAAGCAAAGCAGGCAGGACTGAGAGGGTGGATCCGGCCATTAGTCCCGTCCAGTCGGGGGTGGTATTGGGAGATTGCTGCTGGAATACGCCCAGGGCGACGGTGAGCAGCCGGGTGTGCTCCTGTTTTCCCGCGACGAGGGGCCACAGGTAGTCCTTCCACATGCCGACGAAGGTGATGAGCACCATGGTGGCGATCGGGCCAACGTTCATGGGCACGGCGATTCGCGCGAACCGCGCCAGCGGACCCAGCCCGTCGAGCATCGCCGCCTCCTCGACCTCGGCAGGCATAGACAAGAAGAACTGCCTCAGGAAGAAGATGGCGAAGGGCGTCATCAGCACGGCGGGCAGCATCAGGCCGGGCATCGTGTTCAGCAACTGGGCGTCCCGGATCAGGGTGAAGTTAGGCAGCAGCGTGAAGATGCCAGGGATCATGAGCCCGCCGATGACGACGAGGAACAGGACGTCCCGGCCGGGGAACCGCAAGCGAGCGAAAGCGTAGGCCGCGGCCGCGCACGCTAGGGTCTGGATGATGGCGATGCCCCCGGCGTAAATGAGGGAGTTAAGGGTGTACAGCGGAAAGTTGATTGACGCGCCGGTGCCACCGGCCGCGATAGCCTCCTCCCGCGAGACCAAGCCCAGGACGCGCTGAAAGTTGATGAGGGTGGGGTGGGACGGCCAGAGTTTCCCGGAGTCAGCAACCAGTTCCGCCGCGGGTGTTAGGGCGGTGCGCACCATCCAATAGAACGGGAACGCGGTGCCTAACAGCGCCAGAATCAGCATCAGCCAGGCGAAGGCCCGGCTGGGACGCAGCGCTGGGCGTCGCCCACTCACGATAGGTCCGATCGGTTGGCGCGCAGCAGATAGAGCTGTACGAGGGTCAAGGCCGCCAGGATCAGGGCCAGCAGCAGGGCGATGGCCGAGGCATATCCCATCTTCAGGAAGTTGAAGGCCTGCTGGTAGATGTAGAAGTAGATGACGCGAACCTCGGGAATGGGGTTGTTGCCGTAGCCGACCTGCACTAGGTCGAACACCTGGAACGAGCCGATGAGGGAGACCACCACGACCAGTGCGATCACGGGACGAATCAACGGCAAGGTGATGCGAAAGAACATCGTCGCCTCGCTGGCGCCGTCGATAGCCGCGGCCTCGTAGTACTCCGTCGGCACCTGCATCATGCCGGCGAACAGCAGCAGCGCGGTGTAGCCGACGCCCGACCAGATGCCGATGAGGATGACGATGTTCAGGGCGGCTTCGCTGTTGTAGAAGGTGAAGTTGACCAGGAAGTCGAGGTTCGTGGCCCGGCCGATGCGGTCCAGCACGCCTTTGAGGTAGCCGACGTTGGCGTCGAGCAACCAGGCCCAGATGAGCGCGATGGCCACGTTAGGGACGAGCCACGGCAACAGCAGGCCCGCCCGGACCCACGTCTTGGCGCGCAACCGCTGCATGAGGGCAGCCAGCAGCATGGCCAGCCCGAGGGAGATGACGACGCTGCCGAGGGCGAAAATCACCGTGATCTTCAAGGAACGCCAGACCTGGGCATCGGTGAGGACAGCCTGGAAGTTCGCCGCCCCAACGTGCTTGCCCTGGTTGAGCAGGTTGTAGTCGGTGAAGGAATAGCCGAACCCGCGGATGGCCGGGTAAATCCAGAACACCAGAAAACCCAGAAGCGCAGGGATCAGGAGCACGACTGCAGCCACCCCGTGCCCGCGAACGGCCGGGGCGATGCGTCGACGCTTGCGCCGCTGCGTGGACGCGGATGAGGCAGTCACATTCGGGTCCTTCCGGCTCTGGATTCAGCCCGACGGGTGCGAGCTTATTGAAGCAGCCTTTTCATATTAAGTCAATGGGTTGCGTAAGGGTGGGGCGTGTGATGGACTGAGCGGATAGACTCACGGACCTCGCAACTTCGGAGACCGAGGCCAACCCTCCCAGATTGGAGAGCCATGCTGAAACTACGTACCGCTGCGATAGCCGCCGCAGCCGCCTTAGCCTTAACCGCCCCCCTCACCCCGGTCCAGGCCGACACCCAGACGGGCTGGCAAGCCCTAGAGACGACGGCTGCCCGCACGGACAACCCCCTCAAGGGGTTCATACCGTTCCAGGGCTCGGGGACGGACACATTACCTCACCAGATGGAATGGGTGTATTTACCCCTCAAGGCGGTGGTTACCGGCGAGAGGACTTATAACTGGGACGAACTGGAGAGCAGCCTCAATGCGGCCAAGAGCCGCGGCAAGCAGGTGGCGCTCAGGTTCTACCTCGATTACCCGACGCGGGAGTCGGGTGTGCCTGATTACCTGCTCGGCCCGGGCGGGATCGACCAGTCTCGCACCTACGACGATTGGGAGAACAAGGGCGTCAGCTTCTCACCCGACTACACCGACCCGCGGGTGCAGTCGCTGATCACGGACTTTGTCGCCGAGTTTGGCGCGAAATATGACGCCGACCCGCGCATCGGGTTCATCACCACCGGCCTCGTCGGTTTCTGGGGCGAGCAGCACACCCACCCCAAGGACGGCAAAAATGGCAATCCGAATTGGATGCCGCCGCGGGATGTCGAGTTGAGCTTCTACCAGGCGTGGGATGCGGCCTTCGACACCACGAAGCTGCTGAACCGCTATCCCAAGGCGGACCTGAGCGGCACGAACGTGGGCTTCCATGACGATTCCTTCGCATTCTCGACACTGCCCACCACCGATTGGCACTTCCTGGGCCGCATGAAGGACGCCAAGCTTGAGGATCGCTGGACGACCGAGGCCATCGGCGGCGAGCTCTACCCGGGCATCCAGCTGTGCCTCTTCGAGGGGACACCCTGCAAGGATGGCGAGAATATCCTGCAGCCGGAGAACTTCTCCGAGGCCGTCGAGGGCACCCACGCGTCGTGGCTCGTGGCGAATCACCTATGGACAGACGAGATCAGCGATGCTGCGCTCCAGAAGGCGAAAGCCGCTCACGCCTCGTTGGGTTACGACTTCGCGGTCACCGAGGCCAACATTGAGACCAGCGGTGACAACGTCAAGGTGGCCATCAAGGTCACGAACCGCGGCGTTGCGCCGTTCTACTACAACTGGCCCATCGAGTTCTCCATCCTCGACGCCAACGGCAAGGCCGTGCAGACGCAGTCCATCGACGCGAACCTACCCAGCATCCAGCCCGGCGATGACAATACGGTGGAATTGAGCGCGACACTGCCTGCGGCAGCTGGCACCGTCGCGATCCGTGTCCCGAACGCCATGGAGGGCGGCGCGCCACTCAAGTTCGCCAACACCGGCCAGGACGCGAACTTCGAGGGCTATCTGACCCTCGGCAGCGTGACGGAAAGCCCGTCCCCGACGCCCACCCCGTCGGCCTCACCGTCACATCCCGCGAGCGCCACCATCGGGTTGCCTAAGACCGGAATTCTCGCCCCCGAAAACCGGTAACCGGCACTCAGAGTTCGGGCCGCCCCAGCGATTGGGGCGGCCCAATTCGTTTCTTCGGGGAGCCCAACTCGGCTTTCCGGTCGGCCTTGGTGGCTTCGCTCAACGAGCCGCAGCGTGGCCACCAATTCGTCCGGCGCCACCCACCCCAGGAGTACTTATCGGCCCCTGCACTACGATCCCATCCATGCAGACCCGACCCCTGCCGGAGAACTGGCTCCGTACTGACATCGCGACGACGGCGGCCCTGCTGCTGGTCGGGTCGCTGGCCGTAGCCCTGAGCAACCTAGCCGGTACCACAATCTTCACCAC
>JAUNKK010000037.1:22858-26172 GCA_030532825.1 Propionibacteriaceae bacterium
TCGGGTCGCTGGCCGTAGCCCTGAGCAACCTAGCCGGTACCACAATCTTCACCACACCAATGTGGTTGCAAATTCTGGGCGGCGGCATCATGACGGTTCCGCTGGTGTGGCGGCGCCGGTTTCCCCTGACCTCAGGGCTCATGGTCAACGGGCTGTACATCGCCTTCGGACAGTCCATCGGGTTGGACCTTTATTCCTCGCAGGTGTCGCTCTTCTTGTCGTTCTTCTCGATCGGCGCCTGGTCAGGTAGACGGCGCGCCGCCGCGTGGGCACGGGCCCTGATCTGCGTGGCGATGGTGGTCTGGATCGTCGTCGCATACCTCAACACCATCGCCGAGATGTCGGCCGATCCTATCCCGATGGCCTCAAGTGTGATCGCAGGCCGCATCGGCCTGACCTGGCTCATCAACATTGCTTTCTTCGCTGCCGCATGGTTCTTCGGTGATCAGGGATGGAAGCGCGCCATGGAGCAAGCACAACTCGACGAGGCCCGGGACAGCATCGAAGCTTTACAGGCGGAACTGGTCTCCAAAGCCATTGAGGAGGAGCGCCTACGGATCGCCCGCGAGCTGCACGATGTCGTCGCCCATCACGTCACCACCATGTCGGTGCAGGCCGCGGCGGCCCGTCGGCTGCTGAGCACCGACCAAGAGCGCGCCCAGGCAGCTCTCAAAGAGGTGGAGTCCGGGGCCCGGCAGGCGGTGAAAGACCTCCGGACGATGGTGTTTACGCTGCGCTCCAGCGACGGCGAACAGGAGGGCCTGCCCACCCTAGAGGACCTAGCCGTGCTCGTCACGTCGTCCCGGCTGGCGGGGCGGAACGTCACCTACGAGGTGATCGGCGAGGTGCCCCCGGTCAGCCCCGCCGTCGAGCTGACCCTGTATCGCGTCGCCCAGGAAGCCCTCACCAACGCCGCGAAACACGCCGGCCCGAACGCATCGGTTGCGGTGCGGCTGCGCGGGCGAGGCGAGACGCTGGAGTTGGAGATTGCCGACGACGGGGTGGGGATGCGCACCCGGATTCCGGGCACGGGAACAGGGCTGATCGGCATGCGGGAGCGCGTCGCCGCCGTCGGCGGCACCCTGGAGGCCGGCACAAAGCCGCGCGGCGGTTTCCGGGTACGAGCAGAGATTCCAACGGGAGGCAACGCATGATCCGAGTGCTGCTGGTGGACGACCAGCCGCTGATCAGAATGGGCTTCAAGACCATCCTGGAGACCGAACCGGGCATTGAGGTGGTGGGCGAGGCCGCGAACGGCGCCGAGGGTGTCGCCCTGGCCACGCGGCTAAAACCCGATGTGATCTGCATGGACGTACAGATGCCGCAGCTCAACGGCATTGAGGCCACCCGCCAGCTCACTGCGGAGGGCTGCACCTCCGCAGTGCTGATCCTCACCACGTTCGACCGCGACGATTTCCTGTTCGAAACCCTTCAGGCCGGGGCGGCCGGATTCCTGCTGAAGACGGCCGAGGCCGAAGAGCTGATCGAGGCCGTGCAGGTGCTGGGTCGCGGCGAGGGGCTGCTATCCCCACACGTGACCCGACGGGTCATCGCCCGCTTCGCCGCCACCCCACCGCAGCCCGAGCCGCAGGCGGCGGTGGCGGAACTCACCGAACGCGAGCGCGACACCCTGCTGTGTCTGGCCCGCGGCCTGACGAACGCCGAGATCGCCGCGGAGCTGTTCATCAGCTCTGAAACCGTGAAGACCCACGTGTCGAACATCTTGGCGAAGCTGGGCCTGCGCGACCGCATCAGCGCCGTCATCTGGGCCTACGAACACGGACTCATTTCCCCCACCAGCACCTGACCCCACTCCCCCGTTCTGGCGCCCTCCCCCGGGTGGGGGAGGAACAGATTTCCCCCTCGTGCGGGAAGCGCTGATTAGGGGTTTCACCGTAGCGTTAAAGCCATGATCAGCGTATGCAACGTCCACCGATTCTTCGGAGACAAACACGTCCTCAAAGACGTGTCTTTTGACATCAAGCCCGGGCTCATGACTGGTTTCGTCGGCGGGAACGGCGCGGGCAAGACCACGACGATGCGCATCATCTTGGGCGTACTCGCAGCCAACGATGGCCAGGTGCTCGTCGACGGCCAGCCCATCACGACCGATCAACGGGCTGCCATCGGTTATATGCCTGAGGAACGTGGGCTGTACCCAAAAATGAAGGTCATTGACCAGCTGGTCTACCTGGCGCAGTTGCACGGCATGCCCGCCGATGAGGCCAAGACCCAAGGCCTAGAGTTGCTGGAGCGACTCGGCCTGCACGGCAAGCCGACCGACACCCTCGAATCGCTGTCGCTCGGCAACCAGCAGCGGGCACAGATCGCCGCGGCGCTGGTGCATCGCCCGGCTGCGCTGATCCTCGACGAACCCTTCTCCGGGCTCGATCCCGACGCGGTCGAAGCCACCCTGCAGGTGCTGCGTGACGTCGCCGCCACCGGAGCGCCCGTGCTGTTCTCGTCGCACCAGCTGGACGTGGTTGAGCGGCTCTGCGACGAGCTGGTCATCATTTCCGACGGGGAGATCCGCGCCAAAGGCACCCGCGCGGAGTTGCTGGCCCTGAACGTCGGCAACGACTGGGAACTGCAGATGGAGGCCGACACCGGTTGGGTTCGCGATCTGGGGGTGCAAGTGATCGAGTTCGACGGCGGCTACGTGCGCTTCCAGGTCTTTGATGAAGCCACCGCAAACCGCGTCCTCAGCGAGGCCATGGCCCGCGGCATTGTCACCAAGTTTGGGCGCGTCACCCGCACCCTGCACGAGATCTACAAGGAGATGGCCCAGTGAACATTCAGCCCACACACCCCCGCCCCTCGTTTTGGAACACCGTGGGCATCGTCGCCAAGCGTGAAATCGTCGTCAGGTTTCTGTCGAAGTCGTTTCTGATCTCGACCTTCATCACGATGGCCGTCTTCCTGGCGCTGATGGTCTTCGCGCCGCAGCTCGGCAAGCTGATGACGGGCGATAGCACCGTCGCCGCCTCAGGGCAAATCGCAACCACGCTTGAGAAAATCCCTGACCTCACAGTCAAGGAGGTCGCCGATGACGCGGCCGCCCGGGAACTGGCCGCCTCGGGAGAGGTCACGGCCGCCGTCGTCGCCGACTCCACCAACCTCACCGGAATGAAGGTCGTCGTGGAGAAGGATCTGCCGACGTCGCTGCTCAACGCCCTGTCGGTGACACCGGAGGTCGAGATCCTCAATCCCAACGCGCCCCATCCTGGAATCCTCTACGTGCTGCGACTCGGCTTCGGCATGGTGTGGATGATGGCGGCGATCACGTTCGGCATGAGCATTGCCCAGTCGGTCGT
>JAUNKK010000182.1 GCA_030532825.1 Propionibacteriaceae bacterium
GGCCAGCCGTCAGATGCGCTATGGGCGCACCGGCCCCAAGCCCGCGACGAGGCGCTGCAGCTCAGCCGACAAGTCGGCCGCGGTTGCTGGGCGGTCCTCGAAAGCCGCGAAGGCCGTGACCGTCTCATGCTCATCAATGTGCATAAGGGTCACCCCCGCCGGGTTGACGTCGATGCAGAACACCTTACCCAGCAGATGGCCGCAGACGATCGGCGCGCTCGGCCGCACCGTCGCCCTCCCGGGAAGCGCTCCCCCGGCCACCGCCTGGCACAAGCGGAACAAAACATCCACGCCCAACTCGGCCACTGCGGCGTGGGCCTCAAAGTCGTCCGGCAGCTGGCTCGTCGGCGCCGCCATCACTTCCTGCCAGGACAGCGGGGTCACGCCACTGTGGTCGTGAATGAGCACGCGATCGGTTTCCACCACCCCAACCCGGGTCCCGGGCAGCTGGGCCAACTCGGCCACCCGCTCGGGCAGTTGGCCCTGGGAGACGAGCTGGGCCACCTCACAGCCCGCCAGGAGCACAAACTCACCCAGCAGGTGAGCCGAGGCGGCAATGGCCGACAGCATCACCTCGTGGCTGTGCCGGATCAGATCTAGGCGGACCATGGCACCGTGCCCGGCTGGCATCGCCGACAACGGGCAGTCGCCGTCGGGCCGGAGCGCGACGACGAGGTCGCCGCCCGCCGTCAGGCCGTGGGCCACGAAGTCGTATTGGCTGTCGAGGCGCCAGGCGACAACGGAGCAGGCTGCGCCGCCTGCCAACATGCGGCGCGCCAGCAACTGAGCGCGCTCGACAGCCGTGATGTCCCCGGAGACCTGCGGCGATGTGGTCATCCGTACCCACCTTCCAGCTCGATTAACGTAACCATAGCCTACGCAAATCGACCCAGGGATGGCTACCCTGCCTTGTCGCTTGAGGGGCGGGACTAGCGGCGACGTTGCACCTTCACCTTGGGTTTGCCGCTGCCCCCGCCGGCGCGCCTGGCGCGTTCCTCTTCCAGGAGCCGCTGCTGTTCCTCCCGCTGCTCCAGCAGCGATTCCTGGGATATGCCGGAGCGCAGCACCAGGAAGGTCACCATGGCGATCGCCAGCGCCAGCCAGGTGGGCCAGCCCAGGATCAGCGGCAGGGTGATCAGCGCCACGATGTCCACCCCTCGCAGGAGGGCAAACATCATCCCGGGCGGCATGGCGCCAAACCCGACGGCGACCATGGGGCCGCCGTAGTTCGGCGGCTTGGCGCTGACCCAGCGTACGGCCGCCAGCAGCCCGGCGATCGCCGTGATGAACGACGACGAGAAGCCGGTCACCAGGTCTCCCCCACCCCCGAGGAGCCCCCCGAAGGCGGGCATCGTCGCCAGAGACCAGATGAGCGCGAGCACCGCCGGCACCACCATGGCTGCCTGCTTGACCTCGCCCGTCGAGAACGGGAAACAGCGCTGGAGGCCCGGGGTACGGGTCAGCACCCGCAAGGTGTTGCAGAACCCGATGAGCGTGCACATCAGCACTAAGGCTGAAATCGAGGGGTTCATGACCTCGGCCCCGAGGGCCTGGATGGCATAGGGCACCATCATGGAGGCCAGCCAGAACAGCAGGGGTCGCGGGTTGCGCCACAGCCGCTGCACGTCGCGCATCACGATGGCCAGGGTGCCGCGGCCCACGCCGCGGGTCGGGCGGCGAACGTGGCCCTTGATCCGTGCCTGGTGCTCGACGAGGATATCCCGCACCAACGCCAAATCCAGCGCGAACGCCGCACCCTGCATGCCCGCCAACAGCGAGGATCCCGAGGTCAGGCGCTGACGCCGCAGGTACCGCAGCCGACGCCAGGCTGGAAAGAAGCAGACGAGCCCTAGCAGCAGGCCGCCACCCGCCACCACCCAGGCAAACTCCGCGCTCAAGGTTTGGACGGGTTCGACGGGCAACCACCCGGCGGCGATCCCGATGAGGATCATCAGCGCCACGAAGGCCAAGCCGCCGACCAGCCACAGCACAAGCGTGGTCACCCAGCGGCGCTCGACCCCCTGCTCGGCAGCTGCGAAGGCCACCAAGCCGAAGCAGCCGAACCCCGAGGCAAGCGCCCACACGGCGATCTCGATTCCGCTGCCGCCCACCAGCGCTGCGACGAGCGCGCCCAGCGCGGCGCCGAAAACCAACGCGATGAGCACGGCGCCCACGAGCCGCCCCGTCAGCAGGCGGCGGCGGTCCACGTCGCCGTCCATGATCCAGAAACCCTCGGCCGCGGAGGCAACGACGGGGCCAAACATCCGGGCCGCGACGAGTGCCAGCGCCAGGAAGCCCGCCGTCGCCGCCCATGGCAGGAGGTCACGGGCGGCGAGACAGGCTTGCGCATCACACCCGGCCGCCGAGCGCTGCGCCTGCATAATGGAGCTGACCAGCATGGCACCGATCAGCAGGACCCCGAAGACCATCACATAGGCGTCCTGGAAGGCCTGCAGCAGGTTCCGGTCCGCGCGACCCCGCCGCCAGTCGCGCACCAAGAGCCGCAGCTGGGCCTCGTCCACTTGGCCGATAGGCCCGAAACGGTCGCTCATCGGCGCGCCCCCAGCTGAACCTCCCGGGCCCCGATAGCGGCCAGCAGGCTCGGCTCGTGGCTCGCCAGCACGATGGCCAGGCCGTCCTGCAACTCCTCCCTGAGACGCTTGCCCAACCACTCGACGCCCTCGACGTCCAGGCGTTGCTCGGGTTCATCCAGCACCAGCAGCCGCCGGGGCCGCACGAAGGCTGTAGCTAGGGCCAAGCGACGCCGCTGCCCGGAGGAGAGCGTCGAGGGCAGCTGCCCGGCCTGAGGGACAAGCTGCACCTCCTCCAGCACCTCGTCGACGAGGTCATCGGGGTCGGCCAGCCCGTGCGCCCGGGCCAGCAGGTCGAGGTGCTCGACCACCGACAGGTCCGGGAAGAAGTCGAGGTCATCGATCACAGTGGCGACGTTGCGGCGGATCTCGGCGTTTGTCTCGTTCATCCGTACGCCGAGCACCTCGACCTTGCCCTCGTCCGGGCGATCCG
>JAUNKK010000183.1 GCA_030532825.1 Propionibacteriaceae bacterium
AGAAGGAGGAGGGGCGTCGTCCCCGCATCCTCATCGCGAAGATGGGCCAGGACGGCCACGACCGCGGCCAGAAGGTCATCGCCACTGCCTACGCCGATCTGGGCATGGATGTCGATGTCGGCCCGCTGTTCCAGACCCCGGAGGAGGTCGCGCGGCAGGCCGTCGAATCCGACGTCCATGTCGTTGGCGCCTCCTCGTTGGCGGCCGGTCACCTCACCTTGGTGCCCGAGCTGCGCAAGGAGCTGGACAAGCTGGGTCGTGAGGACATCATGGTGGTCGTGGGCGGCGTGATCCCGAGCCAGGACTTCGCCGAGCTCCGCGAGAACGGCGCCGACGCCATCTACCCGCCCGGCACCAACATCCCGGAGGCCGCGGTGGACCTGCTGGAGGTTCTGAACAAGAGGCTCCACGCCGACGCCTGAGAGCGGCTAATCTCCGGTGGCCCGTCCCTCATCACAGGGGCGGGCCACCGGCATTTTCGGGGGCGGCGCGGTCACGGCTCCGGCGGCTTGTGGATGTCGCGGTCCGCTGCCGTCGCGGGAAGGCTTGGCTGCAGGTAGAACCATTGCTTCCCGGAGTGCCTGACGGTCGGCACGCCATTGGTGATCGTGTCTTTTCTACTCACGGCGTCACCCGCATTGCGGGTTTCGCTGCGGCAGGTGCGCGCCGGCACCTAGACCTCTTGACCAGCAGGAATTCGGATTGCAAAACAATGGGGGCCAGGAGTTCTCCTGGCCCCCATTTGGGTCTCGCGGTCAGTGACCGGTCTTCGGCAGTCCTGGCCTGACCGGTTTCGGCGGTGGCACGGGCTTGGTCGGAGCCACCGAAGGAATGGTCGAGCCCGTCGGCACCGGCGTGATCGGACCAACCATTGGCCTCTGGCTCGTCGGGCTGGCCGTCGGAGTCGGCCCAGTTGGGCTCACCGTCGGGGTTGACCCAGTTGGGCCCGCCGTCGGAGCTGGCGTCGTCGGCGTGGGCTCCGGGGTCGTCGGCTCAGCGGTGGGAGTCGTCGGGTCGGGGGTTGGCTCCGGAGTCTCGATTTCCACCAGGCCTGCGTCCAGGCTGGTGAGGTCCGTGGCTCCTGCCCCTACCTCGTTCTTGCCGTCGGCCGGGGCGGTGAATTTGGCCACCCCCGAGGCGTCCGCGTCGGAGTCGGTTGTGTCGTCGCCCTGATTCTGGACGGTCCATTCGAAGCCGTTGAGTTTGTCGAACTTCAGGGTGTACTCCGCGCCCGGCACCAGGTCCTTGAACCAGTACTGCCCGTCGGCATCCGTCACCGTCTGGGCGACGACTGTGCCATCAGCATTGAGCAGGGTGACGGTGACGCCTTGGGCCAGTTTTTCGTCGCTGCCCTGCTGGCCGTCCTTGTTGGCGTCATACCACACGTAGCCGCCAGCGGAAACCAGCTTTTGGGTGTAGGTGTTGGTGAAAGCAGCCTCAACCACCGTGGGCGCCTCGGCGATCGTGATCGTCTGAGCCGCAGGAACTGCCAGGTCATACCCAGCCACCGCAGCCGATGCCGCATCCTCAGTCACCGTGCACTGGGTACCCACCGGAAACTCCCGACCAGCACCAACAGCAACACCATCACCCTTCGCACTCACCGAACCAGTGACATCACCACAGACGTAATCAAAGGAGAACTCCTTATCCTCCACACCCGGGGCTCCGGTGGCGGTTTTCACCACCTGGAATGATCCTAGTTTCTGGGTGTAGGTGTTGGTCTCAATCACCGGAATGGTTCTTTTTGCAACGATTACCACCGGCGACGCCGCCACATCCGAAACCAGCCAATACCGGCTCTTCGAGGTTGAGCGTGGTGGGGCTGTGATGTGAGGGCTCGTGGTCCTGCGCCAGCATGGGTGTTGTCAAGGCATCCAGGTGGGAGGACCACGAGCGTGTTCCAGCTTACGCATGGCGCTGATGCGGCGTCGATCTTGTTCGATTTGCCCGGTTACCGTGTGCTGTCGGTAGTTCGTGGTCCGCAGCGGCGGGAAGTGCTTGTCGAGACGGTGGCCAGGGAGAGCGCTTGCCCGGAGTGCGGGGTTGTGTCGTCTCGGGTGCAGGCCCGGCCGGTGCAGCAGGTCAAGGATGTGGAGTGTGGCGGAGAGCTGGTGACCGTGCGGGTGCGTAAACGCCGCTACGTCTGCGCCGAGGAGCTTTGTGGTCGGCGTACGTTCACCGAGGTTACTGACCAGTTGCCTGCTCGGGCCCGGTTGACCACTCGCCTGGCGGGGCGGGTGATCGCTCAGCTGCGGGCCGAGCCGCGAGCAGTGTCGGCTGTCGCGGCACACCATGATCTGTCCTGGCCTACCGTGATGAACCTGCTCACGGACACGATCGACCTGACCAGCCCGGACCCGCAGCGCCTGGTACACCGTCTTGGTGTCGATGAACACCGGTTCCGCCGGGTGCGCTACGTCCGCGGGGAAGACGGGTCGACGCGCCGGGTCCAGCCGTGGTCGGTGATCCTGACCGATCTGGACACCGGCGCCATCCTTGACATCATCGATGGTCCCCGCGGCCAAGCGGTCAAGACCTGGCTGCTGCAACGACCGCGGTGGTGGCGCCACCGCATCGAGTACGTCGCGATCGACATGTCAGCCGAGTTCCGCGCCGCGATCCGCCAGGTGCTGCCTCGAACACGGATCAGCGTGGACCACTGGCACGTGGTCCGTCTAGCCAACGAGATGGTCACCACCGTACGCCGCCGCCGCGCCTGGGAAGCCTGGGGCCGCCGCGGGCGACCGACACACCCTGGCGCTATCGCCAGCTGCTGCTCGCCGCTGGGGATCGTCTCACCCCCCGACAACGCACCCGGCTCGACGAGGTCCTCAACACCGACATCGAACTAGCCATCGCCTGGGGCATCAAGGAACACGTCCGCCAACTACTCACCACTACCGACACCGACTCCTTCCACCAGCACTGGGCAGCCCT
>JAUNKK010000184.1 GCA_030532825.1 Propionibacteriaceae bacterium
TGAGAGTGGGGATCGATGGCAGCCCGCACGGACCGCAGTTCCTCCCAGCGGGCAGCTACCAAGTCGATGTCGGGTTCCGTCTCTTCGCCCCGGAGCATGCGCAGCCAAGCCACGATGAGGTCGAAGCGCCAGTCCTGGGGGAGATCCTGGGGGCGCTCCCCCACGCGAGCTAACGCTCCTACCGCGGCCAGGGCGATGTCGTCCGTGGGGAGCCTGCGCGCCCGCTCCTGCAGCGCCTGTCCAGCGCCTGGCGCCAGCCGTCCCGTGATCCCCTGGAGTGCGGTGGCCTGGGCCGCGGCGCCATCGTCGCCGGCGATCAGGGGCAGCAGGATCAGCTGCAACTCGGCGAGCGTGTGGTGAGCGACGGCGTGATGGGAGCTGCGTTCGGACAGAACCACGACGCTTTCGGCGAACTCCTCCAGTAGCGCAAAGGCTGACTCCACGTCGGCGACGCGCGCCGCGGCCATGTGCGCCACGACGAGGATTGCCGGGAAAGTTGCCGAATACAGCGAACCCTGATGCAGCACGGAGATGGACAGCTGGTCGAAGGCGTAGGCGCACTCCTCTGGATCCGTGAGGGCCAGCAAATCGGCGGCCGTCCCCGTCGCCTTCCCGTAGGCGTGCTCCAACTCGTCCCAGTTGGTGGCCTCGATCAGCTCCTGCCACGGGGAGGTCATGCGGCCCCTTGGGCGGGTGTCCCCGCCGTGGGTCCGCAGGCATTCCCCCGGGAGCCTTCCGGGCCATCTCCTTCGCCCGCTGCCGCGACCTTGTGCCTGGTCTTGGTCATGTGGTTCCTTTCGCCCGTCTCCCACCGTCTGGCGTCCGCCCCCAGGCCCGAGCCTATCTAGTCCTAGCTCAGTGTGTGATGTCGTAGCGCAAGAGTTTCGCCTTATCGGCCTTCCGGGAGGACCCTTGCAGCGCCAGCAGTTCAGCGTAGATGCCTCCAGTCATGGCCAGCTGAGCGGGTGTACCCACCTCATCAATCCGCCCGTCCTTGAGCGTCACGATCCGATCCACCGTAGAGATCGTCGACAGCCGGTGGGCGATAATCAGGGTGGTTCGCCCCGCCATCAGCTCGTCCAGTCCCGCCTGGACGGCCCGCTCGGCTTTGGTGTCGAGGGAGCTGGTTGCCTCGTCGAGGATGAGAATGGGGGCATCCTTCAGCAGCGCACGAGCCACGGAGATCCGCTGCTTCTGCCCACCCGACAGCTTGATGCCCCGCTCTCCGATTTCCGTGTCGAGGCCAAGAGGTAATTTCCGGATAAACCCCGCGGCGTTAGCGCGGCGGGTCGCCTCAGCCAGTTCCTCGTCAGTCGCCTCCCGCCCGTAGGCCAGGTTCTCCCGGATAGTCCCACTGAACAAAGAAGCATCCTGGAACACGGCCCCGATCTCACGTCGCAGAGCTGTGACAGGGATGTCGTTGATCGGCTCGCCATAGATGCGGATCTGCCCCGTGGTGACGGGGTAGAGCTTCATGATGAGGTTCACGAGCGTGGTTTTCCCACCGCCCGATTCACCGACGAAGGCGATACGTTCGCCGCGGGCGATCGTTAAGTTGATGTCGCTCAGGACCATGCCGGAGTCCTCACCATATCCAAAGCTCACGGCGTCCAGTTCGACGACGGGGTCGCTCAGAGGCCAGGAACGCTGGAATGCGGCGGCCTCCATTGCGTTCAGAGGTTCGTCGGGTTGATCCATCACCGCGAAGTACTCGCGGCTACCGGCTATGGCGCGCTGGCTGGTGTCGACAAGCCAGCTCATGGAGGCAACGGGTTCGCGCGCCATGTTCACTAGCTGGATCAGCAGCACCATGATGCCGATGCTGTATACCCCTTGGGCGGTCTGCACAAAGAGGATGGCGTAGATGGCGAAGAACACCAGATCTAGGACGGCACGCCGGGCCGTGTCCATGCGATGCCAGAACCGCGACTGGGCCCGGGTGGTCACGGCGGTGCTCTCATACAGGCGTGAGAACCGCTCGTATTCGTGGCGCTCAGCCAGGAACGACTTGACCACGCGCATCTGCCCGATGACCTCCGCGAACCGGCCGCCCGCGGAATCGTAGGCTGCGTTCTTGGCATGTTCCCAGGTCTGCCAGCGCTTCGAGGTCAGCGTCGTCAACCATACGAACGCCGGGTATATGACGATGAGCAGCACCGCGAGCCAGGGCGAGTAGATCACCGAGATCACCAGCACCGCCCCGATCGTGAGCAGTAGCGGGAAGAAGGCGTTAGCGAAGGTCTTGAGGAAGTCGGTGATAGCGGTGATCGAGCGGTTTAACCGGGAGATGATGGTGCCCGTCAGTTCGTCGTCGTAGTAGCGCAGCGGCAGCCGCAGCAGTTTGTCGAAATATCGCTGCGAGAGAATCACCCGCAGTCGCGCTGCCAGGACGTCACCCCAATATCCGGTGACGTTCGTCAGAATGGAATTAGCCAGGCTCGCCGCTAGCAGCCACAGGGCCAGCCACAGCAACCCCCCGATGGTCCCCGGCCCACCTTGAACCATGCCTACGACGGTGTCGGTGGCGCGGGCGATGATGAACGGCACCAGCAACGTGGTGGCCGAAATAGCGATGGCCCCGATGACCACGCCAACATAGAGAGGCCACAGCTGCCGGGCCGCCACCAGGATCCTGCCAATACTGCGCATGTGGCGCACTGTAGCCGCTACATATGCGAAACGGGGCCCGGCCGTAGCCGGGCCCCGCCTAGGGGAAAGAGGTTTTCAGTTCAGGATCGAGCCGACAGATCACGCGCCCGTCTTCGGCGGACCCGGCTTCTTCGGGGTCTCGCACGTGGCCTGGGTCAGCGTCTTGGTGTAGGTAGCCGTACCATCCTGGTTGAGCTTCCAGCCTTCCGGCAGGTTGTCAGCCGAGATGGTGTAGCCGCTGGCCGGCGTGGCCGTGACGGTGATCTTCACC
>JAUNKK010000185.1 GCA_030532825.1 Propionibacteriaceae bacterium
CCCAGGTCCGGTTCCCCGACGGCTTCCACCGCTCAGACATCGGCATCCCCCACTAGCCGCCCCAGAGGTCCGTCGGCTGAGTGCTGCCGATCCTTGGAGGGCCCGGCCCGGCGAAACCCGCATGACGTCCGGTTATCGTGGGCTGAGAAACGGCATAGCGTCGGGTGAGTTATACCAAGTTATACTCGATGTCGTGAAGACCGCCGTATCGATCCCTGATCCTATCTTTGAACAGGCAGAGAGGGTTGCCAAGGCCCGTGGTTGGACTCGCTCGCACCTATACACGGAAGCCGTTCGCGCGTACATGGAGCAGCTGGAGGACGACCCCGTCACGTCGGCGCTCGATGCGCTCGCAGATGAATTGGGAACTGAACCGGTTGTTTCCAGCGGGCGTGCCCTCATTGACTCTGGCGCATGGCAGTGGTGAGGCGCGGTGAAGTCTGGTGGGTTGACTTCGGCGAGCCCCTGGGGTCAGAACCCGGATACCGGCGTCCCGCGCTGGTCGTATCATCTGATCGCTTCAACCGGTCCCGCATCGCCACGGCTGTGGTTGTGCCCATTACGAGTAACCTGAGGTTGGCTTCCAGCCCCGGCAATGTTGAGCTCGGAGTTGGGGAGGCCGGATTGCCGAAGGCGTCGGTGGTCGACGTCTCCCAGGTCGTGGTTGTGGATCGTCGCCGTTTCGATCAGCGAATCGGGGTCCTGCCGAGTGACCTCATGTTGCGGGTGGACGCCGGGCTACGGCTCGCCCTCGCGTTATGAGGCAGCCGGGCAGATAGGTGGATAGAGTGCCGCCATGACGGTTCCCAATGTCCTGGCCACCCGGTACGCCTCCCAGCAGATCCGCGCCATCTGGGCGCCCGAGGCGAAGGTCATCGCCGAGCGGCGACTGTGGCTGGCCGTGTTGCGAGCCCAACGTGACCTCGGCGTCGACTTCGGCGGTGCCGACGCGGACGCCGTGATCCGCGACTACGAGGCCGTCATTGACCGGGTGGATCTTGAGTCCATCGCTGCCCGGGAGCGCATCACCCGCCACGACGTCAAAGCCCGCATTGAGGAGTTCAACGCGCTGGCCGGGCACGAACACATCCACAAGGGCATGACCTCCCGCGACCTGACCGAGAATATCGAGCAGTACCAGGTGCGTGAGTCCCTGCGGATCGTCCGCGAGCGTGTCGTCGCTGCGCTGGCGAACCTCGCCCGGCTCGCCAGCGCTTGGGCTGAGCAGCCGCTCACCGGCCGCTCCCACAATGTCGCAGCGCAGATCACCACCCTCGGCAAGCGCTTCGCCACTGCCGCCGACGAACTGCTCATGGCCTATCGCCGCCTCGACGAACTCATCGCCCGCTACCCAGCGCGTGGCATCAAGGGGCCCGTCGGCACGGCCCAGGACATGCTCGACCTGCTGGGCGGTGACGTCGACAAGCTGGCGGACCTGGAGCGTCGCGTCATGGGGGAGTTGGGTTTCAGCCAGGTCCTCACGTCGACCGGGCAGGTTTATCCTCGCAGCCTCGACTACGATGTCGTCACTGCCTTGGCGCAGACGGCGGCCGCCCCGTCGAATGTAGCGACGACCATCCGCCTCATGGCCGGGCTGGAATTGGTGACGGAGGGTTTCAAGGAGGGGCAGGTCGGCTCGTCGGCCATGCCCCACAAGATGAACACCCGCTCGTGTGAGCGCGTCAACGGCCTAGCGGTGGTTCTCCGCGGCTACGTCGCGATGGTGGGGGAGTTGGCCGGCGATCAGTGGAATGAGGGTGACGTCTCGTGCTCTGTGGTGCGGCGGGTCGCGTTGCCGGACGCGTTCTTCGCCCTCGACGGGCTGTTCGAGACCTTCCTCACCGTCCTGGGCGACTTCGGCGCCTTTCCTGACGTGATCGCCGCCGAGCTGGATCGCTATCTGCCGTTCCTCACCACCACCAAGGTGCTGATGGCGGCGGTTCGCAAGGGCATCGGCCGCGAGGAAGCCCACGAAGCCATCAAAGAGCACGCCGTCGCCGTCGCCTTGGAGATGCGGCAAGGGCTGAAAGCCAACGACCTGCTCGACCGCCTAGCCGCCGACCCTCGCCTTGGCCTGAGCCGGGATGAACTGGGCGCGCTGATCACCAATCCGCTGGAGCTGACGGGCACCGCCGGGACGCAGGTGGTGCGGATCGCCGATGCCGTCGCTCAGCTCACGGCACAGCACCCGGATGCGGCCGCGTACCGTCCGGGTGCTGTGCTGTAGGGGGAGGGGAACGGCGGGAGCCGCCAAGCGACCCCCACCGAGCGGGCTTCCTCAGGCCTCGGCCTTCAAAGCCTCACGCCATTTCATGGGCTTGCCGGTTTGCAGGAGGCCGCGGTCGTAGATCTTGCCCGCCAGGACGATGACCGCCACCGTCGTCGCAATCAGGATCACCATCGCCGCGAACGGCTCCCACACCGGGCTGTCGCCCTGGAAGATGCGAATCGGGGCGGCCACTGCGGAGGTGAGCGGGAACAGGGCCATGACCTGCATCGCAACCTGGTTGGTGCCGGCGAAGATGACACCGAAGTAGGGGAGCATGACAAGCCATATCAGCGGTTGGACGGTGTTGTTGAGATCCTCGGTGCGGGAGGCCAGGGCTGCGGCTGCCGCATATAGCGATGCAATCATCACGAAGCCGAAGATGAACAGGATCGTGAACCAGCCGATGGGGCCGGCCAGTTTGTCGAGGGGGATGATGTCGCCGTTGATTGATGCGCCGAGTACGACGGTCGCGATGATCAGGATGATCTGCGCCATGGCCGCGATCGAGTTGCCGAGGATCTTCCCGGTCAGTAGCGCCTTCGACGACACACTGGACACCAGAATCTCGACGATTCGCGTCTGCTTCTCCTCCACGACCGACTGGGCAATGCTCATGCCGAACGTGATCGCCGCCATCATCCACACCA
>JAUNKK010000186.1 GCA_030532825.1 Propionibacteriaceae bacterium
CGTCCTGCTCCACCATGCGGGCGATCCCGCGGGCTTGGCCTTCGATGAGGCGCAGCCGACGCAGGTAGGCCTGCTTGTCCGCCGTATAGCCGTGGGTCTGGCCACCCTCGTGTTGGTTCTCCACGACAGTCACTATACCCCCCTGGGGTAAAAACCCAGCGCCATCCCGCAAGGAGAGCCGGACTCACTTTCAGCCACCCCCTGGGTTATCCACAGTTATCCCCAGGGTTCTTGAGGAAAAGCCATCCCGTTTCGTCCTATTTTTGGGCAAGGTAACGGTTTGATAACGATCCTGACGGTTTTCCACCATCGGCCGACCGCCGTCGCGTTCCGCGTCCACCGGCTCTCCACAACAATTCACAGAGTTTTCCACAGCTGAACGTGAAGGTGGCAAAAACTGTCGTGGGCGATCGCTACATTGATGGTCCCCACCCAGGACACGCCTGGGGCGGGCGGCTGGATTCGAGCGAAGGGGTGAGATGTCGGAGGAATACGCCGCGGAGTCGGTCGGGCGCACCCCACCCCAGGACCTCCAGGCGGAGCAAAGCGTGCTCGGGGCCATGATGATGAGCAAGGACGCCATCTCGGACGTCGTCGAGGTGCTGCGCGGCACGGATTTTTACCAACCCAAGCACGAGACCATCTTTGAGTCCGTGGTCAACCTCTACGGTCGAGGTGAGCCCGCCGACCCCATCACCGTCGCCGCCGAGCTGGGCCGCAGCGGCGACCTGCAGCGGGTCGGCGGGGCCGTGTACTTGCACGACCTGCTGGCCAGCATCTCCATCGCCGCCAACGCCGGGTACTACGCCGAGATCGTGCGGGAAAAGGCCATCCTGCGGCGGCTCGTCAACGCCTCCATTCGCATCGCGCAGCTCGGCTATCAGGGCCAGGGGGATGTGGACAAGATCGTCGACGAAGCCCAGCAGGCCCTCTTTGACGTGACAGGCGCCAAGACCAGCGAGGATTACAAGTCGCTCAATGAGCTGATGGAACCCACCTTCGACGAGATGGAGGCCATCGCCAACTCCGGCGACGCCCTTTCCGGGGTTCCGACGGGCTTCACGGAATTGGACGCGCTCACCAACGGCCTGCACCCGGGCCAGATGGTCATCGTCGCGGCCCGGCCTGGTGTTGGGAAGTCGACGTTCGCCTTGGATGTGTGCCGCTCGGCCGCCATCCATCACGATTTAGCGACGGTGTTCTTCTCGCTGGAGATGAGCCGCACGGAGATCGTCATGAAGGTGTTGAGCGCGGAGGCCTCGGTGCCGCTGCAGAAGATCCGCGGCGGCCGCATGGATGAAAACGACTGGCAGCGCATCACCGACCGCTCCGTCCTCATGAACGACAAGCCGTTCTTCATCGATGATTCCCCCAACCTCACCATGATGGAGATCCGCTCCAAGGCCCGTCGCCTCAAGCAACGCAACAACCTGCAACTCATCTGCATCGATTACCTGCAGCTGATGTCCTCGGGTAAAAAGGTGGAGTCGCGGCAACTGGAGGTATCCGAGTTCTCCCGGCAGATCAAGCTGCTGGCCAAGGAGCTGGAGGTGCCCGTCATCGCGCTGTCGCAGCTCAGCCGCAACGCGGAGCAGCGCAAGGACGGCGTCCCGCAGCTGGCGGACCTGCGCGAATCGGGGTCGCTAGAGCAGGATGCGGACATCGTCATCATGCTGCACCGGCCCGAGCTCTACACGCAAAACCCCAGCGATGAGGAGCGCGGCCAGGCAGCTTTTCACATCTTGAAACACCGCAACGGCCAGCTGGATAAGATCGACGCCCTATTCCAGGGCCATTACAGCCGCTTCACCAATCAGCCAGCGGCCTCCTTCCACCCGGCCTAATGCTCCGGCTGCCCGGTGGCGTTACCCTTGGGCGGTGACTGAACTGACCACTCTGGTGTGGGTTGTCCTCATCGCTGGGGCCTTGCTGGTCGGGGTCGCAAAGACCGCTTTGCCCGGGCTGGCGACCCTGGTGGTCGCGATGTATGCCTCCGTATTGCCCGCACGCGAGTCCACCGCCGTACTGCTGGTGTTGCTGCTCGTCGGGGATCTCGTGGCCATCTGGGCCTACCGCAAGGAATGCGACTTTCAGACCCTCAAGCGCCTCGTCCCGACGGTGCTGGTCGGTCTAGCGCTCGGCGCGGGATTCCTGGCCTTCGCTGACAACACCACCATGCGACGCACCATCGGCGTGATCCTCTTGGTTCTAACCGCCCTGACCCTGTGGGGTCGCGTCAAAGGCCTCGACGGGGCGGGCCAAGGCCCGTGGGCACGCGCGGGATACGGGGTGCTCGGAGGCTTCACGACGATGGCCGCCAACGCCGGCGGCCCCGTCATGACGTTGTATTTCCTTGCCGCTCGCTTCGACATGCTGCGCTTTCTGGGAACGCAGGCCTGGTTCTTCTTCCTGGTCAACGTCGCCAAACTTCCGTTTTCCTTAAGCCTCGGTCTGCTCAGCGTCGACATGCTGCTTCCCCTGGCGATTCTGGCCCCCGTCACCTTGCTGGGCACCTGGCTCGGCCGCGCGGTCATCAAACACATGGCGGAACTCTGGTTCACCCGCATCATCATCGCCCTGACCATCGCCTCCGCTGTCTATCTATTGCGCTGATCCGCCAGGCATCGCGCTCAGTCCCTTTTCACCACTGCCCACGAAACGCCAAGCACTTCAGTCGCTGGTCGTAGAGACGTTTACGGCGGTCGGTGTTGTCAGAGGCTCAACTGGCGGGTTTCTTGGTCGGAGTGATGAAGTAGTTTAGCCGGTCGTTGACCAGTTGCCACAGTCCGACGAGACTCATACAAGGTCCCCGGCAAGTGGGGGTCCGTGCCTCACAGGTTTT
>JAUNKK010000187.1 GCA_030532825.1 Propionibacteriaceae bacterium
AACAGCTACCGTGACTAATCAGAAGGAGGCTGGACATGGGAATCGACGACAAGTTCCAGGACGCGGTGGGCAAGGCTAAGGAAGGCATCGGCAAGGCCGTTGGTGACGACGACCTCCGCCAGGAAGGCCAGCAGGACCGCGTCCGGGGTGGCTTGGGGCAAGTGGCCGATGCAGTGAAGGAGAAGGCGACCGACGCCGCCGGCGCAGTCGTCGACAAGGTCGAGGACTTGAAGGACAAGTTCACAGGAAAGTGAACTGTATAGTGGGTTGGGGCGTCTTTAGCGCTCCGACCCACTATCTGTCCCGACCCGCTATCTGTGGTTATGTCGGATCGGGTGCTGCCGGTTTGCCTGCCAGTCGGTCGGCGACGGCGCCGGTAATCTGCTCCAAGGGGCCAGACGTGAAGATGAGTTGCCAGGATGCGCCCGCCACCATTAGGTCCAGCACTAGCCAGCCGCCAATGCCCGCTTGGTCTACCTCAACGGGATTGGGGTGCAGCAACGACAGGACGATGATGCGGGCCGAGTAGGCCGTCAGGGATATCGCGCCGATCCCCGCGAGGGGGAGCAATGCCCAGCGTGCCCAGGGAAGGCGGCCCAGCAGGATGAGGCCGGCGATCACAGCCAGGGCGAACCCCCTGAGGAGAAGGCTTCAAATAGCGACCCAGAGTGGGGGCTGAAGGACCAGATGGTCTTCGCCCAGTCGAAGCTGCCGGTCCCCTTGATCTCATACTTGCCTCCGGCCTTCTGGTCCAGTAGTTCGGAGAAGCGCCACCATTCTTCCTCGGTGAGCCGTTCAATCGTGGTGTCGTACTCGGACATCGGGCATCGATAGAGTTGATCGGTCTCCGGGCGATAGCAGGTCGTCTCCTCACTCCTGGGCAGAGGGGGAGGGTGGAGCCGAACAGGCAGGCCGGGATTGGTCCTGGATGACGAACGGGGCGGCGAAGGTGACGAACAGTGCCAGACCGGCCGACAGGAAGCGTTTCAGTGCGCGGGTGTTGGCTAGGCCGCAGCGGCCGATAGCTATGCCCGCGAACACAAACCCCATCCAGATGAACGCGGGATAGGTAGACACCGCCAGCAGGTCGGGTATGAAAGAGTTCCTCAGCGGCGACGTGGCCTGCCCCCAGGCCGGGGCCCACATGGGCGCGCCGTCGCCAGCAACTGCCCCGTCGCGGCCAGCAGGGCGGCAACGATCAGGAGGGTGTGGGGGCGCCAGCGCAGGGCGGGAAGCGCGAGCATGAAGCCAGAAGGCGTACGATGCCAGAATCACGGCCACCCCGCTGGGGAAGAACGTGAGGAAGTCTGCGATGAACAGCAGGACGATAGACTGCCCCAGGAGCGCCATTCGGGCCCGCAGCAGCGCGATACCCTCTAGACGGCTCGGGCCGCCGCTCAGCAGCGTCAGGGAGACCCCTGCGATGGTGGCGAACAGGATGGATGCGCGCCCATGGGCGATGCCTAGTAGTGCCTCGGGGGCGGTGCCCCAAGCTAGGATGACGATGGAGTGGACGATCGCCATACCGATGACCGTCAGGCCGTGGGCGGCGTCTAGACCGATAAATCGGGGTTTTGTGGCGGCGGCGGTACGCAGTTGGGGCCACCAGGATCGGGCGCGGGGGAGGAGTGGGAAGGCCGTCGGGACAGAGGTCACGTTGCCATACTCTCGAAGATGGCCGGGAAGCGCGACAGATCCGTGGGGATGGAGCCTGCGACTCCGACCTCAGTGCTTTGCGACGGTGGTATGAGGCCGATACGCTTGAACACCGTTCAAGCGTTACCCCCAGTCAAAGCCTGGTCGGACCAACCGTCACAATCGCTGTGTTTTATGGGGGGCGACGTGCCGTCGTTTGGGTGAACATGGTTGGATGGGGACCATGAGTCCTCGAAAGATTGGCGTCACCGAAGTAGCCCTCCGGGACGCACACCAAAGCTTGATGGCAACCCGCATGGCCTTGGAAGACATGGTCGATGCCTGCGCTGACATCGATGCGGCCGGTTACTGGTCGGTTGAGTGTTGGGGTGGGGCGACCTTCGATTCCTGTATCCGCTTCCTGAACGAAGACCCGTGGGTCCGCCTGCGTACCTTCCGTGAGCTGATGCCCAACACTCGTTTGCAGATGCTGCTGCGTGGCCAGAACCTGCTCGGCTATCGCCACTACGAGGACATGGTCGTCGAGAAGTTTGTTGAGAAGTCCGCTGAGAACGGCATGGACGTCTTCCGGGTCTTCGATGCCCTCAACGACCCGCGCAACATGGCCCGGGCCATGCAGGCGGTCAAGAAGGTCGGCAAGCACGCCCAGGGCACCATCTGCTACACCATTTCGCCGGTGCACACCGTCGAAGGCTACGTGAAGCTGGCCGGTCAGCTCATCGACATGGGGGCCGAGTCCATCGCACTGAAAGACATGGCTGCGTTGCTGCAGCCCCAGCCCGCCTACGACATCATCAAGGGCATCAAGGACACTTACGGCGACATTCAGATCAACGTTCACTGCCACTCCACGACGGGCGTGACCCTCGTCAGCCTGCAGAAGGCGATCGAAGCAGGTGCCGACGTGGTCGACACGGCCATCTCGTCGATGAGCCTTGGCCCCGGCCATAATCCCACCGAGTCGCTCGTCGCGATGCTGGAGGGCACCGAGTACACCACCGATCTCGACATGGATCGCCTCATCAAGATCCGCGACCACTTCGCGAAGGTGCGCCCCAAGTACGCCGAGTTCGAGTCCGCCACCCTGGTGGATACCGACATCTTCTCCTCCCAAATCCCGGGCGGCATGCTCTCCAACATGGAGTCGCAGCTGAAAGCCCAGGGCGCGGG
>JAUNKK010000188.1 GCA_030532825.1 Propionibacteriaceae bacterium
GAAGCGGCAGGGCCGGGGCTGGTTTGTTCGCCATGCTTCATTATCCCACCAAACCGTAAAGCTATTTAAACGCCACGCCACTAGCAAACATCTCGGGCAAGAAACGCGGTTCACTCATGACAATCGCTTAAACCAGAAGGCACAACCAGACCGAGCCAGCGCTGCGTCCCCGCCGCCAACCCAAACCAAACCACTGGAGGAATCACGGCCCCAGTGTGCCCGAGACCTTCCGGGGCAGGGCATGGTGGTGCCATCGTGATGGATGGGGCGGGGAAGATCGAAGGAGCACCGTGACCACACGCCCCCCACCATGGCTGCCTTAGTCCCGGGCGGCGCGACGAAGCCAGCGGACAAACCAGCCCTTGGGCTCGGGTGGCGTCTCAGAAGGTGCCGCCAGCTGCCGCAGGCGACGCCGGGTTGCCTCGGCCGCGGCCTCGTCATCTTGGGCGGTGATCCAGGCCAAGAGGGGTGGCGACACCCCGTCATAGGCGACTACCGAGGCTCGCAGTTCCGGGTAGTTCCGGAACATCTCCGCCAGCGCGTCTATCCCGAGACCCGGCCGCCGCAGGGCGGCCTCAGCGGCCCGCTGGTTCGCGTAACCCGACGCGCCGCTCATCGTCACCTCCTGGGAATAATCGGGCGATAGCTAGGAGCCTACCGGCATGCGAGTCCGCCCCCGATCCCCCGAACAGAGTCGACAGTCGCTATGCTGAAGAACGCGTGGTGGGAGAACCGGCTAGTCCGGTGCCGAAGGAGCAACTGCCCCGGAAACTCTCAGGCCCCAGGACCGCCACGCGGCTTAAGAACTCTTGAGAGAGGCCATTGGCCCGCCGAAGGATATAAAGATCTCAGGCAACCGCGAAAGAGGGGGCACCCCGGTGGGGCCACCACCGGCCGAAATGCCGCGGCGGAAAGGGCCAAAGATGTCACTGAGGACAACCGCATTGCACTCACTCCATCAGGAGCTCGGGGGCAAGTTAGTCGACTTCGCAGGTTGGGAGTTACCGGTGCAGTACGCCGGTATCCTGGCCGAACACAAGCACACGCGGGCAGCTGCGTCGCTGTTCGATGTCAGCCACATGGGGCAAGTGCTGCTGCACCCCCTGTCTGGCGATGCCGCCGATGCCGCGGCCGCGTTGGAGACCATCATCCCGGCCAATCTCGTCGGCCTGGCGCCTGGCCGTCAGCGCTACGGGATCTTCACCAATGCCGAAGGCGGAGTGCTGGACGACCTGATGATCGCCCGGCGCCCCAACCACCTGTTCCTGGTGGTCAACGCCGCGCGAGCCGACCACGATCTGGCCCTGCTGCAGACCCTCGACGAGGTGCGTGTTGAGCCGATCTCAGACCGGGCGCTGCTGGCGCTCCAGGGCCCGCAGGCCGTCGACGCCCTGGCCCGGCTCATCCCCCAGGTGGCTGAGTTGAAGTTCATGGACTCGGTGGACCTCGACTGGCAGGGCGTCACCCTGTGGGTTTCCCGATCCGGCTACACGGGCGAGGACGGTTTCGAGCTCTCCATACCCAATGCCGAGGCCGAGCGCTTCGCCCGGGAATTGCTGGCCCAAGACGAAGTGCTTCCGGCGGGTCTGGGCGCCCGCGACTCGCTGCGGCTTGAGGCGGGCCTGCCGCTCTACGGGCACGACCTCAACCCCGACATCACCCCCGCTGAAGCCGGCATCGGCTGGGCCATCCCCAAGATTCGCCGCGACGGCGGCAGTCGTGCCGGTGGCTTCCCCGGCGCTGAGCGCATCCTGCGGGAGCTAGCCGACGGACCAGCGCGCCTCCGCATCGGTTTGCGCGCCCAGGGCCGCGCCCCCGTCCGGGACGGGGCGGTCATTTTCCTCACCGAGGACTCCCCCACCTCAGTTGCCGAGGTCACCTCGGGCGGCTTCGGCGCCACCGTCGGGGGCCCCATCGCCATGGCCATGCTGCCCGCCGGTACACCGCTGGGCACCACCGTTTACGCCGATGTCCGCGGCAAACGGCTCCCCCTGACCGTCACCGAGCTTCCCTTTGTCACCCAGTCCTACAAACGCTAAGGAGAGAACCATGCTGAAGTACACCCCCGAACACGAATGGCTTGACACCAGCGACGCCGAGGTGGCTGTCGGCATCACCGCCCACGCCACCGAGCAGCTGGGTGACATCGTCTACATTGAACTGCCCGAAGTGGACACCGAGGTGTCCAAGGGCGACGAGGTGGTCGTCATCGACTCTTCCAAGGCGGCCTCCGGCATCTGCGCCCCCGTCGATGGGGTGATCACCGCGGTGAACGCCGAGATCGTGGAGCATCCCGAACTCGTCAATGAGGACCCGGCGGCCCAGTGGTTCTTCCGCATCCGTCCTGCCAACATCGCAGACCTCGACGAGTTGCTCGACGAGGACGCCTACCAAGCCCTGATCGGCTGACGAAACGATGACCTGGCAGACCTATAACGCCTACGACTTCGCGAACCTACGCCATATCGGCCCGAGCCGCCCGGAGGTGGCCCAGATGCTGGCTGAGGTGGGGGTTTCTTCGCTTGATGAGCTCATTGAGCAGACAATCCCTGCGCACCTTCGGCAACGCGACCCGCTCAGCTGGGAGCCCGTGACCGAAGGCACCATGCTGGACCGGCTGCGCACGGTTGCCTCCCGCAATCAAGTGCGCACCTCACTCATCGGGCAGGGCTTCTATGGCACCGTGACCCCGCCGGCTATCCAGCGCAACGTGCTGGAAAACCC
>JAUNKK010000189.1 GCA_030532825.1 Propionibacteriaceae bacterium
GGCCGGATCCTCGCCTACACCGAGGAGCCCATCGTCTCCAAGGACATCGAGACCGATCCCGCTTCCTGCACCTTCGACGCCCCGCTGACCAAGGTCATCGGAAACCAGGTTAAGGTCGTCGGCTGGTACGACAACGAGTGGGGCTACTCCAACCGCCTCGTGGACCTCACCGTCCTCGTCGGCAGCAAGCTCTGATCTCTCTTACGCCAGATCGTGACGCCACGGCCCCGTCTGCATTCGTGTGGGCGGGGCCGTGGCGTCCACACCTGAAAGGATCCCCATGAAGTCTGTCTCCCAACTCGGAGACCTCGCCGGCAAGCGCGTGGTCGTCCGCTGCGATTTCAACGTACCGCTCGACGCCGACAAGAACATCACCGATGACGGCCGCATCCGCGCCGCCCTACCCACGCTGAACGAACTGCGCGCCGCTGGCGCTCGCGTCGTCGTGCTAGCCCACCTCGGGCGGCCGAAGGGCGCGCCAGACCCCCAATTCTCCCTGGCCCCCGTGGCCGCGCGCCTAGGGGAACTGCTCGGCGCCCCCGTTAAGCTGGCGGAGGATGTGGTTGGTCCGTCCGCCGAGGCGGTCGTTGCCTCCCTGAACGACGGCGATGTCGCCCTGCTTGAGAACGTTCGGTTCGAGGCGGGCGAGAAGTCGAAGGACGAGACCGCTCGCGCAGAACTGGCCGCCAAGTACGCCGCCTTCGGGGACTTCTTCGTCTCCAACGGCTTCGGCGTGGTGCACCGCAAGGAAGCCTCCGTCTACGACGTGGCGAAGCTGCTGCCCTCAGCGGCCGGGTCGCTGGTGGCTAAGGAGATTGAGGTCTTGGAGGGCCTCACCGAGGCCCCGAAGCGCCCATTCGTTGTGGTGCTGGGCGGCGCGAAGGTGGCCGACAAACTGGCTGTCATCGACAACCTCCTGAAGGTTGCCGACACGCTCATCATCGGTGGTGGCATGGCCTTCACCTTCCTTAAAGCCCAGGGACTCGGGGTCGGTGGGTCGCTCGTCGACGATGCCTCCATCGAAGCGTGCGTCGGCTATTTGAAGGCCGCGGAAGCCGCCGGCAAGCGCATTCTGCTGCCGATTGATGTCCGCGTCGCCTCCGACGTCGACTTCGCGGCCCGCACCGTTGGGCAGGTCGATGTGGTGGCCGCCGATGCTATTCCCGCCGACAAGATGGGCCTCGACATTGGCCCCGCCACCGAGAAGCTGTTTTCCGACGCAATCCGGGAGGCCGCCTCGGTGTTCTGGAACGGCCCGATGGGCGTGTTCGAGATCCCTGGCTTGGAGGCCGGCACCCGTGCCGTTGCACAGGCGCTCACTGAGGTCAAGGGCATCAGCGTCGTTGGCGGCGGCGACTCGGCCTCTGCGGTCCGCGCCCTCGGCTTCGCCGATGAGGCCTTCGGGCACATCTCGACCGGCGGCGGTGCGTCGCTGGAGCTGATGGAGGGCAAAGTCCTTCCCGGCATCGCCGTTCTCAAGGAAGGTAACTGACATGGCACGCAAGCCGATCATGGCCGGCAACTGGAAGATGAACCTGAACCACGTCGAGGCGACGGGGTTGGTGCAGAAACTGGCCTGGACTCTCGCCGACAAGGAGTACGACGGCAGCACCGTTGACTGCGTGGTCATCCCGCCTTTCACGGACCTGCGTACCGTGCAGACCCTGATCGACGGCGACAAGTTCCCGCTGGGACTCGGCGCCCAGAATGTCTCCGAGCACGATGTCGGCGCCTACACGGGCGAGATCAGCGCCGAGATGCTGGCTAAGCTCGGGGTGTCCTATGTCGTGGTCGGCCATTCGGAACGCCGCGAATACCACGGCGAAACCGATGCCTTGATCAACGCTAAGGCCAAGAAGGTGATGGCTGCCGGCATGACGCCGATCATCTGCTGCGGCGAGGGCTTGGACATCCGTAAGGCGGGGCGTCACGTCGAATACGCCCTGGAGCAGGTGCGAGGCTGCCTGGCGGATCTGACCGCCGAGCAGGTCGCGTCGCTGGTGATCGCCTACGAGCCAGTATGGGCCATCGGTACCGGGGAGGTCGCAACCCCCGAGGACGCCCAGGAGGTGTGCGAGGCGATCCGCAAGGAGGTGGCAGCCCTGTATGACGGGGCCACCGCCGAGGCCATTCGTATTCAGTACGGCGGTTCGGTGAAGGCCTCGAACGTGGCTGAGATCATGGCGCAGCCGGATGTCGACGGCGCGCTCGTGGGTGGCGCCAGCCTGAAGGCCGAGGAGTTCGCGAGCATCGTGTTGTTCGCGTGACCCTTAACCCGCCGCCGACCAGAGTCGGCGGCGGGTTTTTCATGCCCATAGGGGAGTGCGGATGTGGTGAATTTGGGGGCCTCAGTTAAACTACTGCGCGTGATTGTCCCCCTCGTAAGCTGGCCTATCGTCACCCTGTCGGTCATTCTGATCGTCTTGAGCGTTCTGCTGGCTCTGTCCGTTCTCCTCCACAAGGGTCGCGGCGGTGGCATGTCGGACCTCTTCGGCGGTGGCATGTCCACCTCGATGGGCGGTGTCTCCACGGCTGAACGGAGGCTGGACCGCATCAGCCTGGTGCTCACTTTGATCTGGGTGTTGACGATCGTCGGACTGCTTGTGCTCTACCGCATTGGTGCTTGAGCATAGTTAAACAACCAACCTGAGGAGTAAATGTGGCAGGTGGCAACGCCATCCGCGGTAGCCGAGT
>JAUNKK010000190.1 GCA_030532825.1 Propionibacteriaceae bacterium
CCTCCGATGACATCTGCTATGCCACGCAGAACCGGCAGCAGGCCGTGAAGCAGATTGCGCCGCGTTGTGACCTGATGATCGTCGTCGGGTCGCGGAACTCGTCGAACTCGGTGCGGCTGGTAGAGGTGGCGCTTGAGGCCGGGGCGAGGCGGTCGGAGCGCATCGACTACGCCTCTGAGATCCACCCCGAGTGGCTTGAGGGGGTTGAAACCATCGGGGTCACCTCGGGTGCCTCCGTCCCCGACGAGCTGGTGCAGGGGGTCTTGGATTTCCTCTCGGAGCGTGGTTTCCCGCAGGCGGAGGAAGAGCGCCTCACCGAGGAGAACCTGACCTTCGCCCTTCCCCCGGAGTTGCGTCGCGAACTGAAGAAGCACGACCGCAACTAGCCGCGGTTGCCGCTCTCGGGCCCTTGGAGACGGCAAAGCCGCCCGGTAAGGACCTAGCCAGGCAGCCGCTGGTGGGGCCTGCCTACCCCTTGGTCGGGACGGTGTGTTGCACCTTGCCGGGTATGTCTGAGCCCTACCGCATAGCTGGCCATTCCTGACCCGTGAGGTGGGCCAGTGCGTTACACCAGGAAGCGGAAGTAGGGGCTGGTGGAGTCCACCTCGGAGACCTCCATACCGCATTCGGTGATGCGGTCCAGCAGGAAGCGGTAGTCGCCGGGATTGCCGAGTTCGACGCCTACCAGCGCCGGGCCGACCTCGCGGCTGGAGCGCTTGACGTATTCGAAATAGGTGATGTCGTCTTCGGGGCCGAGCACCTGGTCCAGGAAGCGGCGTAGCGCTCCTGGCTCCTGAGGGAAGTTGACCAGGAAATAGTGTTTGCGTCCCTCATGCAGCAGGGAGCGTTCCACCACCTCGGCGTAGCGGGCCACGTCGTTGTTGCCGCCGGAAACCATGCTGAGGACGCGGGAGCCGTGGGGGATGTGGACGCGCGTACCCAGCCCGCCGGTCGGGAGGGCGGCGGTGGCCAGGGCGCCCGCGGGTTCCGCGATGATCCCGTCCGTTTGGTACATCGCAAGCATTTCGGAGCACACCTGCCCCTCCGGGACCCGGATCAACTCGACTTCGGCTTCCTGGATCACCTCAAAGGTGTACTCGCCCACGAGGCTGACGGCAGCCCCGTCGACGAACGTGTCGATGTTGGTCAGTGGAAAGGGGCGGCCCGCGGACAGTGCCGCCGCGACGCACGGTGCCCCCTCCGGTTCGACACCGATGATCCGCACCTCGGGGTGATGCGTGCGCAGCCAGGCGGCGGCTCCGGCCATGAGCCCCCCGCCGCCGACGGGCAGGAGCACCACGTCTGGAACAAAGCCCAGCTGTTCGACGGCCTCCGCGATGGCGGTGCCCTGCCCGGCCGCGGTGCGTGGGTCGTTGAAGGCAGGTACCAGGGTCCGGCCCTGTTCCTCGGCGAAACGGGCCGCGGCCTCGGAGGCTTGATCGTACGTGGAGCCCTCCATCACCAGTTCGACATGGCTGCGGCCTAGCGCCTGGATGCGGTTGCGTTTTTGTCGGGGCGTGGTGGAGGGGACGTAGACGACGGCGCTAGCGCCGAGCGCGGCCGCGCTGTAGGCGACGCCTTGGCCATGATTCCCGGCCGAAGCGCAAACAACCCCGGCCTGTTGGTCTTCGGGCGAGAGCTGGGAGATCAGGTTGTAGGCGCCGCGCAGCTTGTAGGAGCGGACGGGCTGCAGGTCTTCACGCTTCAGCCAGACCTGGCAGCCCGTGGCCTCCGTCAGCCGCTGGTTCAGTTCCACCGGGGTCTTTCGGACAGTGTCGGCAAGCCGTTCGCGGGCATCAGGGACGAGGGCGGCCAGGTCGGCAAGAGCTGTCATGGATCTCATTGTGCTGGGCCGTGCGCGACTCCGCACCTCGTGACGCGCCCAGGACGCGGCGGCGCCCGGCCTTGTTTTTCCGCCGGGCACTTCGGCGACGGGCGGGCCCTCGACTTCCGCAACCTCGCCAACTACATCACCCGAGCACTCCTAGAGAGCGGCGCCTTCCGACCCCAGCTACCCCGCAGTTTGTGAAGAGCCGGAAAACCCGGTGTTCATCCAAGGCCAGGACGGGGCTTGGGAGCGGCAGACCTAACCGTGGGGAACCCGCGGCGGCGCGGGGCTGGTCGGCGCTGATGTCACTCCGGGTACGCCTGCTGGTCCATGGGAGCCTCCAGCGCGGTGGGTGCCGCGTTGTCTGACGACGCCTCGTCCCATGCGGGCGTGCTGTCGCTGATGAGTTCCGGCGCCACGGGGGTGCGGGGGCTGGTCTCGACTGGGACCGGGGTGGGGATGTCGGCGGTGGTGATTTCCAGGGCCTGGAACCGTCGCGCGGAGACCAGCACCCGGCTCTCCAGGGTGCCGACCGCAGAGTTGTAGTGCTTGACGGTGGTGTTGAGGGCCGAACCCAGTTGGGTGAAGTGCTGCCCCAACTTCTTCAGGCGCTCGTGAAGTTCACGGCCCAGCTTGACCACCTCCGCCGCCGACTGTGCCAGCCGCGCCTGCCGCCAGCTGTGGGAGATGGTCTGCAACAGGGGGATCAGCAGCCCCGGCCCGGCCAGCGTGATGTGACGTTGGGCCGCGTACTCGTGGAGGTCGGGTTCTTGTTCGAGCGCCAACCGGTAAAACTCGTCGCTACCCAGGAACAGCACCACGAACTCTGGGCTGCCGGCGTCCAGAGCCCAGTACTCCT
>JAUNKK010000038.1 GCA_030532825.1 Propionibacteriaceae bacterium
CACCATTATCCGGATCGTCACCCAACTCGAACTACTCCGAACCCAATAACAGAAAACCCACATGAATAACACCCTTTGCTTTGTGCAACTTTCGTGATTTGGGGATAATGTTGGGGCGTTCCTATTCTAACGGCTTAACCGGCTCTTCGCTGTTGAGTGTGGGCCAGGTGGGGGAAAGTCCCGATGAGCGTTCGGCGATGGTGTTCTCGTGCCGTGGAATGGGTCCAAGGTGGCGACCTTGATGCCCGTGTAGCTGGGCTCGCGCTCGTGGCGGATCCGGCATCTCGACGACCGCGAGGGTTGGCACTACGGCGGTATTCCTCGCCGCATCATTGTGTTATGCCTGCTATCCTCGTCATAGGAGGTGGTCTCGCATGGTGGGGTACCGGATCGACGGGCAGCTTATGGCGTTTGGCGAGCATGTGCGTGGCTGGCGCATGGTGCTGGGATTGACCGCGCAACAGGTCTCCGAACGCGCGGGCATCACACGCGACACGCTGCGCAAGGTCGAGGCGGGGGACCCCGGTGTCGGTTTTGGCAATGTCGCCCAGGTGCTGCGCGCTCTGGGTGTGCTTGATCAAGCGGTCGCCGCGATCGATCCGCTCGCCAGCGACATCGGCAGGCTGCGGGCGGGCAACCTCACGAAGAAGCGCGCCCGATGACCACCGTCGAGGTCTTCGTCGATCGCGCTGGTCTCCCTCTCCTGGTGGGGCAGGCGTACTTCACCCGGCAGCGAGGCAGGATCTCCACGACGTTCCTCTACGATCCCGCGTATCTCGCGGGTGACGGCATGAGCATAGATCCCGCGTTGCCCCTGGTCTCCGGTGCGCAGCACCAGAACGGCCTCGTGCGCGCCTTCGCTGACAGCGCACCGGACCGGTGGGGGCGGAACCTCATCGAGAAAGCCGAGCGTTCGCGTGACCGTGAAGAGCGGCGCGCGCCGCGTCGTCTGGACGAACTGGATTTCCTGCTCGGCGTCAGCGACGACGCCCGCCAGGGGGCGCTGCGGTACCGACCCGTCGGCAGTGCGGCGTTCGTCGGTCCGCCCGCGCGCATTCCGCAGCTGATCTCGCTTCCCGAGCTCCTGCATGCAGCCGACCAGCTCGCCTCTGAGGGAGACCCCTCGGCTGCAGTGAAGCAATTCCTTGACACTGGCACGACGGGGCTGGGAGGCGCGCGCCCGAAGGCCTCCGTGTGTCTGGAAGACGGTGCGTTAGCGATCGCGAAGTTCCCGCACTCCAGTGATCGGTGGGACGTCATGGCCTGGGAAGCCACAGCCCTGGATCTGCTTGAGGCCGCGGGCATCCGAACCCCGCGACGACGCCTCACGCGGGTGGGGGAGCGCAGCGCGCTTCTCCTGCGTCGGTTCGACCGCGATGACCGGCAGCACCGGATCGGCTACATCAGCGCCATGACTGCGCTGGGGGCCGCAGATGGCGACCATCGCGACTACGCCGACATCGCCGGTGCCATCAGAGACCTCTCACGCTCACCCAAAGCCGATCATCACGAGTTGTTCGACCGGGTGGTCGCCAGCGTCGCCCTCGGCAACACGGATGATCATCTGCGCAACCACGGCTTCCTCGCCGACCGTGGTTCCTGGACCCTCAGCCCCGCGTTCGACGTCAACCCGACACCCGACCCGTGGCGCGCGCGGGCGACCTCGATCATGGGGGCCGACGCTCTCCCGGATGAAACGGAAGCGCTACTCGCGCTGGCCGGGGAATGCGGCCTCACACCCGATCAGGCCAGAGAGCGGATCGCGCGCATTTCGGGCGTGATCGGCGGCTGGCGGGCAGCGGCGCGTAGAAACCAGATCCACGAGCAAGAGATCACGATGATGTCCGAGGCGATCGAGCCGCGACTCGAAACGCTGCGCTTCTCGTGAGCAGAGCGGCCCCATCACCGATCCAGGCTCCAGGGCGACTCTGGGAAAAAGCGCCCACACCAGGCCGATCTCCCAATCCAGAGCGTGAGCAAGCGCATCGTTCAGATACCCGATCCTTGTGAGCTGCTCCGTTCTCGCTCTTTGGCCGTACTGCCAGAACCCGCTGAGGAGACGTCGTAGAACGATCACGCCGTCGGTTTGAAGGTCTCCATCTTGACCAGGCCGTCGGGGCCGACGTGCAAGGCGCGCACTTCTGCCACCACCATCGCCTTCTCTTTGATGCCGAGACCGGCATACATGTCGGGTAACACGGGGCGATGCCCGCACACCGCCGTCGGCCGGTCCAAGTCCTGTAGCACCCGGGACATGAGCCTCCGCACGGCCTTCGGGTCGACGGCGGCTGACTCCTCCGTCAACTCCTCGAAGGTCTCCACCGTGAGCTTGTTGGCCTTCGCGTACGGCTCCAATGTTTGGGCACAGCGGGCCGAGGCGGAACTCAGCAGTCGCTCAATCCCGAAGCAACTCAGCAACTCGGCTAGGCGTTTCGCCTGCTTCCGCCCTCGGCCGGATAGGCGACGCTGCTGGTCCGGCCCCGACCAGTGCTTGCGCTGCATCGCTTTCGCGTGCCGCACAATCAGCAGCGCGTTCGTGGGTGGCGTGGCCACCGCCTGCCGCACGATGTCCTGCTCGTCTGCGTAAGTGAGCCGTTCCAGGGCCTCGTTGATGGCCAGCCACTTTACCGCCGACACCTCCCGGTCGGGTCGGCGCGGTCGCTGCTTGAGGGACGTCGCCCGCCAGTAGTGCGTCACCTTCGGGCCCTGCGACACCTTGTAGCGCAGGCTTTCTAGCCTGAGATCAAGCCGCGCGGTCACCCCCGTCTCCTCGGTGATCTCCCGGATGGCGGTCTCCGGCAGCAGCTCGTCGGCCTCGCCCTTGCCTTTGGGCAGCGACCAGTCGTTGTAGCGCTTGCGGTGAATCGCCAGCACCTGCATGCCCTTGGTATCGTGGTGCCGTAGCAGCACCCCGCCCGCCGCCACGATCTTCGGTTTCTTGCTCATCGGCGACGCCTCCCGCGCGTCTGGCGGATCAGTTCCTCCTGCAGGTCAGTTAGGGGTTCGCCGTCGTCCCCGACGGTGTGAGCGTGCCAGGTGTCGTTCCGCAGCTCCCAGCGGACCGTGCCGTCGGCGAAGGCGAAGTCGAACAGAGCGTCGATCTGGCTGATGTGTTCAGGGTTCGACAACCCGACGATGGCCTCCACGCGGCGGTCCAGGTTGCGGTGCATCAGATCTGCTGACCCGATGCCGACCTGCGGTTTGCCGCCCGATTCAAACCAGTAGATGCGGGAGTGTTCCAGGAATCGGCCCAGGACGGAGCGGACGCGGATGTTCTCGCTCAGCCCTGGTACGCCGGGCTTGATCGTGCAGATACCCCGGACCCACACGTCCACGGACACCCCGGCCTGCGAAGCTCGATACAGCGCATCAATGACGGCCTCGTCGACGATGGAGTTCACCTTGATGCGCACCCGGGCGGGCAGCCCCTTGTGGTGGTTTTCCACCTCACGCTCGATGCGCGCCACCAAGCCCTCGCGGATGCCATGCGGAGCGACGAGCAGCCGCCGGTACTCCGTCTGCTGCGTGATGCCCGACAGATGGTTGAACAGGCGGGCCACGTCGTCGGTAATCACGGGGTTGGCGGTCAGCAGCCCCATATCCTCGTAAAGGCGGGCCGTCTTCGGGTGGTAGTTGCCGGTGCCGATGTGGGCATAGCGCCGCAGCCCACCCGATTCTTCGCGCACCACCAAAGACAGCTTGCAGTGGGTTTTCAATCCCACCATCCCGTAGACGACGTGCACGCCGGCCTTCTCCAGGCGCCGGGCCCACGCGATGTTGTTCTGTTCGTCGAAGCGGGCCTTGATCTCGACGACCGCCAACACCTGTTTGCCGGTCTCTGCGGCGTCGATGAGGGCGTCCACGATGGGGGAATCACCGGAGGTGCGGTACAGCGTCTGTTTGATGGCCAGCACCGCCGGGTCCGCGGCCGCCTGCTCGATGAACCGCTGTACGGAGGTCGCGAACGAGTCGTAGGGGTGCTGCACCAGCACGTCGTGTCGTTTCAAGGCCTGGAACAAGTCGGCCGGGGAGGCCGACTCTACCTCCGCCAGATGGGGGTGGGTGATGGGCAGGAACCCCGGGTACTTGAGGTCCTCGCGTTTCGAATCCAGCAGCGCGAACAAACCCGTCAAGTCCAACGGAGCGGGTAGCCGGAACACCTCCCCGGGGGCGACGTCGAGCTCGCCGACGAGGGTTTCCAGCATCGTCTCGTCGATGTTCTCCTCGACCTCCAGGCGGACCGGTGGTCGGCCAATCTTGCGGCGCAGCAGTTCCTTTTCTAGCGCGTAGAGGAGGTTCTCGGCGTCGTCCTCTTCCACCTCGATGTCCTCGTTGCGGGTGACGCGGAACGTGGCCTGATCCAGCACCTCCATGCCCGCGAACAGCTGTCCCAGGTGCTGGGAGATGACCGCCTCCAACGGCAGGAATCGCCCCTCGGCCAGCTTCACGAGCCGCGCCAGGTTCGTTGGCACCTTCACGCGGGCGAACTGCTTAGCCCCCGTCGCAGGGTTTCGCAGCCACACGGCCAGGTTGATCGACAGCCCGGAAATGTAGGGGAATGGATGCGATGGATCCACCGCCAGCGGTGTGAGTACTGGGAAGATGCGTTCGCTGAACAGCGACCGCATCCGGTCCTTCTCCGTGGCGGTCAACTCGTCCCACTGCAGGATCTCAATGCCCTCAGCGCGCAACTGGGGCCGCACCTCGTCCTGGAACAGCGCAGACTGCTCCGAGACGAGTTGGCTGGTGCGTTCCAGCAGCGTGGCGTGCAGTTCGCCCGGCCGGGTCCCGGTGTTTCCCGCGACGGCGACGCCCGCCTGAATGCGGCGTTTCAGCCCCGCCACCCGCACCATGAAGAACTCGTCCAAGTTGTTGGAGAAGATGGCCAGGAACTTTGCGCGCTCTAGCAGCGGGATGCGCTTGTCGTCGCGCGCCAAATCGAGGACCCGGTTGTTAAAGTCCAGCCAGGCGAGCTCACGGTCCAGGTAGCGGTCGTGGGGCAGCGGATCGGTCATCGGCCTCCTTAACGGCGGTAAAAGGTGTCAGGGGCGGTGGTAATTGGTGTCGACGGTCAAGGTCTTGAAACCGGCGGCTTGATACATGGCGACCACCCGCTCCTCGCTGGCTTCCACATACAGCTCGACGCGCTCGCAGCCTATCGCTTTGAGGTGGGCTAAACCGGCGCTCAGCAGGGCGCGGCCCAGCCCACCGCCGCTGTGGTCCGGCAACACGGCTATGACATACACCTCGCCTACCGTCGCGTCGTGGCGCTTGGTCCAGTGGAATCCGACGATCTCGTTCCCTGTGACCGCGACCAGTAGGCCTGCTCCTTCGAACCAGGTTTGCCGGGTCAGAGCCCGGAAGTCCTCCAAAGTCAGCCGTCCCTGTTCAGGGTGGTGCGCGAAAGCGACGCGGTTGACCTCCACCACCGCAGCCGCGTCACTGGGCTGGTAGGGGCGGATCCGGTAGCCGGCGGGCGCGTGGGTTGGCGGAGCGGAACTGAGGACATGTCCCATCCGCAGCAATTCTCGGGCGGGGCTGAGCCCCAGCTTTTTGGCGATGGCCTGAGCGGCGGGCGTGGTGCGGAAGGCCCAGAAGTTGTGGTTGGGGCGGGCCTTAAGAGCGCGGATCGCCAACTGGGTGCCGAGCCCGCGGCCACGGGCACCGGGCGAGACGGCCAGCAGGATCGTCTCGTCGTGGTCATCTAGGACGGCGAACCCGTCGCCTTCGGTGATGACTTCGCCTTTGCGGCTGCCTTCTAGAACCAGCCGCGCGGAATCATTGAGGGGGCTGACACCGTCGTGAGCCTCGACGGCCGCGGCGATGACTCGGGGGTCTAATGGCATTGCGGTTCTCCTAACCAACGCAGTCGGTGGTGGGGAAGCCGACGGGGCGGTGCCGGATGCGTCTCCCCGTCGTAGCACTCCCATCGTATCGGGGACGACCGGGTCCTGGTTGCCCTGGCTGGGACGAAGTAGCATGAACCCATGTCCAAGCGCCTGCCCGATGAGTACTTCCGGCAGACGACCACAGAATCCAGCGACGTGCGGGCCACCCGCCCCGAGCCCGCGCGGACGCGCATGCGTTCATCAACCCGACGGCACGCCGGTGGAGTGCCCTGGCGTATTGTGATGGCCAGTGGCCTGGCGGCGCTGCTGCTGGGGTTCGCGGGGGTACGAGTGATCACCGAGTTGAATAGCCCGGCTCCGACGTCATCGCCTGCCCCCACCACCACGACTCGCCTGGACCTGGCGCCGTACGAGGGGCCGGCACTGCCGGCCAGTATCCTGAACGCGACCGGTAGCTGCACCCGCGGCGGACCAGACCTTGCCCCCTCCCTCTTCGATTCGAGTCCTGAGACGGTGTGGCGCTGCCCAGGTGGTGGGGTGGGGGAGACCGTCACGTTCGACCTGCCCCCCGGTACCCAACTGGTGGGGCTGCGAATCGTCAACGGCAATCTCACGGGGGGTGCCTACCTACAGGACCGGCGGATTCTGTCGATACGCTGGACTTTCAGCGATGGGTCCTGGGTCGTGCAGCCGCTGGCCGCCAATGAAACGGGCGACCAGGAAGTGCGATTCCCACCCGTCACCACGGACCGCGTTGTCATGTCGGTGCTCAGTACCACCAATCCTGGAGCCGATGATGAGGAGCATGACGCTGTCGTCGTTTCCCGGTTGACCTTCCTCAGCCCAGGGTGACAGCCATTTTCTTGCGGGTCGCCCACGCACCCAAAGTGTGCCTTATCTTTACCCCCAATCCGACCAACTTCGTGCGGTGTAGGTTTTGTCATTGGTTTCTTCGGTCTCGCTTCGTCGCTTCCCATGCCGGAATTGGTTCTGCGGGGGCGAGTTCCTCTCCTGCTAAATCGTCCAAGTCGCCTATTGCGGGCGGTTGAGGGAGAAATATCGCCGCTAGCTCCATTCTGCCTGCTGCGGGAGCGACCGCAATACCGCTCGTCCGTGATCGCTGACCCGGCCGAATGCTACGGCGATAGATGTGTTTGCCCCGAAGTCGTCGAGTCGTGTTCCCGCGTCTACTGGTGCGTAATGAGCGCCGAATCCCCTCATTGCAGGAACACGATGCCTCGCCGCACTCTGCTTCTGGCGGCTACCGGTACCGCGGCTGTCGCGCTGCCGCTACTCGGCTCCTGTGCCTCGGACGAGCCCCCGTCCCCCCAGTCCATCCTCGCCCCCTAGTCCCGACGCCGTCCCAACGGGTTTTGCGGATCGAATCAGCTGGCCGGGCTCCGATATTGAGGCTCGTATCACGGCGGCCCGCGACCGGTTTCTGTGCGCCGGTGTCGTGGTGAAGGAAGCACGGGGGATCTTCGCTTCGGGTTGGTGCCCCGCCATCGTTGATGTGTCGGGGCCAACCACCCGGGCGATCCTGCTGGATGATACGGGGGGCGTGGATCACCAAAGAAGTGAAGCTGGTTAGTCGTTTCAAAATGGGAGACGACCCGGAGACGGCTCTCACGACAATTGCGATGGGGCCTTCACTGCTCGACGACCACCACGCCTATCTTGTGGTTGGTGTCGTCGTCACGGATACCCCGACCTCGGGGAGCAGCACGCAAATAGACTCCTTCCCGGAGGAGTTGACCTGTCCAGTAGTCATGCTAAAAGTTCGGCTAACCGATGGGGTTGTCGTGGCTTCCGCCACCGTCAGCGAGAATTTCTCGGCCAGCCAGATCGTGGCAATGCATCTGTCTTTTTCAATAGACCGCGCTTCTCTCCTCCTGGCTGGTGGCAGAGAGGTTCCTCCCCTAGTAGATAATATCGCAGAGTACGTCGGGCTACGGTTGAGCGTTGAAGACCTGTCTTTTCAGTTTGATGCCCACTCGGTTTTCGACGGAAATTATGCCGAATCCGGCACCTCTTACGGACAGGCAATCGCCAGCGTGGATAGTATGGCACCGGGCAAGAGCATCGTTTTCCTGGCCACGGGCGAACGCGAATTCGTCGAGGGCAAGACCCCGATACTTGTGCGGGACGGCTGGTTCTATTGCGAGGACTCGTCCGGACAGGGATGGGCCAGAGAGTTGAGTTCCGGCCAGGTCGTGGAACTGGCGGGGGAGTGGAAAGAAGAGATAAGGCTGTGGTAATGGCCTATTATCGCCTCTGAAGAACAGGCAATCGTCGCGTTCAATGAATCCCGCACGAACTCGTATTTCCTGTCGGTGCGGCAGCCAGGCGCCCCCACCCCCGCAGTTCGGCAGACGGAGATTGACGGGCCGCCAGCCACGGGGGCCGGGGTTCACGGCGACATCCTCTACACCACATACACCAGCGACGACGAGGGCGCGGACAGTACACATATTGCTTGCGTCTCACTGACCACAGGAGCCCAGCTCGCTGACCGGGAAACAGCGGCAGGGCTGTCTTTCGGTACAGACAACGTCATCACCGCTTGGGGACTGGCCAAGATCTCTAGTTTCTATGCCGCAGACGAGTGGCTTGACGCCCCGTCCACATCGGCCTCCCCCACAGAGCCCAGACCGACTACCGCCGGATCCTGAATTGGCAGAAAAGGAACCCGATATGCGTCGTCGAGCTTTCCTGACCGCGGCAGGTGTGCTGCCCATTCTGGGGGCTTGCTCAAGCTCCCCGGCCACCGTGCCTACGCCGTCCGTCGCGCCCATGCAGGCCGCCAGTCGGATGCCGTTAGCCTCGCCGCCAGATACGTCAGCCGTCCCCACCGTGTTCGCCTCGACACCGCGCTGGTCTCATCCCAGCGGCGGGGCTGTCATTACCGCCGCTCGAACCCACTATATGTGCGGCTCTCTCCTGCTGCGCGAATCGGGGGAGGTCGCTAACGACGGGTGGCGCCCCATCGTCGTGGACCTGCAGGAGCCCACCACCTGGGCTGTCCTGCCGGAAGAGGACGGAAAGTGGAGCACCAGCGCCGTTGTCTCAGACAACCAATTCACGGTGCCGCCCCCGCCCCACCTGCAAAACACTGGGGCGTGGCTGACCACCGGCCCCGCTCTCCTGAGTGACGACTATGCCTACCTGCTTGTGGCCACCTCGATTCCCAATGCCCAAACGGAGTTAGCGACCAGCTTCGTCGTGGACTTGGTGAAGGTCAGCCTCGTTGATGGGACGGTAGCGGCAATCGCCAGGGTGAGCGATGCCTACGCGACTGCCTTGGCCGGTGCGCAGCTACTCACGAACACGATGTCGATCTGCTTCAGTGAGGATCGCAGCGCGCTGCTGGTGGCTGGGAAAGGCGACATGGATCTAGCGGATTCCGTTGGCTTCGAGGTGCGCCTGAGCGCTTCGGACACCATCGACGAAGCTGATCATGGGTCCTTCGCCGACATCGTCACCCCAGCCATCAACACCGAGCAGCGCGAACTCATTCTTCTCAAGTCCCAGCCCGACGAAGGCAGTGTGTTCTCAGTGCGTCGCCCCGGCGACGCGGAGCCCCTGCTGTCATGGGACGCGGCCGAAGCGGCTCTTCCGAGTCGTGTGTGTGTCTTCGGTGACATCGCCTACCTTGCCCCGCCGCGCGGCGAGGAAACCGTCCAGCAAGGTGCGTTGCGGCTCATCTCCTTGAGTTCCGGGCAGTTCGTTGGTGAGGTGCTCGGCGTCGCCTGGGGCGAACCCGTGGCCGTGACGGCGTGGGGCTTGGTGTCAGGGCGTGCCTTCTATCCAGCGACGGCTTGGCTGGAGACATAACCAGACGTTTCAGGGTGGGCTGGTTCAGTCCCAGTTCTCGGTGTCAATCCAGATCGTGATGGGGCCATCATTGATGGAAGAGACCTTCATATCAGCGCCGAAGATGCCTCGCTCAACGGTGGCGCCCAGCGCCTCAAGCTCTGTTGCCAGCGCCTCAACCACGGGCTCCGACACGGACCCGGGCGCTGCCTTCGACCAGCCCGGGCGGCGGCCTTTGCGGGTGCTGGCGAACAGGGTGAACTGGCTGACCACCAGGATAGGGGCGTCGAGGTCACTGGCGGAGCGTTCCCCGTCCAGGATCCGGAGCCCCCAGATCTTCTGGGCCACGGCTTGCGCGGTGGTGGCGTCGTCGTGACGCCCGACTCCAGCCAACACCAGCAGCCCGGGGCGGGGCAGCTCACCCACAACCTTGCCGTCCACCTCGACGCTGGCAGAACTCACCCGGGTGATAACAACACGCATGTCAGATGTCTATCACGAGGTTGCGGAAACCGGCGGTGGGGCCGGGTAGGGTTGCGTGGCGTGGGAATGATCGCCGTGTGGGTGCTGGCTATCGCCGCGATAGGAATCGCGGTGGCGGCGCTATCGCTGGCCGTTGTTCAGGTGCTGCGCAGAAAGGACTAACCATGGACGGACTGCAAAACGTCGACCTTGAGGTGCCCGAGGGCCTCAACCCCGAACTCATCGCGCTCGGCTGGCTGGTCGGGGTGTGGGAGGGCTCCGGCAACGGAAAGGACCACGAGGGTAACGACTTCACCTTTGAGCAGCGCATCGAGTTCACGCACAACGGCGACAACTACCTCTTTTACGTTTCGCAGGTGTTCGGCATGTCGGAAGACGGCAAGTTCGACCGGCCCCTCGGTATGGAATCCGGTTTCTGGAAGCCGAAGGCCGACGCCTCCCTGGAGGTGACGCTGACCAATTCCGACGGCTGGACCGAGGTGCTCGTTGGGAAGATCCAAGTCACGCGCATCGACCTACTGACTGACGCCGTCGTACGTACCGAAAGCGCCGCCGTCACCCATTCTTCCGGGCAGCGCCTCTACGGCAAAGTGGAGGGGGATCTGATGTACGCTCTCGACCGCTCCACCACGGAACACGAACTGCGTCCCCACATGTGGGCGCGTCTGGTGAAGCAGTGATGGCCGTCCCGGTGAGCGATGGGGTGGATGCGGGCCTCACCTGGCACTACGGCAACCCCGTCGCCGAAGCCCGCGCTCTGGAGGCTGGCGCCGCGGTGGTGGATCTCGGCAACCGCGACATCGTGGAGATCTCCGGGCCAGACCGGCTGGACTGGCTGCACTCGCTGACTTCCCAACACCTGGAGTCGCTGGCGCCCGGCGAGGCCGCCGACGCCCTAGTGCTGTCTCCCAACGGTCACATTGAGCACATGTTCAGCGGCATTGACGACGGGGAACGCCTGCTGGCGTGGACTGAGCCTGGCCGCGGGGCCGCGCTGGTGGAGTTTCTGCAGCGGATGCGGTTCATGATGCAGGTCGAGGTAGGGCTGCGCGACGACCTGCGCCTAGCGTGGCTAGGCGCATCGGTGCCGGTGCCTGACGGCTGGGTGACTCGGCCCGCGCTGGGAGGCCGTGAAGTGTTCCGGCCCGCGACGGCGTCTCTGCCCGACGGGGTGCCCGCCGGCACCTGGGCTTTCGAGGCGCACCGGATCGCCGCCGGGGTGCCCCGGATCTTCGTCGACACCGACGCGCGCACCATCCCCAACGAGATTGGCCTGTTCGGTACCCACCTGGACAAGGGCTGCTACCGCGGCCAGGAGACGGTGGCGCGGGTCCATAACCTGGGGCGGCCGCCCCGCCGCCTAGTGCTGCTCCACCTCGACGGTTCAGCTGAGGCCCTGCCCGAGCCCGGCGCGCCGCTGGAACTCGACGGCCGGGCAGTGGGTTTCGTCGGTGGGGCCGCCCGCCACCACGAACTCGGACCCATCGCGCTCGGCTTGGTCAAGCGCGCGGTGGCGGTCGATGCCCCGTTAGTGGTCGACGGCATTGCCGCCGCTCAAGAACCCCTGGTGGACCCGGAAGTGGGGCTCCACTTCCGGCCAGCTTTCAGGTAGCGGGGATTACAGGACGGCCAGGGCGGCGTCGTAGTCGGGTTCGGTTTTGATTTCGGGGACAAGCTGGCTGTGCAGCACGCGGCCCTGCTCGTCGAGAACTACGACGGCGCGTGCCAGCAGACCCTCAAGGGGGCCGGTGATCATGGTGACCCCGTAGTGCTCGCCGAAGGTGGTGCGGAAGTCGGAGGCGACGCTGACGTTCTCGATACCCTCGGCGCCACAGAATCGGGCCTGTGCGAACGGTAGGTCACGGGAGATGCACAGCACTTTGGTATCGCCGAGATCGGCGGCGCGCTCATTGAAGGTGCGTACGCTGAGGGCGCAAATGCCGGTGTCAACTGAGGGGAAGATGTTGAGCACCAGCTTGGAGCCGGCGAAGTCCGAGAGCTTGACGGGGCTGAGGTCAGGACCCACGAGTTCGAAATCGGGGGCCTTCGTGCCCTCGGCCGGCAAAGAACCTTGCGTGCGGACGGTTTCACCGCCCAAAGTGATGTCGGTCATAACATGCATCATTCCTGATGTGGGCGAATCCGCCAAAGGCGTCGACCCCCTGCTGGCGAGTTTCCGACACATGGGAAGCTAAGGGGCATGAATCAGAACCTACGTGAGTTCATCGACATGGTCCGCGACCAGGGCTACACCGTGGGGGATGTTCATGGCGAGGACCAGTACCTCATCGACCCGATGGGCGCCGCCGTCGAAACGTGGCGCGACCGCTACCCCTACGAGGAACTGCTGGGCCGCGACGAGTACGAGCAGGAAAAACGGGAACTGCAGATTGAACTGCTGAAGTTCCAGTACTCGACGCAGGACCACGGCACAAAGCACATCATTTTGTTTGAGGGCCGCGACGCCGCCGGCAAGGGCGGCGCCATCAAGCGCTTCACTGAACACCTCAACCCGCGCGGTGCGCGCGTCGTCGCGCTGAACAAGCCCACCGAGAGGGAGCGCGGCCAGTGGTATTTCCAGCGCTACATTGAGCATCTGCCGACGGCAGGGGAGATCGTGCTGTTCGATCGCTCCTGGTACAACCGCGCCGGGGTGGAACGCGTGATGGGTTTCTGCACCGACGACGAGTACCGCACGTTTATGCGCCAGGCCCCGCTGTTCGAGCAGATGCTGATCGAGTCGGGCATCACCGTCACGAAGCTGTGGTTTTCGGTGACACAGCGGGAGCAGCGTACCCGGTTCGCCATCCGGCAACTCGACCCGGTGCGCCGCTGGAAGCTGTCCCCGATGGACCTGGAATCGCTGGATCGCTGGGAGGACTACACGCAGGCCAAGAGCGCCATGCTGAAGCAAACCGACACGGAGCTGGCCCCCTGGTACCGCATCAAGTCGAACGACAAGAAGCGTGCCCGCCTCAACGCGATGCGCCTGTTCCTGGACTTGCACGACTATGACGGCAAAGACGCCAGCGTCATCAAACCCACAGACCCGCTCATCGTGCAGCGGGGCCGCAAGAAATGGGCTAAAAAGAACGCCGACGGCGAGATCATCCAGTCCAGCGAGAACGAGGACTAGGAGCCGCCCCACGCGAATGCTAGGGCAGGGCCGCCAAAGCTTCGAGCATGGCGGCCAGGGGACGCAGGCCGTTGGCGGTGATGCGCTGCGAGTTGGCCGAGGGACTGATGTCCTCCAGGCGGGCGGCCTCGACGTTATCCCGCCCGGCTCTGAGGTGGATGAACGTGCGGCGCGCCCCGGCGCTGAGCGCCGCTAGCTGGGCGTCAACAAGATGGAGGGCGGGACTGGCTAGGGGATTGGCGACGGGACGGGCATCGGCTAGACCGGTGCGAGTACCCCGCTGCCCGGGGCGCTGAGCTAGCGCCTCCGCCTGTTCGATGGCCTCCCGAGCCTGCCACCAGGCCGGGCCGTCCTGAATCCCGCGGGCCTCGTCGACGATGCGGATCTCACCTCCGCCGAGCCCGCAGCGCACCTCCGCCACGCCGAAAAGCTCATCCCGCAGCTGGTAGCACGCGGCGACCGCCTGCCCGAGGGTGGCGTAGACGGCCTGCATCTCGTCGCCGACCGTGACGCGTAACGGATCGAGGGCGGGGCAGTTCTGGTTGACCCGCGCCATCGCGGCGAGCGTCGCCTCATGAACACGCACCCGATCCGATTCCCGGGACCGAACTACGTCACCCAACAACGCCACACATTCAGGTAAAACCTTCATAGTGGTTAGTTTAAGTCATGGGCTACATCTGGGGTCGGGAGGCGCCGGGCCTTCGCCTGCCGTAGCGCGTGGTCCCGGAAGAGTTCCGCTGACGGCAGGAGACGCCGATCGCGCGCCCAGGCCAACCCGATGTCTCGGAAGGCCTCCTCAGTCAGCGGCCTCAGCTGAGCTCCCGCGACCAACCGCGGCGGCGCCAGGCTGACGCCTAGGCCGGCCGCGACATAACCGTAGAGACTCGGCAGGTCGTCCACGACGAAGGCCACCTCGGGCTCAACCCCCAGGTTCGCCAGAAGGGAATCGGTCAGGCGCCGCAGCTGTGACCCGGCGGTCATAGCCACGAAACTTTCCCCACCGAGCCGGGCCAGCGGGACCGGCCCCGGGGCGGTAGCGAGCGGGTGGCGATCGGGCACGACGAGCCGGATAGGTTCGCGGACTAGCCCGCGCCAGGCGTGGGTGTTTGAAGAGGGCCGCTCCGTCGTCAGCTCCAGATCCACCTCAGCCGTGCGCGACGGGGCGGCCCGGAGATCGAGCTGCACGTCGGGATGCTCGGCGCGAAACCCAGCCGCCAGCGCCGGGACCAGCCATGATCCCAGCGACGGCTGGAAGGCGACGGTGACCACCCCGGTCTCGGGGTCCATGAGTTGCGCTACCGCTGCCAGGCCGTCGTCGAGATGGTGCAGCATCGCGTCCACGTGTCGCTTGAAGGCTGCCCCGGCGTGCGTCAGCCGCAGCAGTCGCCCGTCGCGCCGCAACAGGGGCGCGCCCACTTCGTCGGCCAGGCGGGCCAACGCGCGCGAGATTCCGGGCTGAGAGGTGAATTCCAGCTCGCTGACCTCCGTGACGGTGGCGCCGTCGGCCACCTGCTGGAACCAACGTAGGGCGGTGACATCCATGTCTATAACCTATCCGCATAGGTTTGCTGAAACATTGGTATTGGACGCATGGGTTTTGCGGGCGCACCATGGAACACATGAGTATTCGTTCGCTGATCAACCGGTTTCTTGACGCCGAGTTCGGCGCCTACCCTGCCGCCCGCGGCATCGGTGCGGGCACCCTGCCGCTCGCCGAGCGCAAGCCGAACCCGGCCCCCGCCCCGGTCTGGAACACCCAGGACTGGGTCCGCGCCAACTGAAAGATCCCGCCGGCAGCGGGTGGCTGGCTTGGCTGATGCTCGTCAGCCCTGGTCAATGTCGCTACATGTCGTCAGAGCGACTCGTTGACCAGTCCTACCCACTACCGGCGGAACCTCTAGACTTCCGGGATCTCACCCCCAGCAGGTGCGGATCCCAAACTCAATGTTCTTCGATTCGACCCCCGGAGCCGGTGAGCCACTCACCAGTTCCGTCCCGGTGGCCAGGTAGCCCGACGGCTCCTGGCCATCGCGGACTTTGGCGACGATCGCATTCACGCCTTCGCGCGCCATATTCTGCGGGAACTGCATAGCCGTTGCATCAATGCTGCCTGGCCGGACCGCAGCCTTCATGGCCTCGCAACCCCCATCCACAGCCACCACGACCATCTCGTCCAGGTTCATGCCAGCTTCCTGCAAGGCGTCAATCGCGCCGAGTGCGGCTGGCTCGTTCACGGCGTAGACGACGTTGATGTCGGGGTGGTCTGCCGCGAGCTTCGTCATCAGCCGGTAGGCCAAGTCCCGGTCGCCCTCGGTGTTCACCTCTGCCGCCAGGGAGTCGGGCGTCAGCTGGAAGCCCTCTTGGAATCCGGCGGTGCGCGCCACGCTGGAGCCCACATCCTGCCCCATGGCCAGCAACGCCACGCGCGGGCTCTTCCCCAACTCTTCGATCTTGGCCTTCGCATACTTGCCCACCAACTCGCCGGCCCGCTGGTTGTCGGTGCCGAAGTAGGCGTCGGTGGTGTCGATGGGGTCCATCGGGGTGTCGAGCGCGATCACCGTGATGCCCTTAGCCTGCGCGGCCGCAATGTCCGGGGCCAGGGCCGCAGAGTCGACCGGGGTGATCAGGATGCCGTCGACTTCCTGGGCGATCATGTCCTCCAAAGCCTTGCGCTGCGAGTCGACGTCTGCGTCGCCGGTGCCGGTCGCGGTGAGAAGCGTCGCCCCGGCCTTCTTGGCAGTGTCTTCGGCAGTCGTGCGCATCGTGACCCAGTAGGGGTTGGTTTCCTGTTTCGTGATGAGACCGATCTTGACGGGCGGACGATTGTCCGCGCAGGCCCCAAGCGCGACGGTCAAGGCGACCACCAGCGCCGCGGCCAGGGATTTCAGCAGGGCCCTCATGATGTTTCCTCCCGGGTGTGGGTGAGGTCGTAGCCGGCGTAAGCCGCCACCAGCGCCAAGCAGACGGCGGGGACGATGAAACCGACGGCGGAGCCGGCCACGTCCATTACCGCGGCCTGCAGCAGCGGGATCGTGGCCCCGCCGAGGATGGCCATCACGAGACCAGCAGAGCCGAATTTGGCGTCGTCGCCCAGCCCCTTCAAAGCGAGGCCATAGATGGTGGGGAACATCAGCGACAAAGCGGCGGAGATGCAGACCACCGCGATGAGCCCGATAATGTTGAGCACGAAGATCGACGTCAGGCAGCAGGCGATGCCGAAGATGGCCATGATGAACAGCAGCAAGCCGGGCCGCACAACGCCGAGGATGAAGACCATCGCAAACCGAGCTACCAGGAACAGCAGCAGGCTGCCCTGTAGCCACCAGCCCGCCGCCTCCGCGGAAGTCCCTGCGACGTCCTGGGCGTAGATGATCGTGTAAGTCCAGGTGCAGGTCTGGGCAGCCACGTTGAAGAACTGGGCGAGCACGCCGTACCGGTAGTGGCCGTTGTCCCAGAGCCGCCTGAACCGGCCTTTGCCACCCGCAGCCGGGACCTCCTGCGGGGGCAGCGGCAGCTTGCGGAAGGCGATCAGCAGCCAGATGATCACTAACGCCGTCGCGATCCCCAGATAGGGACGCAACACGAGCATCAGGTCGGCTTCCTGAGCTGCGAGCAGTTCTTCCGCGGACATGATGGTCTTCGCGGTCTCGGGGGTTAGGTGCGGCAGAATCAGGACGGCACCCATGAGAACCCCAAGGTTCGCGCCGATGGGATTGAAGGCCTGGGCAAGGTTGAGGCGCCTAGTCGAGGTGGCCTCGTCGCCCATGGCGATCACCAGCGGATTGGCCGATGTCTCCAGGATCGACAGTCCTGCTGCCAGGGTGAACAGCGCGAACAAGAACATCCCGTAGGTCAGCATGTTCGCCGCGGGCACGAAAAGCACGCCACCCACTGCCGCCAGCCCCAGGCCCGTCAACAACCCCGCCTTGAAACCAAAGCGCTGGTTGATCATGGCGGCCGGTAAGGCCAGCAGGAAATAGGCGCCGTAGTAAGCGAATTGCACGAGCGACGATTCGAAGTTCGTCATCGTGAAGATACTGCGGAACACACCTACCAGGACGTCGGTTAGGTTGGCCGCGGTGCCCCAGGCCGCGAAACACAGCAGGAGCAGCAGAAACGGGACTCGCAACTCCTTAGCGACGAGGGGCGGTCGTTCGGTTGTGGGGGGAGCACTCATGGGATCTCCTAATCCTCGGGCAGCTTCGCCCGCCAGCGTCCGCTCAGTCTAACCTCTGGGTCGCGATAGTTCAGTCCCGGGGCAAAAGTCGGGGTGGCATGACACAGTGGGGCCATGAACGGTTACTGGTGGGCTGGGTGCGTGGTCGCGGGGTTGCTGCTAGCCACCTTTGGTGGAACGCCCGTAGTCAGGGGGCTGTTTCGAGTGGTGGACTGGCAGTCGCAGCGGGAGCGGCGACGACGCGAGGCCGCCCTTGGTGGGACGGTTGGTCCTGAGCTCATCGACCTGGGGCTGGTTGGCGCGGAGAAGGATCTGCCGGGCGGCCGCTGGATCGGGCTGCTGGAGCGCGCAGCGACTTTTGCCTGCCTGATTTCGGGCTTCCACACGGGGATCGCGGTAGCTATGGTTATCAAGGGGTTTGGGCGGTATCCGGAGCTGCGTAGTCCCGATGCCGCGACGGGGGAGCGGTTCATCGTGGGTACCATGGCGAGCCTACTGTGGGCCTCCCTGTGTGCAGGGGTGGTGATGTGGTTGCGATGACACGCGCTCCGAGTGTGCCATATAAAGTAATCCAATCAGATATCTGATATATCCTTCGTGAGTGATCTTTCGTTAGGGGAATGATGTCTGAGATCGTCGTCGGGGCGTATGCCGCTTTGCCGACTGAGCGTCCCGCTCAGGCTCGGTTCTACTATGAGTTGGCGGCTAGGCGCTTGGCTACGGGCTTGGAGATCCCCTACGTGGATGCCCTGCACGAGGATGTTGGTTGGTTTGCGGCGCAGGTGCAGGGCAGGTTCCGCCGCAGCGTCGTGAGCGCTATTCCTGGCACGATGAAACGCGTCCGCTGGGACCCGATGTTCGGGTTGGCCTCCCCGGATGAGTACGAGCGGCGAGCGGCCGTCGAATGGGTCAACTGCATCCGGCGGGACGTCGAAGACTTCAACCAGCGTACTGGTGAGGAATCGATCTCCTACATTCAGATCCCGTCGGCGCCCAGCATTAAGGCCTCGGCGACGGCATTCCAGCGTTCGCTGGGTGAACTCCGCGCCACCCGGGCATACCACGCGGAACTCGTCATTGAGCATTGCGACGCCTACTCGCCCGTGAAGGTGGGGGAGAAGCGGTTTCTCAGTCTCGTTGCCGAGTTGGCTGTCGCCGATGACTTGGACTTCGTCATCAACTGGGGGCGCTCAGCCATCGAGGGGCACAACGTGGCCAAGCCGCGCGAACATATTGAGATCCTGGCGGAGGCCAAGCGGTTGAAGGGGGTGGTGTTTTCCGGGGTTGGCGCGCAGGCTAGCCCATGGGGCCGCGCGTGGGAGGATGCTCACCTGCCGCTGTCCACGGACGAACCGACATCGCTGATGACCCCCGATCGCGTTGACGAGTGTTTGGCGGCCGCGGGGGAGATCGCGTACAAAGGCGTAAAAGTGCAGGTGTCGGCGGGGGCTGACCGCAATGAGCGGCTCGCTTGCATTGAGTCCGTCGTGCGGCGGCTGCGGCGGGCGGAGATTGAACAGTCCGGCTGGTACACGTTCCAATCCGCCGCCTGGTAGCAGGTGAGTGACAGGCGCCGCGCCAACCGTGGGACCATGTCCTCGGTGAGGCGAGGACATGGCGCGAAGGCTGCCCTCAATTTAACGCCTCGCGGGAGTCCTAACGAGGCTTGAAGTCTATTTCAAAAGAAGTAAAACACCTAGCCAGGTCCGGGTTGACCAAGGTGGAATTGTCCTTCGTGTTTGTTATGCGGCGGGAGTATTTAGGGTTGAGTTAACACGCGACGGGACGCGCCATATGATTTTGTCGTGCCTTCCTATACCCCCGACGACGAGCGGGCTGCCGTCGATCCGACGACCTCGCAGGAAGAACTGTGGCGTCTTGCTTTGGCGCACCCGGACATCCGTCCGCTGATCGCGATAAACCCGGCGGCTCCCAAGGAACTGCGCGCCAACCCGTCGGTGGTAACCCCGGTGCCGTCCGGCGTCGCCGGGGATTCCCCGGCGACGATCCAACGTGTGGCCTCTGTGGCGTCCGGGGACAGCGAAGCTGGGAGGCAGCGAAAAATGGTTCCCGTGCTGGTGGCGCTCATGCTTGCTGTGACGCTGGTGCTGGTCCTAGCTGTGACCGTCGTCGTCCTGCGTGGTGGACAGGCCCCGCAGGCAGAGTCCGCCGCCCCGGGGGCCGAGCAGACGGGCGTATTGCCGGAGGCGTCCGGGCAGCCCGAGGCCACGGTGACGGTGACCCAGACTCAGGCGGCGGAGGCCACCAACTCGCCGGAGGGAACAGCGTCACCGGTCACCCTGGAGGCGTTGGGGGCCAGCGGCTGTGAGGCCGCCGCGGCGGACGCCGACCTGCTGGTGGCCTACGGCTGGGAGCACTCCAATGACAGCGGCTGGGACACCGCCCACGCGGAGGATGTGCTGGAACGGCAGATCGTTCGTCTAGAACAGGCCTGTGGCAGGAACTACGTCATGCGGGTCGCCACGATGGCCGAGCGGTCGGGGGCCACTGATGCTATGAATGCGACGCTGTACCGGATTATGGCGACGCCCGTCCGGCCCGCGCCGCAGGGGGCGTTCTACTATGACCTAGTGGCCAGCCCCTCAGGGAACATCATGTGCCATTTGCAGGGCGAGTACGTTTCCTGCAATATCCGGGAATTCTCCTACAAGGACTGCGGGTGGCCGCATTTCGATATGTACGTAGGACTCGACGGCGTCGTCGACACTTGCGGCCCGGGAGTGCCTTCAGACTCGGGAGGTAATGTGGTGACGTTGCAGTACAGGCAATCGGCCGCTTTCGGCGCCTTCGCCTGCACCTCCGAAAGCACGGGAATGACCTGCTGGCACACCACGACCGGCCATGGCTTCAAACTGTCCCGCGAGTCCTATAGCGATTTCTGAGACATTTCGGCCATTCTGCGGACGCCCGAGCCCTTCTCGTGGGCGCGTCGCTCAGCCTCAGCTGACGGATTTTGGCGCCACAACACCAGGCAGTTGAGTGTTCGGGCACAGCTCACTAGCTCATGGGTGCCCGCCGGTCAGGGCACAGGTAGGGGGTGGGTTCGGCTCGGACCGGCGGATCCTCGCCAGGGCCGACGACGCGCCTTGGCGGCCGACTTTCATGCCCCAGGCTCTTGGAACGGCTCATTGAAGTGTGGTTCTGCTCCCGATATGATCATGTCGACCTGCGGCCGATCTCTACGGCGCTGTGATTGATTCTGGAACAACCTGCTCAAGGGGGTGGATTGTGGCCTATTTGAACTCCATAAACTTGAACAGGGAAACGGGCTTCCCGTATCTTGTCATGGACATCTATAGAGGAAGGAGTGTTCCGGAGCCCCCTGGGTTCCGTGTGTTTCACTGGCACGAGGACTTTCAGTTGATCCTTTGTTATGAAGGAGAGGTCTACGTCCATACCCTTGAACGCACGTATCTACTCAAAGAAGGTTGCGGCATCTTCATCAACAAGGATGTCGTTCATTACGTAGCCGGTTCTTCGGATCATCATTACAAGAGCTTTCTGTTTCCGGAGCATCTTGTATCCTTCCACCAGGGAAGCCCAGCAGCCGCTTTCGTGAGGCAGATATCTGTGTGTGAAAACCTTCCCGTATTGGAGCTCAGTCCAACGTGCGGCTGGCAGAAGGAAATTTTGGATCGCTTATATCTGCTCGCAGAGCTCGAATGTGAACGGTCGGACTATTACATATACGAAGTGCTTGTGAGACTTTCAGAGATATGGCTCCAGTTGGTCAAGAACTTGCAGCTCCCAGTAGCCGCGGTTTCCGATGCAGTCACGAAGCGGATGACTGCTATGCTCCGCTATATCGAAACGCACTATGGCGGCGACGTGACCCTCGAGCAGATCGCAAGTTCCGCGGGTATCAGCAAGTCGGAAGCCACACGCTGTTTCAGGCAGTCCATGCAGGAGACGCCTTATAACTACCTCCTTGAACTCAGACTCTCGAAAGCGGCTGCGCTTCTTTCAGAGACGGATATGAGTATTGGCGAGATCTGCAGGATGGTTGGGATGGGCGGTTCTAGCCATTTTGGGAAGCTGTTCAGGAGGAGCACGGGATGTACTCCGAAGCAGTACAGAAACAGCAAAAGAGCCGGCGGGTAATGGGTTGAGCTGGATCTCGGCTCGTGCTTCACGGCGCCGTGCTGTGCTTCGGCACGAAGAAGCGGTCCTTCCATGCACGCTCCAGTTTGAGGAGCTCAATCTTTCTGTCGATCCCACCAGAGTAGCCGGTGAGGCTCCCGTTTGCACCGACCACTCTGTGGCAGGGCACAATGATTGAGATTTCGTTGCGTCCAACGGCACCGCCGACAGCCTGGGCCGACATATGTGCGAGTCCACGTCTTTTCGCAAGGATTTTGGAGATCTCGCCATAGGTCATGGTCCCGCCATATGGAATGGAGTGCAAGATCTCCCACACTTCATTCTGAAAACTTGATCCGGTGAAGTGAAGCGGGATGTCCATCTTTGGCTCCCGGCCCGAGAAGTAGATGTCGAGCCACGTCTTTGCCACCTCGAAGACTGGCAGATCCCCTTCCTTGTGTTCCTTGGCCAGGTACAGTCCGTAATACTTCTGCCCTTCGAACCAGAGTCCGGTGAGGCCCCTTGTGTCGGCAGCCAGGGTGATGTTGCCAAGCGGTGAGGTGTACTGACTTGTGTATTGCATGTTCATGACCTCCAGTATTCTTTCATGCAACATTTGCAGGGTCGATAGCCGGCCTGAAATGCCTTCTCGACAGTTTCAAAGAATTCCATGTGTTTCTCCAAGGGCACCTTTGACGGACATCCCGGATTGCAGACTATTCTCGTGCTGCTTACTCCCAGAAAGAATTTTCCGTTGTAGCTCTTGTCCCTGTTGTGGCATATTTCCACCAATGTTTCTCTTGTCAAACCGCAAAGTTCTGGAATGTGATGCGACGAAGTGACATCGAGCTCGTTCTCCTTCCTCGGGCCAGTTGGGGTTTGGTCAGGGAGACCGCTGGTGGTCTCGGCGAGTTCTTGTTCCGATTCTGCCATTTGAGTGCACCCTTTGCTTTCATTGGGAATTTACCAACTCGGGTACTGCTCCTGCCGCCACTGCCCAGAAGTACAAGCTTGCCACGCTGCAGTAGGGTGACAGACGTTTCCGATGCTTCTCGAATTCTCTTCTGTTGATAAACTATTTGTATGCCACGGCGAATCGCAAGGTCTCCATAGCTCAAAATATCAGGTCGCTGCAAGCTGAAGAGGAGGACCATTTCTGCTGTCCATTTGCCGATCCCACTCAAGCTTGAGAGCGTCTCTATCGCTTCTTCGTCCGACATCTGCGCTACGGCGTTCATATCAAAGTCACCGTTTTTGACCTTTTGTGCAAAGTTCAAGATGTATTCCGCTTTTCGGTAGGTCGTCCCGAAAGTCTGGATTCTGTCCGTTCCGGCTTCTATAAGTGTTTTCTGCAGTAACGACCCCGAGGCTGTCGTTCATTCGTCGCCACAGGGTCTGCTGTGCTTTTGTTGAGACTTGCTGTCCGATGATGTGGTGAACCACCGATGAAAACAGATCCGAATCCACCTGCCTGTGGATATGTCCGATGCGATCGATGACTTCGGCAAGCGTGCCATCCCTTGCCTTGAGATATTTCGTTTCTGTTTCGCCGTATGCGAAGAACTCACTCAAGTTGTCACAGCCTCTCGTGTCGGCGAGTTGAAGTTGCAGTCCAGTTGCGAAACAACTGTAGTGACCAGGGTAGGGTTTCGATATCGCTATGTTTCCCAGTTCTATAGCGATGTGCTCGGGTTGCGTGAGGCGCGGCACCCTGCGTTCGCCGTGAGCGTTCTTGCCGGTCGGGATGTGACTGAGGTGGTGCCTGTTGAGGCGCGTTGCATCAGCCGAGGGCCTTGGTGTTAGGCGGGACTGGGTTTCTGGCGTCCACCTCGTTGAGGCGCTTGTGGCCCAGGGCGGTATGTGACGCTATTCAACCGGGGGATCGCGCAGCCGGATCTGTTCGATTCGCTCGTTCGGTTGCGGAACGACGCGACCGGACATCTGTCAGTGCCCGTCAAGACCCTGCCCGTCTGTTGCCCACGCCCAGGGAGGGACGGGAGGTGATCAGTTGACCGCGCGGTTCAAGACATCGGTCAGTTGCTTCGTGACCGAGTCAACTCAGGACGTGACCGTGAACGCGGTCGGCCGCAACGAGCCCTCGTCCAACTGGGCGACGTCACTAAACCCGGTCAAGGAGTAGCGCGTCTTTATCTTCTCGGTGACGGCTTCGGAGTGCTTCCGTTGGGTCAAGGTCATGCGATGAGCGAGGCGTGCTGTCATGCTGGCGTGATCGTCCTGGTGCTTCCGTACATTTGAGTCATGTCTATGAACGTTGCTGAGATTGAGGAGGCGCTTCTCTCGCTAGATCGTCATGATCACGTTGCGGTGCTGCATCGAGGCATCCGCAGCCTGGACGAAGATGATCAGATGGTCGAGGATCAGGCCGAGATCGATGCGACAGAGCCTGTCACGCACTCATGTCTCGCCGTCGTCTCTGCAACTGCCGCTCCCAGGTGCTGGTTGCTCTCGGTCCGTAGCCCAGCGCGACCAGTCCTTCCGGCAGTTGCGCTGTAGCGTTGAGCGCCTGGTCTATGGCGCCCTGGGCAGCACGCTGGGGTAGGCCCACTTCATCGGCGAGGCGCAAGAAGGTGCGTCTCGTCAGGTTCTCCCGCCTGCCGGCGACGG
>JAUNKK010000191.1 GCA_030532825.1 Propionibacteriaceae bacterium
GTGATCTCGTCCAGCAGCAGGATCGGCGCGTCCTTCAGGAACGCCCGCGCGATGGCAACGCGCTGCCGTTCCCCGCCCGACAGGCTGATCCCGCCCGGCCCGACGGCGGTGTCCCAGCCGTGCGGGAGGGCGTCGATCACCCGGTCCAGGCTGGCGCGCCGGGCCGCCAGTTCTAGTTCCTCGTCGGTGGCTTCGGGCCGCGCGATGCGCAGGTTCTCGCGGATGGTGGTGTCGAACAGGTACACCTCCTGGAACACCATGGATGTCATGGCCATGATCTCGCTCGCCGGGAGATGCCGCACATCGACGCCGCCGATGGTCACGGCCCCGGCGGAGGCGTCCCAGAAGCGGGCGGCCAGCCGAAGGATCGTCGATTTTCCGGCCCCCGACGGCCCGACCAGCGCCGTGACCTTCCCCTGCTCAGCCGTCAGCGACACCCCGTCGAGCACCGGTCGCCCCTGGTCGTAGGCAAAGGACACCTGCTCCAATGCGATGCTCGTGCCCTCGGTCTGCCCGACCTGGTCCGGGGTGGGCTCGGGCAGCGGTTGCGCGTCGAGGATCTCGCTCACGGCCCGCAGGGCGACGACGGCGTTGTTGCTCTCCGACGAATACATGGCGGCCTTCGTGAGGGGCAGCAGCATGCGCGACGTGACCGCCATGATGGCCAGGTAGGCAACGACATCCATCCGGTGCCCACTGACGAAGGACATCCCCAACGCCAGGACCAGCGCGAACGCGACGTTGACGACCAGGTTGAACCCTTGGGCGGGGCGGCCCTTGATGCGCAGACCGTTCAGGGTGGCGTCGGAGTCGGCGGCGAGGACCTCCTGGACCGGGGCCCATCCCGTCTCGGTGACCCCCGTCGCCCGCAGGACGGCTTGCAGCCGCGCGAACTCGACCAGCCGGGCGGCGGCATCCGCGGCGGCCCGGTCCTCCATCTCGTTGGCTCGGGTGGTGGCGGCGCTCATGGCCCGCCAGATGAGGTACAGGGGCAGGATGGTCAGCGCCATGATGAGCGCCAGCGGCCACTCCACGAAGGCCACCCCCATCAGCATCACCAGCGGCACGATGAACGCATTGCACAGGTTGGGGATGACCAGCGAGGTCAGGTGCGAGAGCGTGTTGACCTCCTTCGAGGTCGCGTTGACGACGGCGGCCTCCCGCTTGGCGTTGAACCAGCCCAGCGGCAGCGTGAGGACGTGCCCGCCGATCCTGTCGATCATCGTGTCGCATACCTCGTAAACGCCCACCCGGTAAGAGCGTTGGAAGGCGATGCTGTCGACCACGACGGTGGCAACCGCCAACACGAGCACCGCGACCAGCCAGGTGGTGACGGACTCGGCGCGCTCATACAGGGCTCGCAGGAACGGCACCATGAGCGCCAGGGTCGCGCCCTGCAGCACCGCGGAGGCCACGAACCAGGCCAGGATCGTGCGCATCTCGGCGGCGTTGACTACCCGCTTCAGCAGTGGCCACATGGTCATTCCCCTTCCTTGGCGGCGACGGCGAGGTCCTGGCTGCGCCACAACGCCGCATACCGGCCCGCGGCGGCCAGCAGATCGTCGTGCTGACCGCGTTCGACGATTTCCCCGTCGTCGAGGACGAGGATCTGGTCGGCGTCGCGGATGGTGGCTAGGCGGTGGGCGATGATGATGACGGTTCGCCCCTTGGCCAACGTGGTGAGCGCCCGGTGGATGTCACGCTCGGACTGCGGATCCGCCTGGGCGGTGGCCTCGTCGAGGACGAGAATCGGGGCGTCCTGCAGATAGGCGCGCGCCAGGGTGACGCGCTGCCGCTCGCCACCGGACAGGAAGCCGCCTTCCTCCCCCAGAATCGTGTCGTAGCCGTGCGGGAGGCGCTGGATGCGCTCGTGGATGCAGGCGGCGCGGGCGGCGGCCTCCACCTGTTCCCTGGTGGCGTCCGGGCGGCCTAACGCGATGTTGTCGAACACCGAGTCGTTGGTGAGCACCACGTCCTGCAAGACGATGGCGACGCGCGACAGCAGCCAGGCGAACGTGGCTTCCCGCGCGTCGACCCCGCTGATCCGCACCACCCCCTCGTCGGGGTCGTAGAAGCGGGCGACGAGGCGCGCCAGGGTGGACTTGCCACCGCCGGAGGGACCGACGAGGGCGGTGACGGTGCCCGGCTCCGCGACGAAGGAGACGTCCTTGAGGACGGGGCTGCCGGGCTCGTAGGCGAAGGTGACGTCGGTGACTTCGACGCGGCCCGGGGCCTCGCCATCGCCCTGATCGAGGCTGCCCTGCGGCATCGGCTCCTCCGACAGCAGGTCAGCGGTGCTCTGGGCGGCCATCCGGGACTCGTAGGTGTGCTGGGTCAAACCAACCAGCGTGCTCACGCCCTCGGGCAGGCCGGGGGCCAGCAGGAAGAACGGCAGGGTCGCGGACAGCGGGGACCAACCCTGGGAGACGAACACCACCGCCAGCACGGCCACCAGCCCAAACACCGTCGACGGGCGAAGCAGTGACGACAGCAGGCTGACGCTGCGGCCGGACTTGCTCACCCATTCGAAAGAGATGCCGGAGAAACGGGCGAGGGCGGCGTTGAAGCGGGTGCGGGTGGCGGCGGTGGCCTGAAAGTTCTTGATCTCCTTGATGCCTTCCAGCATCTCGACGGTGGCGGCGGACAGCC
>JAUNKK010000192.1 GCA_030532825.1 Propionibacteriaceae bacterium
GATGTGAGCCAGTTCCGCGTTGCGCAACAGCGACTTGGTCGGGATGCACCCGACGTTGAGGCAAACACCGCCCCAGTAGCGCTTCTCAATGATGCAGGTCTTCAGGCCGAGCTGGGCGGCCCGGATGGCGGCAACGTAGCCACCAGGACCGGCGCCGAGCACGCACACGTCGTAATCGTGGGTCATGACCCCACTCTAGCCACTTCATGCCCAGCCGCACGGCCCCTGGGGTTATCTCAGATATGAGATAGGATGCGTGGCATGACCGCAACTAGCCAATCTCTCGGAATCATGATCCGGGAAGCCCGTATCGCCCGCGACTGGTCCCAGCAACGCCTAGCCGAGGAGATCGGCACCGCGCAATCCGCAGTGCACCGGATCGAGATGGGCCAGCAGAACCTGTCGCTGAATATGATCGACCGACTGGCCACCGCCCTTGAGATGCCGCTGATCCAAACTGCCACGGATGGCAAGGTCAACTTCGAAATCACGGGGCCGACGAAACTAGAAGGCGAGATCGACGTCCGTACGTCCAAAAACGCGGCCGTCGCCTTGTTGTGCGCCTCAATGCTCAACCGGGGGCGGACGGTGCTGCGCGGGATCGCGAGTATCGAAGAAGTGGACCGGATCTGTGATGTGCTGGAATCCATCGGAGTGACGGTGCACTGGGCCAACGGCGGCCAGGACCTGGAGCTCACCCGCCCTGAGGTGCTCACCCCCGAGACGATCGACCAGGTGGCCGCTCGGCGCACCCGATCGATCCTGATGTTCCTCGGTCCGCTGATGCACGAGTTCGATGCCTTCTCCCTGCCCTACGCGGGGGGTTGTGATCTTGGGGCACGAACCGTCCATCCACACATGTCGGCGCTCAAGCGCCTGGGGCTGTCGGTGGAGGCACACGACAATCAGTACCGCGCCACCGTGCAGCGCGACGGTGCCAGCCGACACCACATCACCCTTGTGGAACGCGGCGACACAGTGACGGAGAACGTCATCATGGCTGCCGCACGGACCCCAGGGCTCACTGTGATCCGCAATGCCTCCGGCAACTACATGGTTCAGGATCTGTGCTTCTTCTTGCGCGAACTGGGAGTGGAGATCGAAGGCATCGGCACGACTACCCTCAAGATTCGCGGCGTCGAGAACATCAATCGCGATGTCGAGTACTGCATCTCCGAGGACCCGATTGAGGCGATGAGCCTGATCACAGCCGGTATCGTCACGCAGTCCGAACTGACGGTTCGACGCTGCCCCATCGAGTTTCTGGAGGTTGAATTCGCCGTCTTGGGGGAAATGGGACAGCGATTGGAAATGAGCCCCGACTACCGCTCGCGAAACGGCATGACGCGGCTGGTGGACGTCACCGTCAAGCCGTCGCAGTTGGTGGCGCCGCTCGACAAGATCCACCCGATGCCGTTCCCGGGCCTCAACATCGACAACTTGCCCTTCTTCGCGCTGATCTGTGCCACGGCGGAGGGGCAGTCGATCATCTACGACTGGGTGTACGACAACCGCGCAGTTCACCTGAAGAAGCTCAATGATCTAGGGGCGAACGTCACGGTCATGGACGCCCACAAGCTGATGGTGATCGGCCCGACCCGGTGGCGCGGGCGTGACATCGAGTGCCCGCCCGCGCTTCGGCCGTCGGTCTGTCTGTTTCTGGCCGCTCTGGCGGCCCGTGGCACCACGATCTTGCGGAACGTCTATGTCATCAACCGTGGCTACGAAGATCTCCCCCGCCGCTTCAACAAACTTGGCGCCCAGATCAGCACCTTCTGGGGAGACGCCACGAGCTAACCGGTGAGCTGGTGGGCGGTGAAGACGTTGGTTGGGTTGACCACCTGGTCCTGAGCCGCCACCAGCTGCAGTTCGGGTTCGCCGCTGAGAGCGGTCTGCTCAAGAATCGAGTAGACCACCGACGCGGTGGCCCCAAGGGCCTCCCCCAGGCTCCGGGTGCGAAGCCAATGCGCCAGAAACATGGCGGAGGTCAGGTCGCCAGAGCCGACGAAGCTGCAGTCCAGCGTCGGAGTTTCAACCAGCCAGGTGGAATCGGCATCGACGGCGAGCATGCGCAGCAATCCGTCGGCCGCATCGTCGGCTACCACCGAGGTCACGAGAACAATGCCGGGGCCTTGCGCACGCAGCTGGAGTGCGGCCCTGGCGACATCGTCGAGGGTGTTGGTTTCCCGGCCTACGAGGTACTGAAGTTCGAACAGATTCGGGGTCATGATGTCAGCTGCAGCCACCACCTGCTCCCGGAAGAACTCGGGAATACCCGGCCGGGCGTAGAAGCCGCGCCCAACATCCCCCATCACCGGGTCGGCCAAGAAGATGGCTTCCGGGTTCCGGGACTTCACCAGGGAGGCGGCATCCAGCACCACCTGCCCAACATCGGCCGACCCAAGATAGCCGGCCAAGACCGCATCAACGCGATGCAGCACTCCTCGTTCGTCGATGCCGGTAATCACGTCTGCCACATCTGCGGCTGGGATCATTGGGCCGCGCCAGCTGCCGTATCCCGTGTGGTTGGAGAAGGTCACGGTATAGACCGGGAGAACGTTGACCCCCGCGCGCTGCAGCGGGAAGGTGGCCGAGGAGTTGCCGGCATGTCCATACGCGACAGCCGACTGAA
>JAUNKK010000039.1 GCA_030532825.1 Propionibacteriaceae bacterium
CACGGGCCAGTCCGCGGATGCCGTCGCGTTGGCTCAGGCGCTCGACGAGACCGAGTATGCGCCGGACGTCATCTACACCGGCCACTCGCTGGGCGGGCGCTTGGCGGCCACCGCATCCATGGCGACAGGCAACGGCGCAGTCACGTTCAACGCGGCAGGGGTCCCGCCAGCAACCGTGGACTATTTTGCAGCGCGCAACGGGGTGGATCCCACCGAGTTCCGCCAGCAAATACAGGACGGCCAGGTGCGCCTCTACACCACAGAGGACGACATCTTGACCAACGTGCAGGAGGACAGTGTTCTAGCGGACGGTGCCCCCGACGCCGTGGGGCGGCAGTACTCCCTGCCAGGTGCGAAAAACCCGATTAGCGGTCACCTCATGGACAACGTCGAGGAACAGTTCGACGCGCACATTGGTGCGACCGGGGGAGATTTCGGGGAGGGCGACACCAGCCCGAACCCGGAGTACGACCGCCCCTGACGGTGACCCTCGTCAGCATCGCCTCGTTTCCGCAGCCTGTTGGAAAGAGGCGATGCTGATGTGTCTGCGGCGACTGGACAGGGGCGTCCGATGAAGAGGAGGCGCAATGCGGTTCACCGACGTTGCCCTAGCGGCCCTTCTACTGGCCTCAGCGTGCAGCCCAGCGAAGCCACCTCCAACCGTCCGACCCTTCAATTCAAAAAGACCCTGCCAGCAACGTGACGCGGGGCAGGTTCGGTGAGCCACTTAGCGGCTAGCCACGATGAGTAATGCTCCCAGTATGAATCGACGTCTGCGCATGATCTGAGTATGCACGGTCACAGGGAGCACGTGAGTATCGGTGCCGCCCACATGGGGTAGCGCCGAGGGGTCGGGCAGATGATGCCTGAGTCGCCGCTGTCCCTAGCGGACACCGCGTGGGCAAGAGCTGGGTTGACGAGGCCCGGGTAGCATCGGCGCATGACTCGACTCCTAGCTGTGGGCGGTACGCGACCGCGGCGCCGGTTGTCCCACCAAGCGGGAGCGCCGCGCCATTGACAAGCTCCGGGGGCGTGAACTACGCGGCCAAGAATTTCGCCGCGGATGACAACCCCGCGACGGGGCCAGCGCGTTGTAGGAGCGAAGGAGGCGCAGGGTGTCGTTCGACGCATACGTGGTGGCCAGCGGGCCGGGACTGTGGCGTGCCGCTTTTCTGCTGACCGGTGACCGGCACAAGGCCGAGGACCTGGTGCAGACCGTGCTGGCGAAGTGCTTCGGCAAGTATCGCGGCAACGATCAGCAGTTCGATGCGTACGTCCGCAAAGCGATCTACCACACCTACGTGTCGTGGTGGCGGCGTCACTGGAACGCCGAGGACCCGACGGAGGCGCTGCCGGAGCAGCAGCAGACCCCCGCGGATGCCGAGGTCTCGCTTGACGTGCTGCGGGCCCTGGCCACGCTGCCCAAGATGCAGCGCGCCGTCTTGGTGTTGCGCTACTTCGAGGACCGTTCGGTGCAGGACACCGCGCGGATACTGGGCATCTCGGAGGGCACCGTCAAGTCGCATGCCACCCGGGGCTGCGCCGCGCTGCGTTCCTGCGTACATCTCAAGGAGGCTGCATGAACGACAACATCCGCGAGCTTCTCCAACGAACCGCACCCGAGGCGGCTCCCAATCCCTCCGGATGGGCCGATCGCGCCCGGCGTACCGCGGCCCGCCGTCGGGTCCAGGTGGGTGGGGCACTGGCGGTTGCGGCGCTGGCCGTCGTGGTCCCCGTCAGCGTCCTGCTGTCGCAGGTAGGCCAACGCGACGCCCGAGAGGCCGAGATGGCGACGACGCCCGTCGCTCTACCGCTGGAGGGCGCTGCTGCCCCCTCGGCGCCTTGCCCAGGAGAGGGGCTGCGGGTGTGCCGGGATGACCAGGCAGAGCCACTGCCCGACGAGCTGGCCGAGCGGGTGCGGGCGGGGCTGGCGTTGGCTGCCCTGGAGGAGGCCGTCCCCGCGGTGGCCCTGGAAGAGTCGCCGGTGCTGGTGCTCGACGACGATGTGACGCTCAGCCCGGCGGCAGACGGGTTCCTTGTTGAATCCCCCCGCCACGGCACTGGACTGTGGCACCCCGACGCAGACCTGGAGGCGCAGCTTCGCGCCGCCCTGAACTGAGTAGCTTCGAATCGGAGATGGAGACACGGATGACCATGTCACGACGAGCCCTGCTGACTGCCGCCTCGCTGGTGCCGCTGTCGGCCTGCGCGCTGAACCCGGCTACTTCGGGTTCCGCGGCACAGGTGAACGGCACCGCCGAGTTGCGCGACCTGCCCCTTGATACGCCGCGGGTGGGTGAGGCCGCAGCCGTCTCGCAGCGCATCGCCTGGGAGATCATCGCCAAGAGCGAGGGCAACTCGGTGCTCAGCCCGAGCTCGCTAGCCAGCGCGCTTGTCATGGCGGGGGACGGCGCGGCGGGGGCCAGCAAAACCAGCGTCGATCAGAAGTTCGGCCTGACCGGCACTGAGCGCTCCGCCGCCTTCGGGGCGCTGCGCCAGGCACTGGCAGGGTACGACTCGCTGCCGGACAAGCTGCCCGACGAGCCGCCCGCCAGCCCCGTCGTGCATCAGGTGGCGCGGGTGCTCCTGCTCGGAGACGGCTTGGAGCCGCGGCAGGAGTACGTCGAGACAGTGGCGCAGTACTACGGCATGCCCGTCGAGCGCGTCGCGATCGCGGAGGCGAAGGCAGACCTTGACGCCTGGGCCCGGAAGCACACGGCGGGGCTCATTGAAGAGTCCGCTGTCGAGGCGCCCGAGGAGGGTTCGCTGGTACTGCAGGACGCCCTCCTGTTCGCGGCCGCGTGGCGGCAGGTGTTTGAGGAGAGCCGCGAGGTGGAGTTCGAGAACCGTTGGGTGCTGGGGATGGCCGGTGAGGTCACGGCTCGGCGGGCTGACGGCACCGACTGGCGGGCTATCCGCCTGCCTTACGACGACGTGCTGGCGATGGACGTCATCGTGCCGCTACGCGCCGCCGACCCGCGCCAGTTCACCGCCGAAACTCTGGAGCAGGTCCATGATGCGCTGTCCTCAGCCACCCCGGACAGCGTCGAGGTGGAGATGCCGACGCTGGACCTGACCGGCAAGACGGACGTCTCCGGCATCGTCGACCTCACCGACCTCAGCGGGATCAGCCCTGGCGCCTGGGCGAACAAGGTGATCCAACAGGTGCGGCTTAAGGTGGGCGCGAAGGGCACCGTCGGCGCCGCGCTGACGGAGGCGTTCCTGGAGACCGCGCTGGTCGAGCGCCCCGAACCCTTCCTGGTGAACCGTCCCTACTGCCTGCGCGTGCTGGACACCCGCACTGGCTGGCCCCTCTTTCTGGCCGTCATCACCACCCCGGAGAGCTGATCACACCCGCGGGATGTGCTCAGCGAATCGTCAGATTCTCGACAAGTGGCATCATCACGGTGGAGGCCGAGGCCCCCGAATCCGCGTGATCAAGACGCGCCCCTCCCACCCGTCGTGGCGGCCAGCCAAGCGGCTTGGTGTGAGGCTTAGAAATAACCCAAATCCCGCTGATGCAGTTATTGCAGTTAGAGCAGATGGAGGTGGCGCTATGTCGGACGTCCTGACTCGTGACGCGGACGCGCTGCACCGCGCCCTCGACGGCGCAGGGGATGAGGTTGAGGTCAGCATCTCAAGGCAGACCGCAGAGTGGTTGACGCGCATCGTGGACGCGCGTTCACGTGGTCAGCGTGTCATCATCACCCCGGGGACGCGTCGAGGTCAGCCCCACGGAGGCAGCTGCGCTACTAGGCGTTTCGCGTCCGCAAGTGCGCAAGTTCATGGCTAAGGGCAAGCTGCGCTTTCGCATGGTTGGTACACACCACCGGATCCCGATGGAGGCCATCGAGGCTTTCCGCGCCTGGGAGCAGGAGAAAATGACGACGGGCATGGAGGAACTATCCCGGCTGCAGAACGAGCTGGGCCTCTTCGAGTGACTGCGTTCGAGAGTTGCGAACGCCCACCGGTTCGCGTCGTTCTCGCGGATGCCAACGTGCTCTACTCCCGCGTTCTCCGCGACTACCTGTTGTACGCGGCTGCGCAGCGCACAGTTAGAGATTCGTTGGAGCGCAGCAATCCTCGCAGAAACTGTCGACCATCTCCGTGAGAACGTGGGCGTCCTTGGATCGGTTGTGAGGGACGAGGTTGGGCCCGGAGCAGATGTCGACCTTATGTTTGACGCGGGCGCCTCGGGCGCCTGCTCGCCCGACAGCGAGCCCGCCACCTAGCGCTCAGGGGCCGAGTAGGGCTAGAGGAACGATAGCGATTCCGTCGGGCCGACGGTATGCACGCGGACCAGTATTAACAATCAAGCAGTCGATCATGCGGTCGCCCACGGTGCGCAGTGGGCGGCTGTCGGGGTTTGGTTCACCGTCACGTTCGTTCCCCCGCTCACGCTGGTCTGTCTGCTGCCGTGGCAGCATCGGGATCACTCGGCCGTCAGTTCGAGCGTCTCTACAGCCTGACCGGTGATAGCCGCGATGATCTCGAAGTCCTTGTCGACGGAGAGAACAGTGAGCCCTACGCGCTCGGCCGTGGCGGCGATCAGGAGATCGGGAATGGAGGGTGCACGATGCTGACCGCGATCAGCGAGCAGCATCTGCACCTCCAGCGCCCGGTTCTCAATGGATGGAGTCAGATACTCGACGGGCATCAGCGAAACGGGAGGGCCGAAAAGCACCTCGCGCCCTTCGTCGCCCGAGCGCGCGGAGAATCCAAGCTCCAACCGCGTGATCGTCGAGAGTCGCACCAGCCCCCGCTCAATGCGTTGATCCCACAGTTCCGAGTCACGCGCACGACCGAACTGCATCCGAACGTATGCCGACTTGTCGAGCAGCCACCCCCTCAGCGCCATGCGTCTGCCATCACTTCCGGATCACCCAGATCTTTGAATACCTCCGCCGAGCGCTTCCAGTGCTCCCGGGTGAGCACCACTGTCTCTCGCGGCTTGTCGTGCTCCAGCTTTCGGCGCAGGAACTCATTGCGGGATAGGCCCAAGTGCTTCGCCTCGGCATCAATGCGCTCAATGGTCTCGTTACTCAGGCCCCGAATCAGAATGTTTGGCATCAGGATCACCTCCATCGCCATGATAGCTAGATATCTCGCATGGGTGGCCGTTGCCGTCGGAGCGGTTTTGGGAGGCCCGCGACCACGGGTGGGCTTGCTCGCTGCGGCCGCCCTGGTCGGTTCGTCGACCGCTACCGCGCGGCCGCCTCCAGGAGGTTGGCCGCCGAGATCTGTAGGCCCTCGATGTTGCCGTATTCGGCGTCCTCGTGTTCGATCGTGACGTTCATCTCCGGGTTGACGTCGGCGATCGCGGCCAGGAACTCGGCCCAGTAGGCGGTGTCGTGGCCCAGGCCGAAGGCGACGAACCGCCAGGCCGGGTCCTCGGGCCAGGCGTTGCACCAGTAGTTGTAGGCCACCGGCACCTTGCCTTCGGCGTCGGCGGGCACGGCGCGGAAGTCGGTGTCGAGCACCCCGCGGTAGGCGACGCCCGGGAAGATCTTGGTGTCCTTGGCGTGCACGTGCCCGATGAGGGAGCCCAGCCGCTTGGTGGCCGCGATCGGATCCATCTGCTGCCAGAACAAGTGCGAGGGGTCCATGTTGACCTTGATGTTGGTGGCGCCGGTCTCCTCGATCAGCCGCTCGAAGCTGGGCACGGTGAAGACCAGGTTGCGCGGATGCAGCTCCAGGCAGACCTGCACATCGTTGTCGCGGGCGAGCGCGTCGACCTCCTTGAAGAACGGCACGACGACGCTCCATTGGTAGTCGAGGATCTCCATGTCGATCCCGTTCCACGGGTTGACCACCCAGGTGGGGTATTTGGCCGACGGGTCGGTGCCGGGTGTGCCTGACATGGTGACGATCTCGCGCACGCCGAGCTTGCCCGCCAGCTCAATGGTCTGGCGGATGTCGTGGGCGTGCTTGATGCCTTCGTTGGGCAGCGGGGAGACGGGGTTGCCGGAGGTGTTGAGGCCAAGCAGCTTCATGCCTTTGTCGGCAAACAGGCCGAGGTATTCGTCGCGCGCCGCCTGAGAGGCCAGCAAGGAGTCGACGGGGCAGTGTGGGGAGGGGATGAAGCCGCCGGCGTTGACCTCGGCCCCGCTGAGGCCGACTTCCTTGAGGACGTCGAGGGCCTGGGCTAGGGGACGGTCTTGCAGGCAGGCGGTGTAGGCGCCGAAGTTGAGGGTCATGGCTTTAGCTCCTTGAGTTCAGAATTCGGTGATGTCGATGGCGGCCCCGCCAGCGGCTGCGGAGCGGGCGACGGCGTCGGCGATGCGCATCTCGCGGTATCCGTCGGCGAAGGTGGCGCACGGCGGCAGCGCACCGTCGGTGACGCCCGCGATCTGCTGCAGGAAGGCATAGGCCTGGTAGGTGAACTGCTCGATCTGGGTGAGGCCCACCCCGCCGAAAGCCATCGACGAGCCGCGGGCGAAGTACGGGAAGTCCGGGTTGACCAGCACGCGGCGCGCCCCACCCAGCCCGGCCGGCGAGTTGACGTCGTCGACCTTGATCTCGCCACAGCGGGCCAGATCCCAGGAGGCCCGGCCCTTGGTGCCCAGCACGTCAACCATGAGGGAGTTGGGCAGGCCCCAGGCGACGCGGGAGCAGGAGAAGGTGCCGACGGCGCCGTTGGCGAAGTGCCCGGTGAAGGTGGCCACGTCGTCATTTTCGACGGGCTCGTAGACCGCGTTGGCGGTGTCGAGGGCGGTGCCGCGGGTGACGTGGCCTTCGGCTATGGGGCGCTCCTTGATGGAGATCGTCATGGCTGCGCCGGAGACGGAGACGAGCGGCCCGCAGATGGTCTCGGCGGTGTCGATGAGGTGGCTGCCGACGTCGCCCAGGGCGCCGGAGCCCATGGGGCCTTTGTAGCGCCAGGCCATGGGGGTGGCCGGGTCGACGCCGTAGTCGCACCAGTAGCGGCCGTCGAAGTGGTTGATCTCACCCAAGTGGCCATCGGCGACGAGCTGGGCCAGCTTGGCGACGGCGGCGTTGCGGCGGTAGGTGAAGCCGACGGCGGTGACCACCCCGGCGCCGCGCTCGGCCTCGGCCATGGCCTTGGCATTGTCGAGCGTGTCGGCCAGGGGCTTCTCGCAGAGCACGTGCTTGCCGGCCTTGATCATCGCCTCGGCGATCTCGCGGTGCAGCGCGTTGCCGACGACGATGGAGACGATGTCGATGCTCGGGTCCTCGGCCACCTTGCGCCAGTCGTCGACGGCGCGGGCGTAGCCGTAGCGCTGCGCCGCGTCCTCGGCGAAGGGGAGATGGGCGTCGGCGATGGTGTGAAGTTTGACGGGGGGCAGCCCGAGCTCGAAGACGGTGCCCACCTGGCGCCAGGCGTTGGCGTGGGTGGTGCCGGCCATCCCGGCCCCGATGACTGCCACTGAGAGGGAGTCGGTCATGCTGATGTGGTCCTCACTGACGGATTGCAACACGTGTTTCACGCGCGTGAATTCAGTATGGCATGTGGCCTGGACGGGGTCAACGTCGGGGGTCAGTTAGTCAGGATCAGGGCGTCCGCGCCGCCTACCGCGAACCCGGCCGCACTCGGAGGTCTGCTTTGAGGTGAGGTCCTCAACGCTCCCAGTCAGTCAACCCGGGGTACGACGAGCGGGCCTCCGGTATGTGGATCAGCGATGACGGTGCAGGGGAGCCCGAAGACCTCCCCGACGAGCGCCTCAGTCATCACGGCGCGAGGCTTCCCCGTCACCACCACCGCCCCCTGCTTCATCACGATGAGGTGATCCGCGTACCTGGCGGCTTGATTGAGGTCATGCAGCACAGCCACGAGTGTGCGCCCTCCCTCGCGGAATTTCTGCAGCAGGTTCAGCAGTTCGTATTGGTGGGCGATGTCTAAGAAAGTGGTTGGCTCATCAAACAGCAGCAGCGGGGTCTCCTGGGCCAGCACCATAGCCACCCACACCCGCTGCCCGCCCGATAGCTCGTCCACGAGACGCCCAGAGAGTTCGGAGGTATTCGTGGCAGCCAAGGCCTCAGCCACAGCCTCCTCGTCGGCCCGCGTCCAATGGCGAAACAGGCCCTGATGGGGGTTGCGGCCGCGGGTGACGAGATCAGCGACGGTGATCCCATCCGGCGCCAAGGAGGTTTGGGGAAGCAGCCCCAGGCGACGGGCCACCTCCTTCGGAGGATAGGAGCTAATTTCCTTGCCATCCAGCACCACCGCGCCCGAGGTAGGGGCCAAGACGCGGGCGAGCGCGCGCAACAGTGCGGACTTGCCGCAGGCGTTTGGGCCAATGATCACGGCGAAGGAGTCCGGCGGCACCTCAACCGTCAGCCCCTCCGGGATCACTCAACGCTCGTAGGCGAGCGTCACGCCCTCAGCCTTCAACCGGCACTGCGTCTGCGCGCTCATGCTCGTCGCCTCGCTTCCCTAATTAAGAGCCAAACCAAGTAGAGGCCGCCAAGCGCCACCGTCACGATCCCGACGGGCAGCTGGGTGGGGGCGAAGAGCCGCTGGGCCACGAAGTCGCTCGCGGACAGCAGCAGCGCTCCCATTGCGGCGGACGCCGCCAATGTCACCCCGGGGGCGCGAGAAACGCGTCGCGCGAGCTGTGGGGCTGCCAGCGACACGAATGCAATCGGTCCGGCAACCGCCGTCGCGGTAGCGGTCAATGCGACCTCTAAGATCACCAGCGCGAGCCGGACCCGATTACTCCTTAGCCCCAGTGCCACCGCCTCGTCGTCGCCGAGCTCAAGCAAACTCATGCGCCGTGCAACGAGGGCCGCGAGCACCCACAGCACCGCCAGCACGGATAGCGCGGGCGCGGTTTGCGCCCACGACACGGTATTCAGTGACCCGCTACCCCAAGCACCCGCAGCCATGGCGATATGAAGCTCGGCATTCAAAATGATCCAGGTGTTGAGTGAGGACAGCATGGCCGAGACCGCGATGCCAACGATGATCAACCGGAATCCCTGGGAACCCTTCCGATATGCGAGCACATAGATCAGGGCTGCAGTGGCTAGCCCACCCGCTACCGCACCACCCGCCACCGCGAGATACCGGGTGCCCATCAGACTGATCACAAGTAGGGCCCCGGTGTATGCCCCCGAATCGAAGCCGATGATGTCGGGGCTACCTAGCGGGTTACGGCTCAGCGACTGGAAGATTGCTCCGGCGGCCCCGAGGGCTGCTCCCAAGGCAAGGGCCAGCAGCACCCGCGGCATCCGCCAGTCGAGCACCACCAACGGCATGCGTCGCGTTCCCTGCCCCAGCAGGGTGCGCACCACGTCCTGCGGAGCGATGGGATAGTCGCCTGCGCCGAGGGACACGACGGCGACAACTAACGCGCCACGGAGCAGCGCCAACACGGCCAGGGCATGACGCACTCCGATGCGGATCCTCCCACGGATCACGCCGGAGAGTGAGGACGTGGTATCCGGGATCGACTCGCCGGTTCATAGCCCGCTTGCCTTCCGTCAACGCACCAGAATGATCAGCACGGGCGCTCCGATGAAGGCCGTCACGATGCCCACGGGCAGTTCCCCGCTCCTCAGAGCGACGCGCCCCACCAGGTCAGATGCAAGCAAGAGTGACGGGGCTGCCACCATGCTTCCGCCGATGATCCACCGCTGATCGGGTCCGGTGAACCAGCGCACCACATGGGGCACCATCAAGCCAACGAAGCCGATCGGTCCGGCAGTCGCAGTCGCGGCTGCGCAGACGAAGGTGACCGAAAGGATACTGACGATTCTGACTGATTTGATGCGAGATCCTAGGGCTGTGGCCAGCCCATCCCCCAGCGCGAGGGTGTTGAGGGGCTTGGCGATCACCAGCGCCAGTACGAGGCCGAGCACGATGAAAGGAGTAACGGCCACGAAGCCGCCCGGCGGCACGCTGGCGATGCTGCCCGCGTTCCAGCCTCGCATCTGGTCAAAGACCCGAGGCAGCAACAGCACGATTGCGGAGGTAACCCAACAAAGGAATGCGCCGATAGCCACCCCGGCCAGCATCAGCCGCAGAGGGTCGGGCCCGCCCGTGGCCAGGCCGATCAAATACACGACGAAGGCGGCGCACACCGCGCCAATGAAGGCAAACCAGATGGTGGCGCTCAGGGAGGTGAACTCGAATACCGCTGTGGCACCGGCGACGGCGAGGCCTGTTCCCGCGTTCACACCGAGGATGCCTGGATCGGCCAGCGGATTACGGGTGAAGGCCTGCATAACAGCGTCGTCCACACCCAGCCCGGACCCCACGAGCCCCCCAAGCAGAGTGCGCAGCATGCGCTGTTCGAGCACGATCAGGGCTGCGTCCGGGTCATAACCAGCGAGGGCGCCCCACACCCGATCAAGCGGGAGCCGCTCCGAGCCGATGGCCAGGCTCAGCGCACAGCACAAAACTTGGACGAGGGCGCCCACGGTGATCCCGAGAGCCCTCCGGCGTCGCATCGCGGTGAGGGTCGTGAGGGCTTCGTCACAAGCAGCTGCCCTAGTGGTATTAACGCTAGAGCCCGAACGATTCCAGAGCGGCTTCGTATTCGTCAGTGATGTCTTCCACATCGCGAGACTCATCTTCCTACATCGTCTCTAGCCGCTCTCGCACGTCCTCTGGCAAGGCCTCGTAGCGCTCGACCCACTTCTCCTCGTCCCTCATCCAATAGCCCACGACTTTGAAAGCGGAGGAGGGCAGATGCAGGTCGTGGCGCAGGTATTTGCGGGCTCCGCGCGTGCTCTTGGTTTCCCAGCCACCCACACGTAGCCTTTGCCCCGCGGCAATTCGGTACCGCGGATGATCTCTTCGATTTGGCTAGGGCCGTGACCGTTCCCCCATAGGTCCAGAGCACCTCGACGTTGGAGCGCGGTACCACATCCTGGCGGTGTTCCGGGGCCAGTACTTCTAATACCACCCGGGTTTGCACATGGTCGGGTGCCTGCTCCGCCAGCCTGAGCGCGGCGGGTAGGCCGGTGGCGTCGGCCACGAGCAATTGCCAGGTGATGTCATCGGGCGCGGCATAGAGGGGACGGGGCGTGTTGACCCCAGCGATGTGGCCAGGGCGAGCGCCTAGGGCCCAGGTCGCGGCGATGCCGCCGTCATGCACGACGAAATCTATAGTCAAGCGGCCGGGCTCCCAGGCGCGCACCGTGTAGGTGCGCGCTACGGCTGGCTCAACGCCTTCCGGGAAGCGCCAGTAATCGTCCGCGGCGGGCTCGGGGAGGTTCGGCTCGTCGTGCCCGGTGGGCGGCAGAAACAGGCGTAGGTATTCGTCGCCCACCCCGGAGAAGACGAAGCCATCCAGCCCTTCACCGCCAAATTCGATGCGGATCATCCCGGGGGTGAGGCGTGAGACTGCGGTCACTTCCACGCGGTGAATCAGGTTGACATCAGTTCTCAAGGAGGGCCTCCTCGATGACCTTGAGGAGCGCGTCCTGTCCGCTGGGAGAGCCAGCGAACATTTCGTAGTTGTAGCCGAAGATCCGGTTGTTGGCTACGGCGGGCAGGGATTTCCAGAGCTCGTTGTTCGTTAGAGATTCATCGTCCAGGGGGCCCGATCCGTCCTCAAAGACGCCAGTGAAGATGACGTCGATGTCAGATAGCTGCCCTAGCTGCTCCAGGCTGTAGAGATTTCCCTCGCTGTCTGGCTTGCCGTCCCCGTCAGCGTCCGCCGCCGGTGAGATGGTGAGGCCGAGGTCTTCGAAGATCAAACACGAGATGGAGTGGCAGGCCACGCTCACTTGGCCGTCTCCGTAACCGACGTCGGCCACCACGGGGGAGATGCCAGCTTTCTCCAGACGCTCCTTACACTGATGCGGCTCGCGCGTGGTCGTCCAGCCAGGCCTGGGCCTGCTGTTCGCGGCCTAGGTCTTTGGCCAGTTTGAGGAAGTTATCCCGCCAGTCACTATCGCTGAAGCCGTCGTAGGTGTAGGTGGGTGCGATGGCGGTGAGCTTGGAGTGCAGGTCCTTCTCGTCGCCGATGCCGTTCAGGAGGAGGCAGCAGGCTTGTCGCGAGCAGCGCAGCAGCAGTGAAACGCAGTGCGTGCGTGAGGTGCATGGGGGTCTACCTTATTTTCGCAAAGAAAATGTTGGGTTATTTCAGGCTCATCCTGCCGCCTTGGGAGGGGGTACGCAAGAGAGCGTTGAGTGTGGCCGGTGGGTGTTGTACACCTCGATCAACTCCTCATCGGCCCTGATGGGGCGCTCCTCAAGCTCGCGGCGCAGGGACTCGTTGCGAGGCGGGCCAAGGTTGGCCGCCTCAGCGTCGATGCGCGCGACCGCGTCAGTCGTTAGTCGTCGAATCAGTACCTCAGGTATGGCGATCACCTCGAACTGCGCTAGCGCGATACCTGGGAATCTGCTGTGGCTAGCGATGTCCGCGTGACGATGCTCGCTCCACCAGTTCGGGGGCGACCGTGATCACACGCGCCGATGCCGTCTGCTTCTCGCCCTCGGCGCGCCCGCAGAGCAACTCGATGGCCGCGTGCGCGAGGGCCTCGTCGTGCTGGTTGATGCTGGTTAGCGCGAACTCTCCGCGCTCGGCCAGGTAGGTGTCGTCGTAGGAGGTCAGCAGCACCGGGGCGTCGGGGCGAGGGGTTGCGGCCAGGACAGGGACGGCGTCAATCGCATAGCCGTCGTTGTGCATCACCAGCCCGAGGGGCTCAGGGTGCTCTTCGACGGCGCGACGGACCGCCGGGCCGGCGTCCTCGTCGCAGTCGTAGGCGACCAGGGCCACCCCGGCGCTGGCAGCCGCCGCGACGAGAGCCCGCTCGCGTTCGTCGCGAGAGGCCTCGTCGATGACCCGGGGGCCGATGTAGGCGACGGTGTGGGCCCCCAGGCGCGTTAGGTGATCGACGACCAGCCCGGCCGCCGTCGGTTCGTCGATGTGTACAGCGTCGACCCGACCCCCGGGGGTGCGGCGCCCGATGAGACAAGTGGGTGTCTCCTCGCCGATGGCCAGCAGGTCGGCGTCGGGCAGCCACGGCGAGACCAGGATGATACCCGCCACCCGGACCCCGAGGAGAGACTCAATGCCCTGGTGCAGTACCTCGGGCTGCTCCGCGCCGACCGTGACGAACAGCGTCAGCCCACGCTCTTGTGCTGCTTCCCCAAGGCAACGCGCGACTCGCTCGAAGAACGCATTGCGCAGGTTGGGTAAGACGAGGCCGACGATGTTGGAGCGTCGCCGCGCCAGCGAGGAGGCCGACACGTTGACCCGGTAGCCCAGCTTGGCGGCCACCACCTGGATGCGCTCGCGGGTCTCGCGGGCCACCTTGGGCGACCCGCTGAGCGCGAGCGACACCAGGCTACGGGAGACCCCGGCGGCACGCGCGACGTCGCTTTGCGTAGCGGCCTGCGCCTTACTGTTCACGGGTCCTCCGGGGCTCGATGGTTGTCAGCAGGTTACACGTTGGCCGCCGTCGCCTAGGAGTAGCGTTCCTGGAACTGCTCCTCAAGCTCTTCCAGTGAGGCGTACTTGGTCTCGGGCACCCGCAGGATCATGTAGGTCACGGCGCCGAGGTTGACCAGGGAGAAGATGAGGTACGTCATGACCGGTCCCAGCACGCTCATCATGATGGGGAATAGGAACGTGATGATGGCGTTGACCACCCACAGGCACAGCACCGCGAAGCCCATCGCCGCGCCACGCATCTTCGCCGGGAACAACTCCGACATGATCACCCAGGTGGCGGGTGCGTTGCCGCTTTGCATGAAGAGCATGTAGACGACGATCACGCCCACCACCAGGTAGGGCACCAGGACCGGGATGGTGGCCAGCACGTCGCCGTTCTCGTCCAGGTGTGGACTGATGCCGAACAGGAACACCGCGGTCATCACCCACAGCATCACGGTCAACCCAGCGGTTCCGCCGATCAGCACCGCGCGACGGGAGAACCGCGCCAGGAACCACAGGCCTAGCGCCGAACCGATGACGGAGGCGACGCCGGTGAGGACCGTCAAGGTGATGGCCGCCTGGGTGCCGAAGCCCGCGGTCTGCAGGATCTTTGGCGCGTAGTACATCATCGTGTTGACGCCGGTGGTCTGGTTGAAGATGCCCACGAGCACGCCGATGATGAGCACCCGACGGGTCCAGCGCGTCGCGATGCACCTGGCCAGAGTCCACTTCTCCTGGGTGGCCTCGCGCCGGTTGACCTCAATCATCTCGTCGACCTCACCGGCGATGTCGTCGTTCGCCTTGCGGACGCGTTTCAGTTCCGCGATGGCCTTGGCGTAGCGGAAGTTCGCGGCGTGCCAGCGGGAGGACTCGGGCATCATCCGCATGCCGATCCACAGCGCCACGGCGGGAATCGAGCAGAGGACCAGCATGTAGCGCCAAGTTGCCCCGTTGCCGCCGTCGACGGTGATGTAGTTGGCAATCGCCTCCAGGGCATCCCAGGAGTACGTCTGGCCGACCTCAACGGTGGTTTCTAGGCCGTCGACCATGATGGTGCGGGTGCCGTCGACGGAGGTGACGGTGGCCTCAGGGCCGCCCGTGATGCGCGCGATGCCCGCGTTCATCGTGAAGGCCAGGAACTGTCCGGTGACGATCATGAGCTGATCGACGCCGACGAGTGTGCCGCGGATGGACTTGGGGGCGGTTTCGGCCAGGTAGACCGGCACGGTGGCCGACGCCCCGCCCACCGCGAGACCGAGGATCACCCGGGCGACGTAGAGCAGCCAGATATTGGGGGCGAGGGTGCAGCCGATGGCGCCCACGAAGAAGACGAAGGCCAATAGCAAGATGTTGTGCCGTCGGCCATAGAGGTCGGAGAGGCGCCCGCCGAAAAAGGCGCCGAGCGCACACCCGCCCAGCAGCGTGGCGCCGACGAGGCCCTCCTCAAACGGGGTGAGGTGAAGCCCGCCTGCCCCGTGCGGCAGGTACATGTAGGGCAGGGCACCGGAGATGACACCGGTGTCGTAGCCAAACAGGAGCGAACCGAGCGTGGCGATCAGGGCCACGAAGGCGGTGGAGCGGTGCTTGCCCGAGGGCGGGGTCTGCTCCACTAAGGCGTCGATCTCCGCCCGGCTGAGGGGTGCTGGTTGAGCTGTCATGGGGAGGTCCTTCTGTGTCGTCCGTCGTTGGTCGAGGGACACGACGGCGTGTCTGGAACACCATTTCACGCGCGTGAAACAAAAAAGTCAACCCCTATGGCGAAGAATCGACGCTACGGGGTGGTGCCGCGCCCGCTGCGCTGCCCGCCTAGTTGGCGACGTCCTCCGGATGGGCGAGTGGCCCCGCGATCCGTCGGCGGCTGTGCTCGCCTCGGTAAAGTGGCACGAACCAACCTCATGAAAGGGGCTAAGTCATGGAGTTCATCCCCGCGGCAGGGGCCTGTCTAGCGACGTTGAACGTCATCAATAAGAAGGGCTTGGTGCGTTGGATGGTGCGGCGGCCTTCGAAGGCCCCCGTCGATAACGGCTGGCAGATTATGAGCCATATCGACACCTCGGACTATCTCAACGACACATCGAACTGGCAGATCGTGGATTTTAACGATCTCTGCGCCATCGAACCCGCGCTGATCGGCATCTGGGACTTGCCAGTTGGCTCCGACCTGCAGATAGTCCGCGACGAACAGGGAATCCGCATCTTCGATACCCCCTCCGGCCGCGAGATTCCCCCAGAGAACCTGTACGTTCCCCCGGCCATGCGGGCTAAGTAAACCTCGCCGACTGACGTGGCAACGCCGCCACACCTTGCGTCTAGGCGCAGGCGTCGTCGCGGTACAGGCCACCTCCTGGATCTCGCTAACCGGCCGAAGGAAGCGAGCTGGGAGCGCACTAGCCCGGGCCTTCTCGACGACCTGGGCTCCGAGGTCCCGCTGCCGCATCCACCGCGGCGGGTGGTGTCGCTGGTGCCGTCCTTGACTGAGGCGATCGCCGTCACTCTGCCCGACTTACTCGTGGGGGCCACCGACTGGTGCGTCGCGCCTACGGGGCTTGACGTCGCCCGGGTGCGGGGAACCAAGAACCCCGATTGTGCGCTCATCGCGCGGCTGCGGCCCGACCTGGTGGTCGCCAACCAGGAGGAGAACCGGCGTCTCGACGTTGAGCGCCTCCGGGTCGCTGGCATCCCCGTCTGGGTGACTCGCATCGACTCGGTTGCTGACGCCCTCGCCAGCCTGACGCGGCTGTTTCGGAGAGCCTTACAGATGCCAGAGGTCGGCTGGCTCAACGAGGCGCGCGAGGTCTGGGCGAAACCATCGCGCCCCTCCGGTCGCGTCGCCGTCCCCGTCTGGCGCGACCCCTGGATCTGGGTGGGGGCGGGCACCTATCCCAACGATGTGCTGCGCCTGCTGGGCCTGACCAACGTCGTCGATGAGATGCGGTATCCGCATCTTAAAGTCAGCCACGCCCTCCGACGACGTCCCCGTTTCGTCCTGCTGCCCGATGAGCCTTACCCCTTCACCGACGCCGATGGTCCTGAGGTTCTGGAGCCCACCCCGTCGCGCCGCGTGCCGGGTCGATCCCTCTTCTGGTACGGGCCTGCTATGGTCCAGGCCAGGGCGCGACTGGAGGCCGCCCTCAGCCTGGCATGATGGCTGCGGGCACCCGCCGTCCATCACCGATGCGGGTTTGGGTGAGATGGCGTGGCAGGGTCGCCGACGCCGAAACACTCCGGCTACCCCGACATGAAGACTCGGGACAGCCCCCTGTGCCCACCTCTCAAGTCTCACTAGCGTGATGTAACAGATGCCCGGCATCGCGGCTTAGACCAACGTCTTCCCACCCCGCCGGGCCAATTGACACAAGTACAGCCCGCCCCGACTACCTGCCTGCTGAGGCCTTGGAGCTCGCACACCCCGATGAAAGGAAAACCCATGACCGATTCCCGCCCCGCCTCCCGGCGCCGCTCACTGCTCGCCCTCGGAGGGCTCTTATTCATCGCGGTAGTGGCGTTTGCCCTTTGGAGCGTCGTCTCACCGTCACGGGCTCGTGACTACGACCCCCAGAGCGTGACCGCCGACGGCGTCACCAAACTGGTGCTGGACTCCCCGGTGGGCGATGTCAGCGTCGTCTGCGACGCCACCAACGACTTCGTGCTGACCCAGAAGCAGGTAACGGACAAATGGCAGCTGCAGCGCGACGGCGACACCGTCAAGGTCAGTCGCTCAGCGAAGTTCTGGCTCTTCCGGTTGGGCATGTTCGTCCACCACCAAGAGAAGGTGACGCTCGCCGTCCCAGAAGCCATGTGCCAACAGAACCTAGACGCCGAACTCTCTTTGAGTGCGGGGCGCCTGAACGTGGATGCCCGCTTCGACGCCCTGAAGGTGGAGGTATCCGCCGGGAACGCTGACATCAAGGGCGAAGCGAATAATGTCACAGCCCGGGTTTCAGCCGGGGATCTCACCTTGAACCTGAATGGCTCCGAGCAGGTTGAGGTAGGCATGTCCGCGGGCAACCTGAACGGGACCCTAACTCAGGCGCCCGAGAACCTGAAGATCGACATGAGCGCGGGTGACGTGAACCTCGCCCTCCCGCCCGGCAACTACCAGGTGAATAGCGACATTAGCGCCGGGGACTTCAACAACCAGCTAACCACCGATGCGAGCGGCGCGACAAGCCAGGTGGATGTCAAGATGAGCGCAGGCAACGTCGGCTTGACCACCACATAGCCCGTGCATCGTCACTGCCACAGCCCCCTGCCACTGAGGTCGTCGTCCATTGGCCCCAGGAAACCATCCCCGAATCCCACCGCTATATCGTTGAACACCCGCGTGGCTCCGGCTGGGCGTGGGTCGGTCTCCTGAGTCTTCGGGGTGCTCCCGCGCGCTGACTCCCACTTAGTTGATAGTGCTGTTTACCGGTACGTCCCTGGGGGTCAGTGCTGGGGCCTCGGTAGCTTTGCCCTGGCCGGTGCACGGCTCGTGCGTGCGGTCCGCCACATGGCGTCTCGCTCACCCTCGGGCACGGCTTTGGTGACGATTTTGCCGAACGGCGAACGCGGTAGTAAGCAATCCGTCAACTGAGGGCAGAGTGCCGGTTTGTGAATCAATCCGCGGAAGCTGTGCGACGCCTCCTCGGATAAGTACTGTTGCGATGGTCCGGCGACACCACCAACCTAGCGATGTAGGGATCACTCTGGTGGCAGCAGCGCAGCAAGTTGGCGCTGCAAGGCTTCAACCTTAGTCGCCCACTCTGGGTCAGCCATCTGTGCCCGAGCGTAGTGAGCGATGGCGCGTCGGATCACCTCTCCCATCGTGATTCCCTCGACTTTGGCGAGGGCAACCACGTTGTCAAAGGCTTCCTGAGGCAGGCGGACCGACAGGTTCCGCGCGGTCGAAAGTTCACTTTTAGCCATGGATCGGCCTCTCCGCTGACACAATTGGGTGGTTCCGTCACAGCTGACGGGTGTGCCTACGTAGCACATGCCTATGTTAGCACGTTTTATGGTCCTGCATGGAAGGAGCCTGTCGTGTCAATGGAGAGCATCGTCCCCTCGAACACGTGGTCGAAGCGACTGACCCCCTTGCTGACTGAGGCATGGTGGGAAGCGCGCAAGCAGATCCTCACCGCGCCGCGAACGAACGCCGACGAACACGTCTGGCTGCTGGAGGACCCTGACCACATGGGTGACCCTGCCCAGAAGGTTGACCAGCACATGCACCAGTTTGCTGCTGATGGCCTGCATCGAGCAGTCCCGCGAATCCAGGTCTTTGGAGAGGAGGCCCCCATGAGCCAGTTGCTCCTCAGCAACGACTTCCCTTACGTTGCGTATTTGGACGCAGTTGACGGGTCGGCTCAGGCGTGGGCACTGCCTGGCGCTTGGGGGCATGTCATCATCGTCCAGCAATATCAAGGAGTCATCGCAGGCGAACCCTATTGTCCAGCTCGCTACATCGGCGTCCTGGATGCCGAAGGCGGCACGACGGTCTTCGATGCGGCGCTGCCTGGCGTAGCCGTGGATATGATCGATCAGATGTTCGAGGGCGGCGATGTGTTCGACGACGAGATGGTGTACTACGACGATGAGGCCATCTTCGAGGTGACAAAACAGCCCGTTCTTTTGGTAGGCGGCTATAAACCCACCTGGTGGAAACGATTTGCCGTGCTGCGAGAACGAATCCTGCATGAGTGGCCCAAAGCTCAGGTGTTCAACACCGCAGGATCCCCCGTAACCCGTAAAGTCATTCAGAACGGAGATAACGTCGTAGCCCAGCTAACCCCTTCGTCTTTGTGGGATGGGGCCGGAGCGGCCTTAATCGCCCAAGCGGGAGGTGCAGTCATCCCCATTGGAAACTCAGAGCCTTTGCCGCGAGATCAAATCCTATCCTGGTGGTCCCGCCTAGGGTATGAGCCTGATCCATCCAGTGACGGCGAGAAATATCGCCCTGCGTTGCGCATCCCTCCATTTGTGGCTGGGATGAAAGCGGAGCGTGTCCAAGTTGCGGCTCGGCTGTGTCGAGACCTTCCCTCGTAATAGTACTTGATGTCGCCTACCCGGCTTCCCCCGATGGCCAGGGGGCTCCGGGGTTCGTTCAACGGCGTTGATGATGCCGCGTAACTAATATGCACCCTGGTTTCCCGAGGCGGCTTCTGTTGTAGACGGTAGTCTACGGGTTTGCGCGCCGAACCGGGGCGTACGACGGTGCCACTCTCCGGTGAGGAAAGATGTATGTGGCGGGTAAGTTCTGACCGGTTTGGCGTGGCTGGCGCAATGGGCTTGCCGGCATTTTTGGTAACGCGCTCTGGGGATGGGTGTTCGATAAGGGGGTGAGTAACCTTGGTGGCGAGAACCCATAATCCCTGCTACTAATTGATGTAGGTTATGAGGTTGTTGACAGTCGGGGAAGACGTAGGAGTGGGCCTTCGCCAGGTTGGGGGTTGCGCAACAGTCCGTCCGCGCAAGGAGCCTCCCCTTGGTTCATCACCGTCATGTAGCCCTGGCCTTTGAAGCGCGCTGTCCGACTCGATTCGCCGTGATGTGCTCCGTCGTATCGCATCTGAGAGGCCGCTGTACTGCGGAGACCAGCGGTACGACGTGGTGAAATCGACGATGTCACACCACTTCCGCGTGCTTCGAGAAGCGGGGCTAATGCATACCGAGATTGAAGGTACTCGCCGTCGCATTACCCGCAGAGACGACGCCATAGCAGGGAGGTTCCCGGGCCTCTTAGAAGCCGTGGGGCTGCCTCCCGGGCGGGGGCAGTGGGCGAAGTGACGTCGTGGCTCGTGCGGTGGCGTCCATCAGGGCGTGGCTGAATTCGGGGTGCCTCGTTCGCTGAGAGTAAGCCAAGTCGGGTGTTGTCGCCGAGATGGGCATTAGCCGCGCGACCGCGTCGAAGTGGGTCAATCGTTATCGACGACTCGGGGAGGGCGGGCTAGCCCCAAGCAACCTTGCCCAGTTAGCCCGGCGGGCCCTTCGATGTTGATGCAGGTTGGGGTCCAGCTCGTCTACTCCAGCGGACCGGTGAACCTCTTGCAGTATTCGGGCGGTACGTCAAGCGGGGCTTGGCGTCTGCTCTGCACAGCGGCGCTCACCGATTCGAGTATGAGAGCGGGGTCGATAGCCATCGGCTCCAGCCCGCGGTCGGTGGGCGTGTACTCCTCGAAGATCCTCACCGGCAGGTCGTCGATGGTCATCGGTGCATGGACGTGGAACATGGTGCCAGGGAGGTAAGTGACCTCTGCGGCCTTCGGGACCTCGGATACGAACGTCACGTCGCGCCCCGAGCGCCCGACAATTATGCCCAGCTGTCCGGTGGACCAACCCCTGGTGGCAACCACCGGGTCGAGCGATGTCGCCGTAATTAGCTGCGTGACCAGGGTGTGGGGCGGCATGCCCGGGTCGGGCACCCAGCCCCGAAATGACACGCCTGGGCGTTGCGGCAGCATGCTCAGACCCTGAAGGACCTGCTGGATTTCTGGAGTCCCACCGGCGGGGGCTGGGTTTTTCCTTGGGTTCTGACGGCTTTCGTCTGTCATTAGCTCTCTTTCAATTTCATTCGCATGATCCCGTCTTCCATAAGCGTTTCTACAATGTCGAACTGTGTTCCAGGTTTGAATAGGGTTTCCGCTTCATGGCCAAACTGTGATATGCGGGACACGTCGACGCCATTGCGGCCAGACACCTCAAGAATTGTGGGAACGCCATCCGGGTCTAATTTGCGACTGCTCTCCAGAAACTGTCGCGCTACGTTGGGGTCGGAAGTGGTTGATAGGAACGCTGGATCTGAGAATTTTCCAGTACGGATCATGTCATCCAGCATTGTTTGAGGCAGTGTTGTGCCTCGCATGGTTATTCCGGGTGTTGTCGGTAGCTGATCAAGGCCCTGTTCTGCCTTTCGAATCGTATCGCTAATGTCGGCAGGGATGTCTCCGCCACGGCGCAGGGCGGAATTGATAGCGTCGTAATCGTTTCCGGTATACCTGTGAACCGCTTCCACGGCTTCGCGCGAGACACCTGGATTCTTGGCGGTAAACTCGTCCAGCCACCCTTCGAACCCTTTGGGATTCTCGGCAGCATTGCCCATTGAGAAATCAATGTTGCTCAGGCGGCGTACATCGCTGGCGTCGTCGAGTGCGTCAGCGCCACGAGCCAGGTCTGCTGCGGTATCTGCGGCCCTCGCTGCGTCCGTGGTGCGGTCAGCGGCGCGGACGGCATCTCCGACGTCGTCAATGCCATCAACGATCTTGGCCCCACGAGTTGCGGCAGTTCCAGTGCCACCAGTAAATACCGCCGCGAGTACGTCCGGCAAAAGATGTCCAATAGCGCGAGCTGGATCGTCCTTCCAAGTGTCCACATCCAAGATGGCCTCCAGGACATTAGCGCCGAAGGTGAATGGATCTTTTTTGAATGCTTCGAATACCTGGCCCGCGGTTTCTAAAGAAAGTTGAGCTTTTGTTGCCCATTCTTCAAGGGTGAGTTCACCTGATAAGATTTTGTAAAGATCCATGAGTGGGCCATACTGGATGCTTAATAAAAGCTCTCCTAGGTCCCATATTGCTTCACCCGCTCCGACGATAATTCCGCCTAAAAAGGCTAGTCCAGACTCGAACCAATTGCGTGCGGCGTCGGCGCCGTCGCAAGCAGCACGTACTTCTGTCGCGGTGGCTGCTGCCTGTTTCTCTAGGTTGGCGATTAATGATGCAAAATCAGATGTCGCTTTATCGCGTAATTCCTTGCCGGGGTCTTGAAAAGGGGTGATGGTTAACGTGAAAGTTCCGGGACCATTCTGGGCCTCCCATTGTTCCTTGCGCCGGTACCCTTCCTCCACTTCCTTGTCATATTGGGCTTTCGCTGCCTCGGTTTGGCGGTTTCCTTCATCGTAGTTGGCTTTGCATACCTGGGCCGCCGATTGAGCCGATGCTAGGGTCTCGGCATAGGCGTCCAGTGTGTTTGCAGCCTGCTGAAACTCGGTGGCTGCGTTGGTCCATCGATTCGGCTCGACCTCGAAGCGCTCGCGGAAACGCTCAGCGGCTCGCCCTGTCCAGCCATCGGTACTGAGAGAGCTGAGGGACTCGCCTAAGGTAGTGAAATCGGATGCTCGTTGCCGCATCATGCTGGTTCGCTCATAGATGCTAGTGGGGTTGCCTTGGATCGTGAACTCCGGGGCTCCCTGGTATTTCGCGCCCATCAGGAGCCCTCCATCAAGGGCGTCTTCGCTAAGGCTTCGGCGGCGGTCATGACAGCCGTCATCTCTTCCTCGGCGTCCGTGTTGTACTCGGCGTAGTTTGCGGCGACCTTGCTCAGACGTCCAGCGACTTCTTCAATGTCATCCGTCATCGAGTTTATCGTCCGCTCCCAGCGGTCCTGAAACTCGTCCACAGCCTCCCACACTTCATCATTTGCTAACGCATCCTCCGTGGGTACGTAATCTTCTACGTCCTTGTCTTTCTTAAGCTGTACTACCTCAGCGGCCTTCTGGGCCCCGTTGATGAGGGATTCGAGATCGACTTCAAAATCGTATGATGGCACGGCGCAATCCTCTCAGTCTAGAACGGCGACGTTGCGCACTTCTGCGGTATGTGCCAAACTGCGAATGGCGTTCATGGCCGCGGCAGCCTTGTCGAGGAGATCCGCGAGTTCCTCGGCCCTTTGTGAGAGCTGCTGATCCTTGTTCATCTGTGCTTGCCTGGAGTCAGTACTTGGATCCCAACCTGAGATTTCGAAATCTACGCGGGTTTTCATGGCATCTGTTTTCTCGCGTAGATTTGATGCCATTTTAGTGAGTGTATCCTCGATACTCTGGGCATTGGAATCCTTGTAGATAAAGGTTCGGTCGCTCATCTATCCCTCCATTCTGCTTTTCAAGGCTGCTCCGACTTCGGCGATCTTGCCCAGTTGTTGTGACTCATTATCGCTAACATTTCGATCCACGGCCACCAACGCTTCAGCGTATTTCTGCAGGTCACTGTGGAAAACTCTCAGGGATTCCGACCAGAGTTCTATGGCTCCGACCAGCAAGCCAATGGCCGAACCTGTTACATGCGGTAGGTTCTGCTCTAAGGCGTCCCCGAACAACGTCACGTCATCGGCTATCGTCTCGCTGGCGTCGACTACATGCTGCGCCGCGCGCTGCTGTGCGCCCAGCTGAAGTTGCATGCCTGTGCCCACGAAACCTCCTTTACTCGTGCGGACCCAACTCGGGCGGTGGGTGGCTGTCGATTCGGGAAGAGCCTAGCCGAGCGCCGGTTCATGCGAACGGGGCGTTCAGCTAGGCAAGTCGGTGGGCGTGGTCTATGGGTTGGGGAAGCGGGCTGGTAAGGGTGTCGATCCCGGCATCCCTCTTGGCCCAGTTAGGCGCCGTCGATCGCCTCAATGATGGCGGGGCGCAGCTGGGAGACGGGGATCACCCTGTCGACCGAGCCCACCTCGACCGCGCGGTGAATGGAGTGGATGCTGTCGAACTCGGCAGCGATCTCGCTGATCTTCTCGGCGCGGACGGTGGCGCGCAGGTCATCCAGTTGCACCTG
>JAUNKK010000193.1 GCA_030532825.1 Propionibacteriaceae bacterium
AGCAAGAGCGAGAAGGCGCCGTCGAGAACGATGATGACCACCTGATTGCCCGCTAAGAGGCGCATGATTGCGCGGCGATTGGTCTCACCTTGGGCGCGGAGCCGTGCCTCGGTGCGTGCTCCGGCGCTCAGCAGGCGGATCGGGATGAGGTTCCGGAGGGCGTCGAGATATTGAACGGTAAGACGGCCCCTCTCCTTATGTGACGAGGCCGATACTTTCCGGAAGAGTCGCAGAAAACTGAAGACGACTAACGGCACCACGGGGCAGGCGGCCATGATGCCGAAGCCTAAGACGGGGTCGATGGTAGCCACGTAGCCGAGCGCGAGGAATGGGATGGCCAGGGCAGCTATGGTCGCGCCCAAGTAGACCTGCCGGTACTCCGTCATGCGCTCGGCGTTGTCGGTCATGAGCGTGACTTGCTGCGCGGGCGACGCGCTTCCGGTGTGGGTGCGAAGGGAGTTGTGGAAGTAGGTGGTCAACAGCTTAGCCCGCAGGTGCCGTTCCTCTTGTCGCGCTGAGCGGCCACCGACGAGTACTTCACTGAATGCGCATACGGCAGCCAGGACGATGCAGACGGCGAGCGGCCCCCAGGAGCGGGTGGCGGTTTCATCTCCCCAGGCGTGCCCGAGTGACACGAGAGCGGCGCCGGTGAAGCAGGCGGTACCGATGCGGAGCGCGCCAACGCTGGCCGTCGCTCGGCGAGCGTATTGGGATACGGGCATGTTGCACATTTTCTAGTTATTAGGTCTGCTTAAATTCTTGCAACAGGGTGTCTCAAAGATAGCTCATTTATGTGCCCTGGCCAACCCCGTGGCGTGGAGATGTTCGTCGGCGTCGTCGTCACGAGTATGGGTGGGGGAGCAGAACGGTGCCGCAGCGCCCGTGTTCGGCTGGCGATGCGGTGCGGCTTCCTGTGAGGCGTTGCCGGGACGGATTTGGCCAGTGGCGACGGGCTAGTTGATGGGATCCTCCGTCTGGAGGTGGCGATTTGGGCGCAGGTTGGTGAGGAAAGCGTCCCGTTGGTCGATCGGACCCCGTGCGAGGATGTCCGACGTAGCGGCGTGGGAAGATGAAGAAGGTGATTCGTACGTTGGGAAGCGAGATCCCGCCAACGAGTCCTAGATGCGTCTGTAGGCCGCTATCCGGGCAGCACCGCTACTCCTCTCCGGGTGTTGGTTGCGTCCTGCCGGGCTGCTTCTCGTTTCGTCGTGTTGGGTGGGTCCTGCATCGCACCGCACGGCCAGAGCGTAGCCCCGCGAAGTCCCCGCCGCCTGTATGCATCGCCTCGCCCCGCGAGGGCGCGGTTCTCGGCTGACCTGGCATCCAGGTCAGAATCCGGGGAGCCTTGCTCCCGGGTTCGTCGGAATGTCGGGGCCGTTGCGTCGTGTCAGGCTTAGGCATCCGCGGCCTCCCGGCCCCGGAGTCGCGGGTAGCGCAACCTGCGGGGACTTGGGGGCGGCAGCGCCCCGCCCATCCTGAACCGCGTATGAGGGATTCCGACGCGCCAGGTATGAGCGGAACGGCCCCCGCCCCGCCAGGGCCGCCAGCAGATCCGCCGACGGGCAGCGGCCCCCGCCCCTCCGGGACCGCCACTATCCCGTGCACGAAACGCCGTCTGATGCAGCAGGGAGGAAGCAGGATGGAGTCGAGAAGATGTTGGTCGGCGTTTCGTGCACGGCTTTCGGCGTCGTATGACGGAGGCAGGCGGGCTGTCCCCGGGGCCCGTTGATGATGCGAACGATGGTTGGTGCTTTAGGTGCCAGACGGCGACGACGAGGGAGGCTTGAAACACGCTATAGCTGTGGAGTCGGGTAGCGTCAGCAGGCCGGGGCGGTCGCGAAGCCCCCAGATGTGCGCCGTAGTGGAGGCTGGGTCTCGCTGGCCTCGTCTTTGCGAAGCGTTGCAGCGCGCTTGAAGCGCCGCTCGGCGTTCCACATGTCGGGTCGTGCCTAGGCTGCCGGAGCCACCAAGTCCCACCACCCCACCGACGACCAAGGTCACCGCCACCCACCGACGACCAAGGTCACCGCCACCCACCGACGACCAAGGTCCGGCGCCGCGCAACGGAAACCGAGGTTCGGCGCCGTGCAACCGGGCTCTGGTGCTCTGTGCAATAACCGACCCCCCAGCTTGAGCACGAAACGCCGCGCTTCGCAGAAAACCTGGGATCCAGTGCCTTCGACTGTTGGTGCGACAGCGTTTCGTGCCCGGTGATGGTGCGCCTGAACAGTGCACGAGGCGCAAGGGCGAAGGTGTCGCGCTGTCTCTGGGACGTGTGGGGTGAGTGCTGCGTGAGTCGCAGGGGATAAGGGCGCGTGGGACCGTCCTCTGGCAGGCATTTCGCGTGCCGCGTGAGTCGCAGGGGCGAAGGACTGCGGCGTGTGGCGAGGCGCCGGATTTGGTGTGGTTAGTCTCATGGCGTACAGTTGCTCCGAGCCAAAGACCGCAGGTGACGTTAAGCCTCAATTCCTCTCGGGGGAGCCCGCGCAGGTGATCGCAAGCAAACCGGCCGCAGCAGCGTCCCGGTAGTGCCCCGCGCCACCGGCGATGGGGTTTCTTTCGTTTCTGAGGTCAATGGTGACCCAAGTTATGGAAGGAGACCCA
>JAUNKK010000040.1 GCA_030532825.1 Propionibacteriaceae bacterium
CGTAGCGGCCCAGCTGGGACAGTCCGATGGCGGCCAGCACGTCCGGCATGTTGGCCTTGTAGCCGAGCGCGACGATGTCGTATTCCCAGCCGGATCCCAACGATTTCGCCAGAGCATCCTTGGTTTGGCCGTGCATGGCGAGAACACGCACCCGCCGGGCAAGCTCCTCATGAGCCACTGGCAGACTCGGACGCCACGTCAGGGCGCCGCCTTCCGCCGTCGTCAGGTTCTTCACCGCGTGGAAGGAAAACGCGGTCAGGTCAGCGATCTGCCCGCTGCGCAGGCCCCCGAGGCTGGCCCCCAGCGAGTGGGCGGCGTCGGCGATGATGACGGGCCTGCCCAGCATCGCCGCGAACCCGCGGTCGAGCGCGCCGCGTCCCGCGATCAGTTGTCCCAGGAGACGCGAGTCGTAGGGCACTCCCCCCAGGTCGACGGTAATGATTGCCCGGGTTCGCGAGGTGACGACAGCCGCGATCCGCTCGATCCCAGGGGTCGGCGTGCCGGGTTCCGTGTCGACCAGGACGATGCGGGCGCCCACATGATCGACGACCGAAGCGCTCGCCGTGTAGGTGTAGGCCGGGACGATGACCTCGTCGCCGGGTCCAACTCCCGCGACCCGCAGGGCCAGTTCCAGCGCCGCCGTCGCCGAGTTCAGCGGGATGACCATGTCGGTGCCGCAGTACTCGGCCAAGGCCTCGCCGAATCGGGCGTTGACGGGGCCGGTGGTGATCCATCCTGAGCGGAGCACCTTGACGACGGCTTCAATATCTTCTTCCGTGATCGCGGGCGGGGAAAAGGGGATCATCACTCAACCTCATTCCCGGCGACTGCCATGGCGGAGAAGCATCCGGAAAGCGCGGGAGCACTGGGCCGATAACTGACAGATGTCATCACTACCATTCACTTTCTGCCAACAAGATACCCTGCATAAAGCGAACGCCCCCTCTTTCCGATGTTCAACAGCCATCCCCCTTAGTAGGATTCTTGCAATAGACATTCATCCACGCCTTGCTGAATCAGGAAATGACCCATCACTCGCCCCAGACCTTAGCAGAGGAATAACACTCCGCTGTCGAGTCGTTCATTTCACTTGCGCTGCACCATCCGGGTCGCCCCGATCGCCGCGACAACGAGCACAACTCCCAGGGCGACGGCATTGGCAAGCGTATTCCCATAGGCGAAGACGCCCGCCGTCCCGCACACTAGCGCAAGCCCAGCCAGCGGGCCACGCGGGGCCACAGGCATCCCGATTTCACGGAACAGCCGATAAAGCATGAAACCGATTCCGGCCGAGTAACCGATCATGGTAGACAGGCTGGCCCCTACCAGACCCCATAGCTCGATGAGGGGCAGGATTGCCGCCATGTTGACCACGCCGGCGGCCCCGATGGCCCAGAGGGTGTCGCGGTTTCTGCCGATGGCATAGAAAATGTTCACCAGGAAGTTGGAGTACCCGCTGAGTGCCGAGACGGCTAGCGCACACGGGATGACCGGCAGGGCCGCCGTATAGCGCGCGTCCACCACCCACGGGAAGGCCAGCCTGAAGGCCGGGAGAAGCAGGGCTAGACCCGTCAGCAAAGCCATGGCATAGCCGGCCGCGGCCCGCCCAAAGAACGCGGCGTCCTCCTTTGATCGCTCGAAGGCGAGATCCTGCCAGGCGTAGGTGGTGGCCATGATGACCAGCATCATGGCCGCCCCGAAGCGCATGGCGACGGCGAAGATCCCGCTGGCCGCGAACCCCAGCAACGCCCCCACGGCCGCGCGGCTCAGGGAATTGATGCTCCAGTAGACCAGGGCATTCAGCCCTATGGGAATCGCCAGGAAGAACATCGCCTTGGCCGCCTGCGGGATACCCCAACCCCATTCCGCCGACCGCATCCAGCGCACCAGGTGGATCCGCATTTCGAGATATGCGACCTCGCTGAGACTGGCCGCGATGGCGGCGACGTATAGCGCCCGAACATCCCATCGCAGGCCGACGAGGAGCGCCACGTTTACCCCCATCAGCACCACGGAAGCGATAACCCCGGAGAGGGCATAGTCCCAGTTCCGCCGCATTCCCCGACTAGCGTGCTTGTAGACGTGGCCGATGTTCTGGGCGATCCCCAGCAGAGCTATCAAACCGATGTGGGGAATATCGAGCACGAGGGCGGACAACGCCACCAGCAGCGCATAGCACCCCGAAGAGATCAGAAACACCAGGCTTCCCGCCTGGACCGCCCGGATTTCCTGACCCTTTTCCTGGTACATGCGCCGCAGGATGACGACCCAGATGTTGAGGAAAAGGGGCTCGGTGATCACCGTCAGGTAGGTGAGGCTGAGGTCGAAATAGCCGAAGTCCGCCGGGGGAATCATCAGCGTATAGAGGGGAAGCATGGCGAAGGCGATCAGCTTGGACAGCGCTGCTCCGACGACGAAGATTCCGGAGTTCTTCAGGAAGGTCCCCACCATTCCCATCAGGTCGCCTCTCCAACCGCCAGCAGGGCCTCGAAACGCGGTTGGGCGGCGGTCGCGTCAAAGTCGGATCCGATGATGACGTTGCGCCCCCGGTTTGGCGGGCTGGACGTCACCGTAGCGATGAGCCGCGCCCATTTCTGGGGTCCCTCGACCAGGGGCACGAATCGCACATCTCCCCCGGCATCGGCGCTGACGCTCACGGCTTCGGACAGCAGCAGGGGCAGGCCCGCTGCCTGGGCCTCCAAAGCCACATAGGGCAGGCCCTCGAACGTGGACGGCAGGATCATCACATCCGCGGCCTGCAGCAGGTCCGGGACGTCGGAGCGTTGCCCCAGGAACCGGACGCACCCAGTGAGTCCGGCTTGCGCTGCGGCGGCCTCCAGCGCCGTGCGGTACGGTCCGTCGCCGCTGAGCAGCAGGCAGGCGGGAATGCCTAGCCGCTGAAGCTCCGCCATGACTTGAAGGCTGAACGCGTGGTTCTTCGCGGGACCCAGCCGGGCCACGTGGATGACTGCAAGCTCGTCGTCTGCTAGCCCCAACGCCCTTCTCATATTGGTGCGACAGGTTGCGTCGAAAGTGAATGGGGCCGGGTCGAACACGTTCGGCACGAAGGTCCAGGCAGCATGCCCGAAGAACCACCGGGCCGCCTCAGCCGAGCAGGCGAATCTTCGGTTGGCGAGCCGCCGCGCGAGGGGGCGTTGCAGGCGATGCAGCAGCCCGGAGACTCGCCCCGACATGTTCGCCGACGAATGGGAGTGCAAGATCCTGACGGGCACCCCCGCCCAGCGCGCGAAGAGCAGCGGCTCGATCGTGCTGATCACCGTCTGGTGGAGCCACACCGCGTGGAACCTTCCCCGTTGGATCACCTGGTGGACGTCGCGGAGGAAACGGAAAGGATGCCGACGCCGCGACGCCACCCGCACCACCTGCGCGCCCGAGGCGACGAGTTCGGCTTCATGGGCGATCACGTCCCGGTCGGCGAGGAAGGTGAAAGCGTAGCGGTGCCGCAGCAGCCGGAATGCAGCCAGGATGAAGGCCTCCTTGCCGCCGGGGCTGCCGGTCAGCCCACCCACCAGCACCGCCGGCCGCGCATCCCCCCTCATGAGGGCCCCACTCGCGCGGCCGTCAGCGGGTACCGGTGGTGCTGGATGGCCCGGAACATCAAGGCGAGGCCGCCGACCATCCCAATGGCCAGGATCGTCGGCACCGCCACCAGGGTCCCGATGAACTCCGTCGCAGGACCGCGCGGCATCCAGATCAGTGCCGGGACGATGAGCATCCGCAGGGCGTTGGCTGTCAGGGATCCCCCACCCAGCCCGTCGACATAGCGGAGCGCCAGCCCGGCGGCGAGGGAGACCGCGACGACACCGATCAGGCCGTACTGGAGATACCCCTCCGCCAGATAGGAGGTGCCCGTGGTGACGCCGCTGAGGTAGCTTCGCTCCCCCAACACCAGCCGGGATAACGAATGCGATAGCGATCCGCCGATCTCGGCCCGGAGGAGCGAGTTGCCCTGCAGCGTCGGCAACCCCAGAAGCCGCCCGACGATACCGGAGTGCGCGAACGGCGCCAGGTAGAACTGTTCCGGCAGCTGATCGCCGTAGCGCACCACGTTGTCGATGACGCGTATCGACACCCCCTGGTTGTAGAGGAACGACACCGCCGACGAGGAACTGCCCAGCCCCCTGAGGTTCTCGACGGCGGTGAACAGCCCCACCAGTCCGGCAGCCCCCAACGTTCCGACCACGACCGTTCGCCGGGTAATCCAGCCCTCGCCAGGATCTAGCCGGTGGCGCGCCACGAGATAGCAGGCCAGGACGATGATGAAGACGGTGAACTCCCGCCGCACCCCCGTCATCAAGTACAGCCCCTGGATGATGGCGAGCAGCGCCACAGGGAGGACGACGGCGCGTCGCGGCGGCAGCGTCGCCAGGAACACGAGGAAAGCCGCGACGGCGATCGCGGCGCAGTACATGCCAACGGTCTGCGTGAAACCGCCCCCCTGTTCGATGGACTCGGTGACATACAGGCTCTGATAGTTGGCGATTCCCGCGCCTAGAATCCGGGAACTCAACCAGAACACGCTGGGCGGGAAAGCGGCGATCATGATCGTCAGGCACGCGGACCGCACGTCGTCGGCGTGACCACCCCAGGGCCGCCCTGCCCACCGTTCCCGATGCGCAGCACCCGGGCGCTGCCCCCGCAGCTGTCGCCCGATCCGGGCGGCGGCGCGGATGAGCGGCGCCTGGCGCAGCGTATCGGGCAGGAAGTACGCGGCCGCCGCAGTCACGAGCCCCACTCCCAGGATGAGGGTGGTTTCCCGGGTACCGGCCGGCTGGTAATGACCCGAGGAATAGCCGAAGACCCGCTCCAGGGTGCTCTGGGAGAGCAGCAGCACGAAGAACGAGATGAGGAAACCACCGAAGAACGCGGTCGGTTTCCCGGAACCGCTACACAACAGCAGCAGGTTCAGCCAGAGGAACAGCACCGCAGCCCACCCCCAATCGCAGCCGCTCCACAGGACGAGGGCCAGCAGCAGGAGGTTGCCGGTGAGCAGTCCCGCCATCGCCCACAGGCACCGGGAGCACGGGCGGCGGGAGACACCGTGGCGGCAGCTTTCCCGGGAGGCGCCGCGGACCCGGTAACGTGTCGGCATCATGCGGGCGACGGGATCATGTCGACTACCTCCTGCGCGAAGGCCGGGTACAGCCGCTCGGCGGCGCAGGCGAGTTCCCAGATCCGCCGGGCGCCCGCCCGCAGCGCCGCATATTCAGCGTCGGGCAGGGTGGCTATCCGAGCGATGGCCTGATGGATTTGCTCCGGGGACGGGTCGGCGGGCAGGAGGATGCCGTTGACCCCGGTGGTGACGATCTCCCGGGTGCCGCCCACGTTGGTGGCGATCACCGGGATGCCCGCAGACAGGGCCTCCATGATCGACACCGGCACCCCCTCCGATGAGCTGACGTTGATGAGGACGTGCCGCGGCTGCCGGGCATAGTCCTCGACGAGGTCGGCGTTGGCGACAAAACCCCGCAACGTCAGGCGGACCCCGGCGGGTAGCAGCCGGTCCGCGTCCTGGCGTAGCTCGTCCCGGAGCGGCCCCTCCCCGAAGTGTTCCCACTCGACGGGCTGGTCGCTCAGCGCGAGAGCCTGCACCAGCAGTCCCAGGCGTTTGACCGGGGTGATGGTGGAACACGAGACCAGCCGCAGGGAGGCACGGGCCGAACTGCTCGGGTTGAGCCCGTGGTCCGTGGTGCCGAGCCGCGCCACTGACATCTTCGATGCCGCCCCTGGGAATCGTTCTTGCAGGTAGGCCAGCCCGTGATCAGCGATGAGGTAGATCCGGTCCAGGTGAGCTACGGTGTGCTGCCGCAGCGGCAGGTAGCCGCCCGGAGCCAGTTCTTCGTAGAGATCAGCCCGGTGGGCCCGGGCAATAGTGGCCGCTCCCGGGAAACGATGGCGCAGCAGCCACGCCAGGTAGGGCTGATAGTTGAAGCGGTAGGAGTAGAACACCACCTGGTCCCCGGCCTCGGCACCGGCCGCTCGCAGCGCCCGGGCAGCCGCCCGTGCCTCGTGGTGTGCGCGGCTGAGGAACACGAGCAGCGTCACGATGCGACCCAGGGTGAGCCGCCCCGATCCCCTCAGATGCCGCAGCTCACGGTAAAAATTGCGATCGACGAGCACCCGGGCAGCCGCCAGGGCGTAGAAGACGCGCGAGCGGAAACGAATCGGATGGACGGTGATGCCGTCGGGCAAGGACCGTCGGGCGCGCCGCTGCTGCGGCCGCACCGACAGTGACACCACGTGCACCGCGTCGAAACCGCGAAGGTAGCCCACCTCGGTTTCCAGGAAGGTCTCCCCGGTCCCATAGGGAAAGGCGTTTGCCAGCAGGACGAGTCGTTTCATGGTCATCCCCCGGTCTCGACGATGATCTGGTCTGCGACACCCCGGGCCCGTTCTCGGCATTCGGCGAGGTCCGCGCCCCGCACCACGACCTGCCCGATGCAGTCGGCCGACGACCGGAAGCCCCGCAGGACATCGCCCGCCGCGACGAACAGCCGCAGGTCGGTGACCCAATCCGGCACGGCCGCGGGGCGTCGCACCCGCGTGACGACCCCGCGCGCCGCAGGGTCCACGATCATGTGCGCCAGCACCACGCCGGGCCACGGCTTCCGGGCCGCCCAGGTCTGGGCGACGGCCAGGTCGAGGGCTTCGCGGGCGATGACCTCGTAGTAGTCGAGGCCGTGGTGGGCGCCGATGATCTCCGGCAGCCCGTTGGCCCCGGCGCGACCGGTCAGCTCAATGACGTGGACGTCGTCGTGCGAGGCCATGAGGTCGAGGTTTACGGCGCAGTTGTCGAGGCCAAGGGCCGCCACGGCCTGCGCGACGACGTCAAGGCTCCGTCGCCTCACCGCGGCCTCCGCCGCGATGGGCGCGTGATGCCCGACGGGGACCGGGGTCAGCCCGGGGGCCAGGTCGTCTCCGTGCAACGTGACGTGAAGCAGCTGGCCGTCATGCATCAGGGCCTGGGCCCCGAACTCCCGGCCTTGGAGGAATCGTTCGACGATGACCCGGCCGCTGCGGCTGGCCCGGGCCGCATGGTCGAAGGCCGCGCGGGCCTCATCGACGGTGTGGACTCGCAACACCCCGGCGGAGCCCTGCCGGTCGGTGGCTTTGACCACCGCTGGCAGGCCGGTGACCTTCAGGGCCGCGGCCACCTCGTGGCGGTTCCTGACCGCCACGAACTCGGCCGTGGGCACCCCGGCCGCCGCCAGGCGTCGTTTCATGTCGAGCTTGTCGATACACAGACGGGCGGCATCCCGGCTGATCCCCCGCAGGCCCAGGTCGTCGACCACGGCCCCCAGGGCCTCCAATCCGGTATCCATGCAGCAGGCGGCCACGGCATCCACCCGCGCCGCACAGGCCCGGGCGACGACCTCATCGGTGGCGAGAAGATCGACCTCCAGGATTTCGTCGGCTTCCGCTAGCCCGGGCAGGTGGGCGTTGCGACGGGTGGCCACCACAGCGGTGGCGCCGAGGCGTTGGACCGCCCGGATAAGGCCCACCTGGCCGCGTCCGGCACCGATGATGAGCACTCGGCGGGACGGCGCCGGGCCTCGGCGTCCACCATTGGTTGCCGTCGGCTGCCTCATGAGCGACCCCCGTGAACGGTGATGAGCTGGGCGGCCGCCTCACAGCTGGCGATGGCGGCATCGCGGTCCAGGCCCTGCGCCAGCACCACGGCTACGCGGTCACTGCTGGAATGCAGCCCCGTCACGATATGGCCCGGTTCGGCCCACGTCTGCACCGTCACCACGCCCGGCACCGCCGCGGCTTCCTGGAGTCCCGAGAACCCGGCGAGCGGCCCAGGCGCCGCACTGAGGAACCGAGCGGCGGCACCCCCGGAACCCGGGATCGGGACGGGGATCGCCTCGCCGCAGGCTTGGCGCAGCACTAAGCCGATGAGGTCAACTCCGGTGGCGAGGGGAACCAGGTCGGAGGCGATGAAGTCCCCACCGAGGCGGGCGCCGAGTTCCACCAGCCGGGGACCGGAGTCGGTCAGGATCGTCTCAATGTGGGCGGGACCGTCGGTCAGGCCGAAGGCGGCGGTGGTGTCGGCGATCAGCCTGCGAACGGCGGCCTCGGTCGGCGGCGCAAGCCGCGCCGACAGGGCATGGCCCACCTCGATGAAGTGCGGGGCGCCGGTGGTGTGCTTGTCGGTCAGCGCCACGACGTGCGGCGAACCGGCGATGCACAGCACCTCGCAGCTGATCTCCGGGCCTCGCAGGCGTTCCTCCACCAGCAGGCGTCCGGTGCGGGAGGCCGCCTGGGCATAGGCGAAGGCTTCGGGAAGTTCGTCGGGGCCGGTGACCTGGATGACGCCGCGGCTTCCGGAGGAGTCGGTTGGCTTGATGATGACCGGCGGCCCGATCCGTTCCAGGGCCGCCCGGGCGGCCTCCAGCGTGGTGACGGCGGCAAACCTGGGATGGGGGAGGCCGGCGCGCTGAAACGTCTCCGCCATGACCTCCTTGTCAGTGCAGGCTAGGGCCGTCTCCGGGGAGATGCCACGCAGCCCGAGGGCCTGTGCTATCGCCGCGATGGAACGCACTGGCATGTCGGTGGCGAGGGTGGTCACACCGTCGATCCCGGCACGCCGGGCCAGCGCCACGAGGGCCGGGATGTCGTTGGTGGAGATGGCATGGAACTCGTCGGCCAGCGGAACGCCGCAGGCTAGGGGGTTGTGGTCCACCACCACCGTGCGCATCCCCAGCTCGCGGGCGCGACGGATCATGGGGACTTGGAGGGCGGAGGCCCCCAAGATCAAGACTTTCGCTCCGGTCATCGTTGCCCCTCGGTGAAGATTCCCTTGCGACCCGCGACGGTGAGGATCGTGCGGCCGACGACCCGCAGGTCGAGGGCCAGGGACATGTGGTCGACGTAGTGGCAGTCGGCCGCGTAGCGTTCCGCGAGGGTGCTGGTATTGCGGTAATACGCCTGGTTGTAGCCGGTGATCCCTGGGCGCACCGCCAACCGCCGTCGTTCCTGCTCCCCCATCTCAGCTACGGGTTTGGTCGCCAGGTTGGGGCGCGGCCCCACCAGGGACATGTCCCCGGCGAGCACGTTGAGCAGCTGAGGCAGCTCATCGATGGACGCCTGGCGCAAAAACCTGCCGACGCGGGTCACGCGGGGGTCGTCCTTGCTGGCCATCGTCGACGAATCGGCGTTGCGCAGATCCTGGGCCGCCACGACCATGGAGCGGAACTTCCACATGCGGAACGGCCGGCCGCCTCGCCCCCAGCGCCATTGCCGGTAAAACACGGGGCCGCCGTCATCGAGCTTGATGGCCAAAGTTACCGGCAGCAGGGTCAGGATCAAGAAGGGCAGCGCCAGAAAGGCGATGCTGAAATCTACGATCCGTTTGCCATAAAGCGCATAGCAGGACGCGGGAAAAGGAACATTTAGCTCGCCTGCTTGGGACGCGGCTCGGGCAGCGTCCGGCACCGCTGGCCGCCCGTCGACGGTATCGCTCACTGCTGCCGACTCCCCCTCGCTCCCACGCCAGCTCATGCCCTGACTCCTCGGGTATCGCCGTTATCCGTCGCGTCAGAGCACAGCAGATAAGACGTCTTCTGAGGGAGTGTACACAGTCATTTCTCCGGCGCAGAGAAACCGTCAACCGACCCGAAATTGCGCGAACTTTTAGGAAATTAAAGCCAGCCAGCGTCTTAACTTTCAGCACCGGAACATCAGCAAAAGCGAAGGGGTTCTTTTCCGCTATTCGCTTGGTTTCGCTGCTCGTCCGGGCCCGCCTGCCGACGCCGCGGGCTCCCGCCTGGGCCGAACCGCGACATCTTAGCGACTATCACGCACAAGATGTCGCTATCTCGTCCCAGCTGCTGCTCTGAGCCCTGGTGGCCCCTCATGCAGTTCACTGGGCGTAGGCCGGACACCGGGACGGCCGGTGGGTTCTGGCAGATGATGAACCAGTTACTCTAGCAAGAAGGATCCAGTCCGGGCGACGTTGAGGCGTCCGGTCACCGAACGGAGGCCCGATGTGGCAATGGACTCTACCGCCGCCCAGGCACCAACCGAGAACGTCAGCGAGAAGGGGCTGAGCATCGGACGGATCGGCCTGCTGGGCGCAATCGTGCTTGGCGTTTCGTGTGTAGCGCCGGCTTATACCCTGTCCGGGGCAATGGGACCGATCGCTGGCGAGGCCGGATATCAGGTGCCCGCGATCTTCCTCGTCGGCTTTATCCCGATGGTGCTGGTGGCCATCGGGTACCGCGAACTCAACCGGGCCATGCCGGACTCCGGCACCACGTTCACCTGGGGGACCCGGGCGTTTGGTCCCTGGCTGGGTTGGCTCGGCGGCTGGGGGCTGCTCGTATCGACGGTGCTGGTGCTGTCGAACATGGCCGGCATCGCCGTCGACTTCTTCTACCTCCTACTGTCCCAGCTGGCCGGGAACCCGACCATCGCCGAGCTCACCCGCAACGTGCCCGTCAACATCGCCACCTGCCTGGTGTTCATCGCCGTCGCCGGGTATATCGCCTACCGGGGTCTGGACGCCACCATGCGGCTCCAATACGTGTTGGTGGGCTTCCAGGTGGTGGTCCTCGTGTTGTTTAGCGGGATCGCCCTCTACCACGTGAGCCGGGGCACCGCCTTTGACGCCCAGACCCCGACGCTCGCCTGGTTCAACCCGCTGGAGGTGCCGAGCATCTCGGCGTTTACCGCCGCGGTATCGCTGTCGGTGTTCATCTTCTGGGGCTGGGATGTGGTGCTGACGTTGAACGAGGAGACGAAGGGCTCCGCGGTAACGCCGGGCCGGGCAGCCACGGGCACGATCGTCGCCATCTTGGCGCTGTACCTGCTGCTGGCGGTCTCGACGCTGGCCTTCGCGGGCATTGGCGACGGCGAGTTCGGCCTCACGAACCCCGACATCCAAGAAAACGTCTTCGCCGCGCTGGCCGCGCCCGTCATGGGTCCCCTCGGCATTCTCGTGAGCTTGGCGGTGCTGGCTTCGTCGATGGCGTCGCTGCAGTCGACCTTCGCCTCACCCGCCCGGACGATGCTGGCCATGGGGCATTACCGCGCCCTACCAGCCCAATTCGCCCGGACCTCGCCGCGCTTCCAGACGCCGTCGTTCGCCACCATGATGGCCGCGGCGGTCGCAGGGGCGTTCTACGCTGTCATGCGGCTCATCTCCGAGAATGTGCTGTGGGACACCATCACGGCGCTCGGCATCATGGTGTGCTTCTACTACGGGCTCACCGCGCTGGCAACGGTGGCGTACTTCCGTCAAGAGGCCTTCGCCAGCGTCTCTAGCTTCTTGTCCAAGTTCCTCGCCCCGCTGCTGGGCGGCTTGCTGCTACTTGGCTTCTTTGTCCGGACCTGGCTCGACTCCATGAACCCGGACTTCGGGTCGGGCTCCGAAATCGGTGGGCTCGGTCTAGTCTTCGTGATCGGCGTAGCTCTGCTGGGCTTGGGCGTGATCGTGATGTTCATCTCAGCCATCCGCAGCCCGGAGTTCTTCCGCGGCACCACGCTCCGGCGCGGCACCTCCACTGATTCCCCCGAGGATCTCACCAAACCGACCGCCCCGGACGCTCAGGACTAGCAAGATGGGCGGCACGCCGTCACCACTTCATCAGCCCACGTCACTCCGCTGATTCAAGACCCACCGGTTCCGGCCCTGGCCAACCGGACCGGCCACATAATCATCACCCGGATGGCCTCCGGGAGGAAGAAGACCACCATGTCATTCGCCACCATCAATCCCGCCACCATCCAAGAACTGACCCGGCGTGAGGAAGAGAAGCTGAACGCCAGCACTCAGGCCTCCAAAGTCCTCATGGATCGCGCCGAACAACACCTATGCGGCGGGGTTGCGTCCAGCTATCAGCTGCGCGACCCGTGGCCCATCTACATCGACCGCGGCGAGGGCCAGTACATCTACGACGTCGACGGCAACGAGTACTTCGACTTCCACAACGGCTTCGGCGCCATGGTGCAAGGCCACAACAACCCGGCCATCGGCGCGGCGGTCGCGGCGCGGTTCCCCAAAGGAACCCACTTCGGCTGCGCCACCGAGGACAGCATCGCGGTGGCGGAGCTGCTGAGCCAGCGCTGGGGGCTGCCGAAGTGGCGGTTCACCAACTCGGGCTCCGAGTCGACGATGGACGCCATCCGCATCGCGCGCGCTTTCACCGGGCGCGACACCGTGCTGAAGATCTTCGGTAGCTACCACGGCCACCACGACACCGTGATGGTCTCGATCGGGGTTCCCTATGACCAGATCGGGGACCGGGAGCGCTACGAGTCGCTGCCCTACGGCGGCGGTATCCCGGCGGCGACCGTCGAGATGACGGTCGCGGTGCCGTTCAATGACGCCGCGGCCTTGGAGCGTCGCGTCGTCGAACTCGACCAGCAGGGACGCAAGCCGGCCTGCGTCATCATGGAGGCGGCCATGATGAACCTGGGCGTCGTGCTGCCCGAGCCCGGCTACCTGGAGGCGGTGCGCGAGATCACCGCCCGGCACGGCATCGTGCTGATCTTCGACGAGGTGAAGACCGGCCTGACGATTGCCGCCGGCGGCGCCACCGAGTATTTCGGGGTGTTGCCTGACATGGTGACGCTGGCCAAGTCGTTGGGCGGCGGGCTGCCCAGCGGCGCGATCGGCGGCAGCGACGAGGTGATGAAGGTGGTGGAGGACCACACCGTCTACCAGGTGGGCACGTACTCGGGTAACCCGCTGTCGATGGCCGCCGCCCGGGCAAACCTTGAGTCGGTGCTCACCCCGGAGGCCTACCGGCATCTGGACTACCTCAACGAGCGGCTGCTGACGGGCTCGGAGGAGATCATCGCCAAGTACAACCTGCCCGGCTACGCCGTCGGCATCGGCTCCAAGGGCTGCGTCACCTTCTCGCCGTCCAAGATCGTGGACTACGAGTCCTACAAGGAGAACCAGGACGTCCCGCTGACCGAACTGGCGTGGCTGTTCAACATGAACCGCAGGATCTTCATGACCCCCGGCCGGGAGGAGGAGTGGACGCTGTCGGTGGTGCACGACGACAAGGCGGTTGACGCCTACCTGGAGTGTCTCAACGAGTTTGCCCACGCCATCACCCGCTGATCGGGTCGGCATCGTCGGAAAGGAGACATCGTGCCTATTCTGCAGAACTACATCAACGGCCGCCTGACGGACTCGCACGGCACCCGCGTGGTTGATGTGCTCAACCCAGCCACCGAGCAGGTGGTGGCGCAGATGCCGATCAGCGTCGCCGCCGATGTGGATGCCGCCTATGCCGCGGCCCAGGCGGCCACGCGCACCTGGGGCCGGGCGCTGCCGAAGGAACGGCAACTCGCCCTGCTGAAGATCGCAGACGCCGTTGAGGCCCGCGCGGACGAACTGGTGGAGGCCCAGGCCCGCAACACCGGCCAGCCCAAGGCGCTGATCCGCTCCGAGGAGGTGCTGGTGGGGGCCGATCAGTTGCGGTTCTTCGCCGGGGCGGCGCGCATCATGTCGGGTACCGCCACGGGCGAGTACGCCGACGGTCTCAACTCGACGCTGCGCCGCGAGCCGATCGGGGTGGTCGGCCAGATCGCCCCGTGGAACTATCCGTTGATGATGGCCGTCTGGAAAGTCGGGCCAGCGTTGGCGGCGGGCAACACGATCGTCCTCAAACCAGCGTCCACTACCCCAGAGTCGACGCTGCTGTTCGCCGAGATCTGCGGCGAGTTCCTGCCCCCCGGCACGTTCAACGTGGTGGTCGGCAACTACACCACCGGTGGGCTCATCACCTCGTCCCCGATTCCGGGCCTCGTGTCGATCACTGGCTCGGTCAGGGCGGGCATTGAGGTGGCGCTGGCGGGGGCGCCGAACCTGACCCGGCAGCATCTGGAGCTTGGCGGCAAGGCGCCGTGTGTGGTCTTCGCCGACGCCGACCTGGACGCCGCGGCGGAGGGCATCGCCACGGCGGGGTTTTTCAACGCCGGGCAGGACTGCACCGCGGCCTGCCGCGTCCTGGTGGCTGAGGAGGTGCACGACGAGTTCGTGGCCAAGCTGGCCGCCGCTGCCGAGGCGTCCGCCTTCGGGGACCCGGACGAGCCGGACATCTTGTTTGGTCCGCTGAACAACGCCCAACAGCTGGCCCATGTCCAGGGCTTCATCGACCGGCTGCCCGAGCACATCCGCGTTGTCACGGGCGGGGCGCGGGTCGAGCGGCCCGGGTATTTCTTCGCACCGACCGTGCTCGACGGGGCGCGGCAGGACGACGAGGTGAGCCAGTCGGAGATCTTCGGCCCGGTCATCACCGTGCAGACGTTCACCGACGAGGAGCAGGCGTTCGCTGACGCCAACGGCGTGGAGTTCGGGCTGGCCTCCAGCGTGTGGACGCGAGATCACGCCCGATCGCTGCGCGCCTCCCGTGATTTGGACTACGGTTGCGTGTGGGTGAATACCCACATTCCGCTGGTCGCCGAGTTCCCGCATGGCGGGTTCAAGCACTCCGGATACGGCAAGGACCTTTCGGTCTACGCGGTGGAGGAATACACCCGTATCAAGCATGTGATGAGCGCATTGGAGTGAGCCAGAAGTGAGTGAGCCCGTCTACCACCTTCCCCAGCAGCGCACGCTGGTCACCGAGATTCCTGGCCCGGCCTCCCAGGCCTTGGCTGAACGCCGGACGGCGGTGGTGAGTTCCGGTGTCGCCTCGTCCTCCCCCTGCTACGCGGTGGCGGCGGATGGCGGCATCATCGTCGACGCGGATGGTAACCAGCTGATCGACCTGGGGGCGGGCATCGCGGTCACCACGGTGGGGGCTTCGGCCCCGGCCGTGGTGTCGGCGATCGCTGAGGCGGCAGCCGGGTTCACCCACACCTGCTTCATGATCAGCCCGTACGAGTCCTACGTGCGGGTATGCGAGTTGCTCGCTGAGAAGACCCCGGGCAAGTTCCCGAAGAAGTCGGCCCTGTTCAACTCGGGCTCCGAGGCGGTGGAGAACGCCATCAAGATCGCGCGTCGCGCCACCGGACGCCAGGCTGTGGTCTGCTTCGACCACGCCTACCACGGCCGGACTGCGCTGACCATGGCCCTGACCGCCAAGCAGGCGCCGTACAAGACGGGGTTCGGGCCCTTCCCCGCCGAAGTCTACCGCATGCCGATGAGCTACCCCTTCCATGAGCCGGCCCCGATCGACGGGGAGGCCGCGGCCCGGCGGGCCATTGAGCGCATTGAGACACAGGTCGGCGTAGCCAACCTGGCCTGTGTGCTCATTGAGCCGATCCAAGGTGAGGGCGGGTTCATCGTCCCTGCGGAGGGTTTCCTACCGACCCTGGTGGACTGGTGTCGCGCCAACGGCGTCGTGTTCATCGCCGACGAGGTGCAGAGCGGTTTCTGCCGCACCGGGCGCTGGTTCGCCAGCGAGTACGACGGCATCGAACCCGACCTGCTCTGCACCGCCAAGGGCATCGCCGCGGGAATGCCGCTGTCGGCGGTCACCGGACGGACCGAACTGATGGATGCGGTTCAGCCTGGCGGGCTGGGCGGCACCTACGGCGGCAACCCGGTGGCCTGTGCCGCGGCGGTGGCGGCCATCGAGACCATGGAGCTGTGGGACCTGTGTGGCCGGGCCCAACGCATTGAGCACACGATCCACGAGGTGCTGGGGCCGGTGGCCGAGACGTCCGGGATCATCGGCGAGTTGCGGGGCCGCGGCGCGATGATGGCGCTGGAGTTCGTGACGCCGGGCTCCCGGCAGCCGCACCCCAGCGCGGCCAAGGCGGTGGCCGCCGCCTGTCTATCGCAGGGCGTGGTCGTGCTGACCTGTGGCACCTGGGGCAACAACGTGCGGCTGCTTCCCCCGCTGGTGATCGGGGACGAGTTGCTGCGCGAGGCCCTCGGGGTGCTGGCGGCGGCCATAACCGAAGTCGCCGAACGCGAGGCCTGATCCTGGCTCGCTAGCGAACAGTCTGTCGTGAAACCGGTGCTGCCCGCGTCTCGGCACCGGTGCCACGCGAGCCACAGATCGCCGCGCTTCCGCCGACGTTCCCTCCGCTGACACGGCCGCGCCGCACACACCATAGATTTCGATCAATCATGATGACGCAGAACGTTAAGCCCTCCAAACGGACGACACGCTCCCTGCCGAAGGGGTGTAACACCTGACGAACGTCGGGGTTTTCCCCGGTTTTCTAGGGCTCTTGCGGGGTTGACGCATCTCTTGACCTCTCCCCCACCGCACGCGACGAGGACGCCCTTTTCGCGCGTCGTCACGTCGGCACCTCCGTTTCCTCCCCTCAGCCAGTTGCGCGCCGCCTCAGATCGACTAAGCTCCTCCTTAGAAATTCTCAGTATTTTCTCTAGATCATCTGCACGGAGGGCCGATGTCTGAGCACACCACCCCGGGGAGCCTCACCCCACCGCCCACGCCTACCCCCGCCCCGCGGAAGCCCCGCGGGCGGCGGCAGGTCATCGCGCTCGGAGCGGGCGCGGCGACCCTCGCCGGGTTGGCCACCGCGGGCGCCGGGGCCCTCCTGTCGGGCTCTGGCGACAGCTCCGGCCCCACTCCGCAGGCGCCTGAGCCCAGCCCCAAGCCCCTCACGTTGGACAAGCCGGTCCTCGGCTCACCGTCCCCAGCAGGTGGCGCGGGTGGGGCCGCCTCGCGAATCCCGGAGGCGTCACCGTCACCGTCCCCAGAGGCCAATCCGTCTTCAGCCAATTCTCAGGAAGTCCAGGAGCCAACGAGCCGCCGGGTGCTGCACGACCCAAGCGACGGCGACATGCCAGACGGCTCCACCGCCGCCGAGGGGGACACGCTCCCCGAGCATGACCCGAAGCAGGAAGAGAAGGCATCGTTTGCGGACATTGAGCCGTCGGAGGCTTTCAGGGCAGCTCCGCCGGAGCCGACGCTCACGGCGACCAGCCCCCTAGCACCGGGGCTCACCCTGGAGACCACCGAGGCATGGCATCTGGCCCGCCGCGCCGGTATCGCTGTGTCGGCCGCCGATGTGGCGAACATCGAAGCCATGGGCGCCAAGGCGTGGATCGCGGCCCAACTCGACCCCGATGCCATTGACGATAGCTGGGTGGAGGGCGTCATCAGCGAGCACTTCCCCTGGGTGGGGCTCACGTCCGCCGAGATCGAGCCCCTCACCGACGACACCTCCAAGACAGCGCCGCAGCTGACCAATGCGTTGCTGCTGCGCTACCGGTTCTCGAAGCGCGTGCTGGCCGAGAACGTCATCGAGACCCTGGCCAACCACGTGTACGTGCCGTCGTATGGGAAAGCGCCGAGCTTCACCCCCGAGTACGATCGGATGCTTCGCAAGCACGCCATGGGGCGTTATGCCGACCTGCTGCACGCGGCCCTGACCCATCCCGCTTTGCTCATTGAGCTCGACAACCAGGTCAACACTCAGGAGAATCCGAACGAGAACCTGGGGCGTGAGCTCCTAGAGCTCTACACGGTCGGGGTGGGCAACTACACCGAAACCGACGTGCGCCAGAGCGCACTGCTGCTGACCGGCCACGGCCTCGACTGGGAAACCCGCACCTACCTGTACCGCGCGAAATACCACCACACTGGGCCGCTGCAGGTGATGAACTTCACCGATGCGAACGCCGACGCCGAAGCCGGACCGGAACTGCTCCGTCGTTACGCCGAGTACTTGGCGAGCCATCCCGGCACCGCCCAGCGGCTGGCCCACCGGTTCGCGGTGCGGTTCATCACCGATGAGCCCAGCCAGGACACCGTCGACGCCCTGGCCCAGGCCTACCTGGATGCGGACACGAGCATCCCGGCCCTGGTCACGGCGACGCTGACCCATCCCGAGTTCCACAGGTCCGCAGGTCAGAAGTGGCGGCGTCCCACCGAGTTGATTGGCTCCATCGCACGGGCCGCGCAGGTGCAGCACGTCACCCCGCGGGGCCGTCTCAGCGCCGGGGAGCCATACAACTACGGGGTCTACGGGTGGCTCATTGAGACCGGCCGCGACCTGCCGCGGGCCTGGCCTGTGGTCGACGGCTATCCCGACACCGCCAGCTACTGGAACACCGCCTCGAGCACCCTGCAAATGCTCAACGCGACGCAGGACGCCGTCATCGGCGACAAGGAGGAGTCGGGCCAGACGTCGTGGGCGACAGCTCTCAGCATCGCCGCGGGCGACAACGTCTTTGACGTGGCGAAACGCATCACCTGGCACCTCACCGGGTACCGCTGGCCTGAGGCTCACCTGATGCATGTGGCATCGATGTTGTTGGGGGGAGGCCAGCCCACCGCCGACAGCACCATGCCGGGTGAATACCTCGACCACCGCGTCGGCCACGCTGTGCGCGTCACCTTCGCCAGCCCGTATGCCTCCTTGCGATAGAACGGATTTCACGTGACCAACAAGCCTAAGAAGACCCGGTTCATCCGGGGCGCCGCGATGATGCACGAGAACGTCGTGACGCCGATGCATCACCACAACGAGAACGACGACGAGTTGATCGTCAAGGTCGACGACCGGGCCGTGGCCATGAGTTGCTGCGAGGCTGACGGTTTCGTCACGGAACGCTTCGACCGTCCCGAACTGTACGAGGTCGAGCACGCCCAGGGCGGGCCGCGCCGCATCAAGCGACGGCACGTGCTGGGCGGGGTGGCGGCCGGTTTCGGGGCCCTGCTGGCTGGTTCCGCGCTGCCGCGGTATTCCTTCGCCGATCCTGGCACCACCGACGGGAACTTGCTGGTGTGTGTGTTCCTGCGCGGCGGCTTCGATGGGCTGTCGGCGGTGGCGCCGCTGGGCGATGCCGCGTATCTGGATGCACGGCCAACCATCGGGGTGCGTCCGGAACAGGCCATCGTCCTGGACGATATGTGGGGTTTGAACCAGAACATGTCCAGCCTCGAAGAGGTCTGGCAGGCCGGGGAATTGGCCATTGTTCAGGGCTCGGGGTCTCCAGATGTGACGCGCTCGCACTTCCAGGATCAGGCCACCGTGGAGCGGGCTGCACCGGCGAACGTCCGCAGCGGCTGGTTGGGGCGGCACCTACAGACGTCGGCGTCGAGCACCGGCACGTTCCGGGGCATCACCGTCGGCAATTCGACGGTCATGTCCCTCAGCGCCGACGCCGTGAACGCGCTGGCGGTGTCCAGCATCTCCGCGTTCAACCTGCGCACTTACGCGTCGGAGGAGATCCAGACGAGCGTGCGGCACATCATCGAGGACATGTACGGGAGCGCGGGCGGCACGGTGCAGGGCCAGGCGGACATCACCTTCGAGGCCGTCGACACCTTGCGGAACCTCCGGATTTCCGGCACCACTGCGCAGCCGGCGGCTGGCTATCCGGACAACCGCTGGGGCCAGGGGCTGGCGGAGATCGCGCAGCTGGCACACAGCGGCGTGGGTATTGAGGTGGCTTGCATTGATCTGGGCGGCTGGGACATGCACCAGCAGCTCGGCTCGGCCAGCGACGCGAAGGCCAGTTTCTCGCGGCTGTCCCGTGAGCTGGCTGAAGGGCTAGCCGCTTTCCGCCGAGACATGGGCGACAGGTGGGCTAAGACCACCGTCGTGACGATGAGCGAGTTCGGGCGGCGGGTCGCGGAAAACGGCTCCGCAGGCCTCGACCACGGGCAGGGAAACACCATGTTCGTGATGGGCGGTGGCATCAACGGCGGCAAGGTCTACGGCACCGTCCCGACGCTGACGGAGGACAACCTGAGCCTCGGTGATGTGCCCATCACCCTCGACTATCGGCAGGCCTTGTCTGAGATCGTCGCTCAGCGGCTGGGCAACGCCGACAAGCTGGCCGAGGTATTCCCCGGCTTCACGCCTGGCGGGTCATTAGGAATCGTCTAACACCAGATGGGGGCGCCAGGTGGGGCCTCGTCCATTGACGGGCGGGTCACCCCACCTGGCGTTTTTTATGCGTTCTCCGGCAAGGTGGCCTCGACGGCGCCCCAGAAACCTGACCGCAGCTGCACTCGCATGCGGTCGCTGAGGTAGTCACCGCCAAAGGCGTCGCTCAGGTCGATCAGTAAGGCGCGGTCCAGGTCGTGGGGGATGCTGGGTTTTGCGGCCAACAAGTCTTCTTTTTGCTCCGCCGTGGCCGTGCGCAACCAGGCCTCGTAGGCCCTGCGCACCACTTCGGTGATCGTCTTCTCGACTTCTTCCGGGTCGCGCTGATAGTCCGGAGCGATGTAGGGCCGAACGCCTGCGCCGCCGCTGTAGGCGGTAATCGGCGGGGTGGCGTCGCGTTGGGCGGCCCGCTTAGCGAGGTCTGACGGGCTTGGCATCCGGGTCGAGCGAGGGCCCGGGACCACGAGCGGAGTGGGAGCGGCCACCGGGGTCATCGCCCGGGTGATGACGGCATCAAGCAAAGAAGCTGGAAGAACCTCAACCCCGTCGGCTTCTTGGATCAGATGTCGGTTGACGCCATGGATCCCCCCGGCGGCAGTCGGTACAGCCAGCACCACCACCTGCACGCCCTGGGCCTGCGCCTCCTCAACAGCCTGGGTCAGGTCGTCGTCGCCCGACAGCAGGTAGATCGTATCCACCACACGGTTACGCGACTGCCCCACCATGTCCAAACCGAGCCGTAAATCAACGCCCTTCTGCTCGCCTTCAACACCAATCCGCCCCAAACGGAGCTTGACCTTGGGCAGCGTTGCCACCTTCTGCTGGTCTTCATCGGCCTGGCCGTTGCGTCCCGCGTCGTACCAGTAGATCCGCAGCAACGGCAGTCCGCTGCCGTCCTCGACCAGCGCTATCAGCTCGGCAACCAATCTCTCATAATTGACGCTGACACTTCGTCTGAACGACGAGCCCGTCAGGCGCGTGGCAGCCGCGGCTATGAGGTATCCGGCATCAACAAACAGGGCGGATTGGGATCGCATGATGGTCCTTATATCGACTCACTGACTGCCATCGACGGGGCACCACTCCCCCAGTTGGCGTGCCTGACCAAATCCCGGAAGCTGGCACACATCCAGGTGGCCCCACCGCGACGCCGCAGACCGGACGACCCACGGTCTCGCCGGGTATACCCGTCGAAGGCGTTTCACCAAGCCTACTGGGTTAGGCCAAGCGGATCCGCCGATGATTGCGAGTGTCGCATCCCAGCCCACTACGTCTTTTAGTCACGGGCGCGCCGACCACTCCGCCCGAGCAGCCGGACGTGGTGCTCCAGCTGAGCGACTTGGTCGTCACCCAGCCGCTTCATGGCCTCCTCAACGGCATGCGCGTTGGCCAGGGCAGCTCGCTCGCGCACCTGCGCCCCGTGGTCGGTCAGGCCGATGAGCACACCCCGGCCGTCTCCGGCGTCCTCGTGCCGTTGCAACAGCCCGCGTTCACACAGCCTGGTGATGAGTCGGGTGAGCCCGGTTCGGCTGAGGATGACCCGATCAGCCAGCACCGTGTGCCGCAGTGCCTCGCCGGGCCGGATGTTCGCCAAGGCGTCGAAGTCGGAGATGGACAGATCAACGGCCTGTAGTTCTTCCCGGATGCGGGCGAGAACACGTGCCTCGGCTCGCATCAGTTCACGCCAGGCGAGCACCCGCGGCCCCGTCAGCGCCCGGTCGAGTTGATCGTCTAGTTCGTCGGGCACACCGCTCCTCTCAGTCACACAGCCGACCAAAGGGGCGACACCGACCGGCGATGCCGCCCCTTCTTGGTCATGCGTCGAGCGGCTCGCCCACCACGGGGCCCGCGGTGTTGGGCTGCCACCCGAGGTGCGGGGCGATGTGCGTTGCGAAGTTGTCGAGCAGCCGCAGGTTCACCTCGGGGCCCAGGTGAGCCGGGATGGTGAGCATGAGCGTGTCGGCTGACATGACGGCGGCGTCGGCCTGCAGTTGCTGAACCAGTTCGTCGGGCTCCCCAAGGTAGGTCTTCCCGAATGTCGAGCGCAGGCCGTCGATGATGCCGACATAGTCGCGACCTTCCCGGCGCAGCTGCCCCCACAGGGCCGCGTCATCACCCGAAACGATGGGGAAGACGCTGCGGCTAACGCTCGTGCGCGGCACCCAGCCATGGCCCGCTTCCCGAAAGGATTCGCGATAGCGCGTCAGCTGCTCGGCCTGCAACTCCGCCAACGGCTGCCCGGTCGCCTCGGTGAGCAGGGTTGAACTCATCAGGTTGACGCCCACACGTCCAGCCCATTCGGCGCTGTCGCGTGACGCCGCTCCCCACCAAATGCGACGCTCCAGCCCGGGCGAATGCGGTTCGATACTCAGCCGCACCCCGTCGCCGAACTGGGCGGGGTCCGCGTCGACGAGCGTCTCGCCGCGGATGGCCCGCATCAGTAGGTCGAACTTTGGGCGGGCCAGGTCGGCGCCGCGCGGGTCGCTGGAACCGGTGTACCCGAAGGCTTCCCAGCCGCGGCGGGCTGGTTCGGGCGAGCCCCGGCTGACCCCGATGGCGAGGCGCTGGTCGCTGAGCAGATCAAGCGCGCCCAGTTCTTCGGCGAGGTAGAGCGGGTTCTCGTACCGCAGGTCAATGACCCCCGTGCCCACCTCGATGTTCTTGGTGCGGGCTGCGATGGTGCTCAGCAGCGGCACGGGGGCGGCGGCTTGCCGCGCGAAGTGGTGCACGCGGAAGTAGGCGCCGTTGACGCCCATCTGGTCTGCGCCTTCAGCAATCTCCACGGCTTCGCGGAGAGCTTGGCGAGCGTCGGGATCGCCGGGGCCGTGCCCGTGCCCGTAATGGCCAAAACTGAGGAAACCGAATGCCTTCATGCCCGTTACAACATAGGTGCACGTGCACATATTCCCGGCCGACAAGCACCCGTCGCCTTCTGCCACTACGCCCGGGCCCGGGAACATTGCGAACCGCTGGGCTGGCGACCAAGCCGCCCAGGCGTCGTCGCTTACCCCTGGCGGTCGTAGGCGCAAGCCGTCGCTCGGCAGCAACTGTAAAATTTGGAGTGTCATTCTACATTTTTCGCACTCGGAGGTCGGCCCGTGTATATTCCGCGCGAGATCGAGTCGGTACTGCAGGCGTATCGACGTCAGTTCAAGGTGACCCTCGTGACGGGCGCTCGCCAGGTGGGCAAAACCACGATGCTCCGGCACGTCATGCCGGAGGTGGAGTACACGACGCTGGATGATCCTCGTGAGTTGTCTTTGGCCACGCATGACGAGGCCCTGTTCTTTCGGGGGCACGGGCTGCCTTTGGTCGTGGACGAAGTTCAGCGCGTCCCTGGGCTGTTTCGCTACGTGAAATGTTTAGTGGACCAAACACCCGACAAGGGGCAAGTCGTCCTGACGGGTTCCCAGACCTATCACCTCATGCAGGGAGTCAGCGAGTCGCTGGCTGGACGCGTTGGGATCCTGGAGCTCTCAAGCCTGTCGCTCCGCGAGATCCTGGGCATTGCCGCGCGCGGCAAATATCTCCCAGGGAAGCCCCACGATGCGGCTGCCGAGACGGTCGACGTGTGGCAGTGCATGTGGCGCGGAACGATGCCAGAGTTGCAGGACCCCGATCTGGACTGGCACGCCTTTTACTCCGCCTATGAGCGCTCCTACTTGGAGCGTGATGTCAGGGCGCTGCTCAGCGTTCGTGATGAAGAGCGGTTTTTCCGTTTCATGATCGCCTGCGCGGCCCGAACCGGGCAATTGCTCAATGCCAGCAACATGGCTGCCGATGTTGGTGTTGACGTCAAGACCATCCAGAGCTGGGTCTCGGTGTTGCA
>JAUNKK010000194.1 GCA_030532825.1 Propionibacteriaceae bacterium
ACTTTTTACTTTAAATTAATTTCTTTATCTTCTATAGCCACAGACTATATGACCACTTTTACTATAAGGATCTCTATAACACCCCCCCGCCGGGGGGGGGGTGGCAACCCCCCGGGCCGCCCCCCCCCACGACCCCAGCGTCGCAATGCCCCTGTGCCCCACTAAGCTCGTCAGCGGCTTAGACTGCCCAGCCTGCGGCGGGCTTCGCATGGCCCATTCGGTCCTCCACGGAGACTGGCTACGCGCCCTACACGACAACGCCTACCTGGTATTGGCCCTACCCGTCGCGGCTATCCTCCTGCTGACCTGGGCCTGGCACACGTGGCGCGGCCAAACCTGGCGAATCCCCCGCTGGGCAGCCTGGGCATTTTTGGGCTCGGCGACGCTCTGGGCCATTATCCGAAACCTGCCCGGGTGGCCTTGGCCGCCCACGTAGACGTTAGGGTGCCCGCCACCATTCCGGAACGGGCCAACTCACCACGCCAACAATTCCGAAAGTCCTTGACCCCGGAAAAGCGCCCACTTAGAGTTAGCCGCATCCCACCGGCACCGTAGCCAAGCAAAGGGGCCACAAATTGAAACGTTCAAAGTTACATGCGCTCGTGGGAGCGCTATCGGCGTTCCTCCTAGCCTTCACCACCGCCCCGACCTACGCGGATGACGCCCCCCGCTCCCCCGCAGGTCATCACCGCCCCCAGGTTTGCCGCGGAGAATGAGGGCGTTCGTGTCGGCCGTTCCGTCGAGCGAGTGGTCGGCGACTACGGCTCCGCGCAAGTCGTCGAGAGCTACCGGCTCCGCGACGGCGAACCGATCCCCAACAGCGGCTCAGCCTTCTACACACCCGTCCCCGAGGATTTCGGCCGCCAGCTGATCTATGTCGAGCGGGCCCAGGATCCCCAGACGGGAGCCGAGGTGACGGCCCAAAGCGACCCCATCACGGTCTTGTCCGTGAACGGCGACCTGACGCCTCCCGCGCCCCTGGATCCGGTGACGACCTCACCCGTCAAGGCAACAGCCGATGAAGTGCAGACCATGATCGACGACATGGAGAAGCTCAACGACATCCGGCTAGGCGACCCCGAGGATAACTCCGGTCGGCTCACGGGACCGGGCCACGTGGTCATGGGCAACGATGCGCGCGGCACCAATGCCCCCGACTACTGGCGCAAGGGCCTAGTGCACCCGGACCTGGCCGATGAGGACTACTGGCAGGCCATAAACCCGTGGACGTACATCACCCCCAGCAACGACAATGCCGCGACCAACACGCGTGTTGAGGTCAACCAGATCAAGTTGAATATCCTGCACCGATCGACAAACCAGTGGGAGACGATCCAACTGCGCAAAATCGAGGGACAACTCTACCCATGGAGCCTGCGCGGCAAGGACGTGAAAGATCCCGATGTCCGCGACGGCGAGAACGGCAGCATCCAGGTGCTGCAGGACCCCGACATGCTGTTCCACGGCTGGGGCGCGGAGATGACCTACGGCACGGCCGACATCCTGGCCGTTCACGTACAAGCCCAGGCGCGCCTTGTCGTCGACGACACCTCGAAACCCGACGACCGAGACGAGGCAGAACTACTGCTGCAGATCGGCGCCGACTACTACCCCGTCATCGGCATGCGCACCGACGACCCCCTCATGCAGATGAACGACGGCGATGGCGGTTACTTCCCCGGCGCTGGGCTGTCCCGGGCAAAGCTGATCACCAACGATTGGCAGACGTTCAATTTCATCAACATCGACACGGCCAAGCAGGATCCTGGCGGCTCGATTTCAGTCGCCCAGCTGCGCGACAACCCGCCACCGTCATGGCCGCTGCCGGAGCAACAGGGTCAACCCGTCAGCGCCGAGCGAACCCTGGCGGCCCCAGCTGCCGCGCCACGGCTCAAGGTCGGCCTGCCGAAGACTGGCGACTGATCGGTCGGCGCTCAGCGCGATAGCTTCACGGTCACGCCGCCCATCAGGTGGAAGCCCTTGAGCACCAGAACCCCGTTGCTGCCATCGCCCCGAGCGCGCTTCTTCACCTCCACGCCCGCCATGATGCACACGCTGTCGTCTCGCACCGCCACCCCTGGCGGGACGAAGACGGTGTAGCCGCCCATGAGCGACGAGAGGGTCAACTCAAACTGCACCCCGGGACCCATGACCTCATCAAGGGTGATCTCGTGCCCACCCCACATGGCAAAACTAGACATCGAGGGGGTCCCGGGCTCCAAGCGGATCACCTTGCCGCTCATCAAGGCAAAAGCGCTCTTGGGACTGCCCGTTGCTGGGGCAGCAGCCCCGGCAACGACGGGTACAGCGACTGAACCCCAGCGCTGCCCACCGGGCAGGTCGGACACGATCGACGCCAGGTCCTCGGAGTATTTGGCAGCTACACATCGTCGCTGCCGCTCTTCGAATTCTTCGATGTCGATCCGGCCCTGAGCGTAGGCGTCCCGCAGCAGGGCGAGGGCAGCCTCGCGATCCGCGTCGCCTATCCGAAGTCGAGGCAGGAACTGGTCGTCGGCCATGGCAGACAGTCTAGGGG
>JAUNKK010000195.1 GCA_030532825.1 Propionibacteriaceae bacterium
CCACCCCGAGGTGTTCGTCATCGGGGACCTAGCCGCCGTCGACGGGGTGCCGGGCGTCGCGCAGGGAGCCATCCAGGGTGCGAAATACGTGGCTCAGGCCATCCGCGGCAGCGTCGCGGGGCAGCGGCCGAGCGCTCCGTTCACGTACAAGGACAAGGGATCGATGGCCACGATCTCGCGGTTCTCGGCGGTCGTCAGCGCGGGGAAGATCAAATTCACGGGTTTCCTGGCGTGGGAGGCCTGGCTGGTGCTGCACCTGCTGTACATCGCGGGCTTCAAGCAGCGGCTGTCCACGCTGCTGCACTGGTTCATCAGCTTCCTCACCCGCGGCCGTTCCGAGCGCGTCACCACCAACCAGCAGATGGTCGGGCGGCTGGCCCTTGAAGAGCTGGGAGAGCGAACCAGCGGCCGACTCCTCAAGGGGTAGGGCCGCGGAACCCAGTCCGTCCTGTACGCAGGCGCGAACCTGCGACGGCATCATTGTCCCTTGTGAAGCGGCATTTGATGAGGTTGTGATGCTGGATTGACTGGGTAAATATTTAGGTTAACCTACCTTAGATATCACCGAAAGTTGATTTCATTAGCAGAACTGGTGGGCATCTGGCAACATGCGCTCAATGGGGGTGATAAGCCAGATCAAAGGGGTCTGGCCCCCTTCGGCACAGCATCGTGCCACCCAAGGAAGGGAGGGTAGCCGTGAACGCAGGCTATCTCGTTGCAAAGTACATCCAGTCGAAGCTGCGTGCCTGGGGGTACCACGGCGTGGTGAGTTGGCTCGCGGCAAGGGTCGGCGGCGGCCTAGCCAAAGCCATCGTGTCCCGGGTCGTCACCGCCGGTGCCACCGCGGCGGCCGGCTACATTGCTGGATTGCTCGGCGCAGGCGGTGCCCTGGCGGGCGTCTTTGGCTGGGTGATCGGCGCTGCCACCGGCTGGCTGTGAGCCAATGACGAGGACAGGGACCACACCCCGAATGCTGAAAGCTCGACAGGCCTTTGATGCTGGGGTGTGGCCCCCATCCTAGTCCAATGTACTACAGGCAGATAGGTCACCTGATGAACAAACTTTTGCTGACGGCCGCTTTGGGTAGCTACGTTGCCGTGGTTGCTTGGATCGGCGTTCGTCGCGCCGACCCGGGGTTGGCAGAGACCCTAGCCCAGACGTCCCCGTTCGTGCTCCCGTTGCTGAATGCACTGTTGTATGCCGTCATCGCCTTCGCGACCTTCTGGGTGGTCAGCGGCCTCAGCCAACTCACCTATCGGCTGGCTGACAACGGCGAGACGGAGCGGAAGACGATGCAGCGGGTTACCCAAGGCCTAACGCTCGTGGCTCTTCTGAGCAGACTGCCATGCCTGTTGACGCAGGAGTTTCTCCACAGCTCACTGGGAATTGTGGCGTTGCTGATACTCGCTGTGTGGGCCATTGTGTACGTCGTACGCGCCCCCAATCTGCAGGGAGTGCGCAAGCTGCTGGCCTTGGCGCCTTTGTTCGCGTATCTACTGATCGATACCTTGTTGCTGATGCGGACCGCGTAAGGGTGAGGTATGACTGGGCCATTTAGCGGGGTCATAGCGGAGCATCGCGACGCGATCCGTGAAGTCCTGAAGACTCACGCCGTGATCATGTTTGGGCTCACCTGTCTCGGCTACTTCGGGTATTCATTGGTGCAATCGCTTCTCGGCGGCTGGGGAGAGATTGGGGTTGGCGGTTCGGTGGTCACTGATTCTAGTGAACTGCTGGCTATCCTACGAAACAACCTGGCCTTTTTCACTGTGGTATGTTTCCTGCCTATATTAAATGCCGTATTGGTAATTCCGCAATTCTTGGTGTTGGGGGTCAAGATGCGGCTCATCTCGGATCTTCCACTGGATGCGCAGTTCGTGCTCTTGTATCGCCACGCTGTCCTCGAAGCAATCGCCCTCTTTCTTGCTATCGGAGTCAGCTATGGTATCTTGCTTTCATCCAAGAGATTCTTGGATTCTTTGAAGTCGAGCAGAGCGGTATACTGGCGGCAATTGCTCGCGCTCCTGCCGGCCTATGTACTGACGGTGGTTCTTACTCTCATTGGTGCTGTGTTAGAAGGAACCGTCAATGTTCATGTGTGACGGATTGACTTTCGGGTATCGTGACCTGCTCTTTGAATCCTGTTGTGCCACGGTCACGCATCCTCGGGTCGGTATTACGGGAAGAAATGGCTCTGGCAAAACTACCCTGCTGAGGCTCCTGGATGGCCAACTAAAGCCGCAAAGCGGCGAGGTAGTGGTCGAGGGCGCCACCTATCTGGTGGATTTTGATTTTGAACGATACGCACGGTTTGCGGCACGGGATATTGTGGCGCTGTGTGAGCCATTGAAGTCCTTCGATGCGACGAAAACTGATGAATTGGCCGAGAGGCTCCAGTTCTCGGACTACTTGGAGGCTTATTCATGGGTGTAGGTGAATATGATTCCGAGGGTGGCGTTGATGGT
>JAUNKK010000003.1:0-86819 GCA_030532825.1 Propionibacteriaceae bacterium
GCGATCTTTGGATTGGTTGCAACCCCCATTCTCGCATAGAGCAGCCGATGCCCCACTAAGGGCAGATAAAGAACTCAAATCTACACCAGATGAATAACGCCCTTAGAGAAGGAAGGAGAACTCTTCCGACGCGCGTTGAGTCGAGATCTGCACGACTCCGCAGTGCATACGATGACCAGCATGGTCATGCGCGCCAATGAGGCGCTGCTTCGTGGGGGTCTGGATGCGCAGGTCCGAGAGGATTTGCAGTTCATCTCCAATGGGGGCCGGGAGGGGGTGCAGGACCTTCGTCGGATGTTGGCGGCACTTCGACACACGGATGTGCTGCCGGAAGCGCCCAAGACCGATGCTCGCTGGTTCGAAACCCGACTGCATGCGGAGAGCAGGCGTCTGGAGCGGTCGGGATTCTCGGTGAAGGTTCCGGATGAACTGCCAACTTTTGGAGTAGCAAGTTCCGTCTTGGCAGTGATGGTGCGAATCCTCGTGGAGGCGGTTAACAACGTTATGCGTCATGGGAAGCACGGCTCAGAGGTCGTGCTCATGCTTGAGAATGACGGGGTTAAGTTCAGCCTGATCTGCACCAACCTGGTGGGAACCGTCGATGATGTCTCGGATAGAACGCGCCTCGGAATTGTGGGGATGAAGGAACTGGCTGAGACCTTCGGTGGAACGGTTTCGGCCCAGGCCCTCGGTCCGCGCTGGATGACCCATGTTGAGATTCCCATCGCTGGAAGCGTGGTGGATGTCGAGGCGGTAGATTTGGGGATGAACACCGAGGTTCGAAAGGGGAATGGCAATGACTGACACGCTCCGGATCGCTCTGGTGGACGACGATGTCATGGTGCGTTCTGCTCTTGCTAACTACTTGGCAGCAGTCAACGACATGGAGATCACCCTGTCAACCGCCCGTCCGGAAGAGGCCATCGCTGCTGCGGGCCGAGGGGAACTGGATCTCGTCGTCATGGATGTGCACATGCCCGGGCGACTGGATGGTATTGAGGCGACCGCACAACTGAAGACTGTAGCTCCCGACCTCCCGGTGCTCATGCTGACCACCTTCGACGAAGACTCCAACATGCTCGGAGCTCTCGCGGCAGGCGCCTCGGGTTTCCTGCTGAAGGACATTGATCCTCAGGGACTCATCAACTCCATCCGGGTCGCGGTCTCTGGTGGCCGAGTCGTCGCTCCAGCGCCAGCTCGACGTCTCGTCGAACGCGTCGTATTACACGAATCAGAACCGCAGCCGCCCACTCCCCCGGACAGCTTGGGGCTCACAGAACGCGAGGTCTCTGTTATCCAGGAGGTGTGCCGGGCCTCATCGAACCGTCAGATCGCCCGGACCCTGCACCTGTCGGAGGCGACGGTGAAGTCCTACCTGTCCACCATCATGGAGAAACTGGGAGTGGGCTCAAGGCTCGCGGTAGCGATCAAGGCCTTCGAAGCCGGCCTAGTCGACCCCGTTAAGTAGAACTGATTATCGACCCTCGTTATGTTCGACGAAATCAATCACGAACATGTGGGTGACGGCTTTCATCTGGATCAGTTCTGTTCGTATGCCCTGGAGCCGCCTACACCCTCTATCTGGACGGGACGGCTCGGGAAACGTCGAGCCGCCTCAGTAGGTGGTCAGCCCATGGGCGCGGAATTGTTCCCGGACCCGTTCCGTTAGTTCCTTCGACGGCGGCGAGGTCTCGGACAGCTCGTACGGCAGGCCCATCGTCGCCCATTTATCGCGCCCCATCTGGTGGAACGGCAGCACCTCCACCCGGGTCACCACGGAGATCTGCGCCACAACCTCGGCGACAGCCGCCACGTTGTCGACGGCGTCGGTTAGGCCTGGCACCAGCACAAATCGAATCCACACCTCCTCGGAGCCGCGCTCGCTGAGGCGGCGCGCGAACTTCAGGGTCGGTGCCAGATCACGCCCCGTCGCCTTCTTGTAGGTTTCGGGAATACCGGACTTGATGTCGAGCAGCACCAAGTCAACATCATCCAGCAACTCGTTAGAGGCGTTTGCCCCCAGGAAACCCGATGTGTCTATGGCCGTGTGAATACCTAGCTGTTTTGCTTCCCGCAGCAGCCGCCCCACGAACGCCGGCTGCATCAGCGGCTCGCCACCCGAGACGGTCAACCCTCCCCGCGTAGCGCGGAAGATCGCCCGATACCGCTTCAGACGGCCCACCAAGTCGTCGAGGCGCACCGGCTGCCCCTTCGCCGCGAACATCGTGTCCGGATTGTGGCAGTACAGGCAGCGCAGCGGGCAGCCCGACAAGAACACCGTCATGCGGGTGCCGGGCCCATCCACGCCCGTCACGAGCTCCCACGAGTGCATCGACGCCAACTCACCGGCACGCACCAAGTCCAGGTGCTCGTGGCGTTCCAGGTCGTCGGTGATGTCGATGCCAGCCGTGCCGCCCCCGCCGGGCCGCAGCCGAGGCACCTCCAAGTCGACCGGCGCCACACGGAACTCCCCGGAGACGCCATCGACGGCGGGAGCGATACGCGCCCCCGCCGTCGACTCAGTCGCCGAAGTCACGACCCCTGGTGGAAGGTGCGGGACAGGACGTCGCGCTGCTGCTCCTTCGTGAGCTTCACGAAGTTCACGGCATAGCCTGAGACGCGCACCGTCAAGTTCGGGTACTTCTCGGGGTTGTCCATCGCGTCCTCAAGGGTTTCGCGGTTCAGCACGTTGATGTTGGCGTGGAACAGGCCGGGGACGTCCCCGCGCTCCTCACGCTGCGCCTTCATGTCGGCCACGCGCTCGTCAAAGGTCTTGATTGCCATGTGTTTCTCCTAGTTGGTTGGTTCAGCAGCCTTCGGGTACGAAACCCGCGTCGAGGATACCGACGAGATTATTCACCTGTTCGTCCTTGGTACGGCCCAGAGCAGACGGCGTGATGGTGTTGGTCAGCGAGATGCCATCCAGGGCGTCGGAGTAGTCGAGCTTGCCGACCGACAGCATGGAGGCCAGCATCCCGTGGTTGTCCACGCCGTTCTCCGGGTTGGCGCCCGGCGCAAACGGGGTACCGGCCTCATGGCCGGACGGGAAGGCGCCCGTCGCCTTGCCGTAGACCACATTCGAGGTGATCGTCAGCACCGACTGCGTGGGCATCGCGTCGCGGTACAGCGGGATCTCCTTGATCTTGCTCATCACCGTGTGCACGACGGCGGCGGCGATCTCATCGGCCCGGTCATCGTCGTTGCCGTAGGTGGGGAAGTCGCCCTCGGTGATGTAGTCGACGACGAGTCCCGTTTCGTCGCGCACGGGGGTCACCTTGGCGTACTTGATGGCCGACAGCGAATCCGCGACGATGGACAGGCCCGCGATGCCGCAGCCCAGGGTGCGCACGATCTCGGCATCATGCAGCGCCATCTCAATCGACTCGTAGGCGTAGCGATCATGGCAGTAGTGGATGATGTTGAGGGCCTCAATGTAGGTGGCCACCACCCAGTCCAGCATCTTCTCGTAGCGCAGCCACACATCGTCGAAGTCGAGGGGACCATCGCCCTGCACGGCCTCGTGGTCGGGCACCACTAGCTTGCCGCTCATCTCGTCGCGACCACCGTTGATGGCATACAGCAGCGTCTTGGCGGCGTTCATGCGGGCGCCGAAGAACTGCATCTGCTTGCCCACGCGCATGGGGGAGACGCAGCAGGCGATGGCCGCGTCGTCACCCCAGTGGGAGCGGATCTGTTCGTCGGCCTCGTACTGCACCGACGACGTCTCAATGGAGATCACCGCGCAGAAGTCCTTGTAGCCCTGCGGCAGCTTCGGATCCCAGAAAATCGTGATGTTCGGTTCCGGGGCAGGCCCCAGGTTACGCAGCGTCTGCAGCAGCCTGAACGACGTCTTGGTCACCAGCGGCCGGCCGTCCTCACCGAGCCCCGCGTCGGACCACGTAGCCCAGTACGGGTCGCCGGAGAAGATCTGGTCGTAGTCGATGGTGCGCAGGAACCGCACGATCCGCAGCTTGATGACCAGCGCGTCGATGATCTCCTGCGCGCCCTCCTCCGTCAGCACACCGGCCTCCAAGTCACGCTGGAAGTAGCAGTCGAAGAACGCCGACAGCCGCCCGATGCTCATCGCTGCGCCGTCCTGCGACTTCACCGACGCCAGATACCCAAAGTAGGTCCACTGCACGGCCTCCTGGGCGTTCCGAGCGGGGCCGGAGATGTCGAAGCCGTAGCTGGCGGCCATCGTCTTGAGCTTCTTTAGGGCCTTGATCTGCTCAGCGTGTTCCTCCCGGAACCGGGCCCAGTGCTCGTTGAAGGGGGCGTCGTCGACAGCGGCCTTGTCGGCTTGCTTGAGTTCGATCAGCTTGTCGACGCCGTACAGCGCGACGCGACGGTAGTCGCCGATGATCCGGCCGCGACCGTAGGCGTCGGGCAGACCGGTGATGATGTGCGACGAGCGGGCGGCGCGGATCCGCGGGGTGTAGATGTCGAAGACCGCCTCGTTGTGAGTCTTGCGGTACTTCGTGAAGATGTCCTTGACGTCCTGCCGGGGCTCCTTGCCCGCCTCGCGGATGGCGGTCTCCACCATGCGCCAGCCACCGTTGGGCATCATGGCCCGCTTGAGCGGGGTATCGGTCTGGAGCCCGACGATCACATCGTCGTCGGCGCTGATGTGGCCCGGGGCGAAGGCGTCGATGTCGGCGGGGGTGTCGGTGTCGACGTCGTAAACGCGGCGGGCGCGCTCTACCGAGAGGTAGTTCTGTTCCAGGGTGTCCCAGACTCGCAGCGTCTTCGCCGTGGGTCCGGCCAGGAATGAGGCGTCGCCGGTATAGGGGGTGTAGTTGCGCTGGACGAAGTCCCGGACATCAATGGCATCCCGCCACGGGCCGGGAGCGAATCCCTCCCAGGGATCGGTGGGGACGGAGCTGACTTCGGGCTCGGCGATGGTCGTCATGGATTCCTTTCCTTGACTGTGTTCACCAGCGCCAGGCGACAGCCGTGGGCATCGGAGCTAGTCAGGCAGGGCGTGGTGGGATGGTTCGCATTCGACGCGCTCAGTCTAACTGAGTGATACCTTCCTCCCAAACAATTAAGTTGCCACTCGGCAGGGCCCCGAGCCGTGGCCCCCGGGGCCTTCGCCTGGCTGAGCGGCGCCGCTGCACGTCAGACTCCAGCCCACCGTCCCCGTGCTGCCACGAGAACCCAGGGCAGCGAATCGGGCTGAAATCCGTGGGGCGAAGGGGCGGCCAGCTACGCCTTGGCGGTACGTTCGAGGGCTTCCTGGGTGACGGCCACGAGGTCGTCGGCCGACTCGACGCCGACGCTGAGGCGGAGCAGCCCGCCGGTGATGCCCGCGGTTGCTCGGGCCTCGGGGGACATGCCGGCGTGGGTCATGGACTCGGGGTGGCAGATCAAGGATTCGACGCCGCCCAGCGACTCCGCCAAGTGGAAGATCTGCAGCCCGTCGAGGAAGCGTTCAGCTGCCGCGGCGCCGCCGTGCAGTTCCAGGCTCAGCAGCGATCCGAAGCCGTTTTGCTGCCGGGCGGCGAGGTCATGGCCGGGATGTTCCGGCAGGCCCGGGTAATACAGGTGCTGGACGGCGGGATGCGCGCGCAGCACCTCGACGAGGGCGGCGGTGTTCTGCTCGTGGATGCGGATCCGGGCATCCAGGGTGCGGATACCGCGCAGGGCCAGGTAGGAGTCGAAGGCGCCAGCGGTCAGACCCAGCGCGTTGCCCCATAGCCGCAGCCGCTCATGCTGCTCCTGGGTGCTGGCGACCACCCCGCCGCCCACCACATCGGAGTGGCCGTTGAGGAACTTCGTGGTGGAATGCACCACCAGGTCGGCGCCATACTCTAGGGGACGCTGCAGCAGGGGCGACAAGAAGGTGTTGTCGGCCACTGCCAGCGCCCCGACGTCGTGGGCGGCAGCAGAGGCCGCGGCGATGTCAGTGATGCGCAGCAGCGGGTTCGACGGCGTCTCAATCCACACCACGTCCGGGTTCTTGTCGAGGGCTGCATGGAAAGCGTGGGCGTCGTTGAAGTCCACGAAATCCACCTCGAAGCGGCCCTGCTGCGCCAAGAACGCGAAGAGCCGCCACGTGCCGCCGTAGGCGTCGTGCTGGACGACGACCCGCCCCCCGGCGGGCACATAGGCCTCCGCGATGAGGGTGATGGCCGCCAGGCCCGTGCCGACCGCCGTCGCCCCGACCCCACCCTCCAGGGTGGCCAGGGCCTCGCTGAGCAGATCTCGGGTGGGGTTGTTGGAGCGGGAGTAGTCGTAGGCGCCGGGCTGGCCCATCCCGTCGAACAGATAATTGGTGCTCAAATAGATGGGCGGCACCACAGCCCCGACGGCCGGGTCGGTGCCCATCCCCGTGCGTACCGCCCGCGTCCAACGTCCCAGATCTGCCATCTCTCCTCCTGAAGTCCGGTACCCAACCTAGCGGGTGCCGGCCGAGGGAGAGGCGGTAGTCGCTTGCGACCTACCCCAAAAAACCGGCCCCTGACAAGGCCTGCTACCGGCCTCTTGCACACCTGAGCTCCGCGACCCCTTCGCGCCGACCCGAAAACCTGTGGAAAACCGGCGAAACCCCTAGTCAAACCGCATGCACACCTGACGGCCTTTTGGCCATTCCAGAACCACCCCGTCCAAGGCGCTTCCGCAGCGTCGCCTGCGCCTATGATCGTGTCTCTGCCGCCCCTCCTGGGCTGTCCCCGTGGCGAGCCGGCGGGCCTTGCGTCGGCGCCAGACAGCTAGAGGGGCCTTGGCGACAACCGAGGCCCCTCCGATCAACTGCGGGTCAGGAGATGCGCTCCTGGGTGGCGTTGCTGAATACGTGAACCTGCGACGGGTCGGCGGCGAGGCGAACCGTCTCGCCCTTGGCCGGTGCCTGGCGGGCGCCGACGCGGGCAACGATCTGCTGGGCGCCGACCAACTCGTCTTCGCTCAGGCCGGCGAGAGTGCCGTACAGGTAGGAGTCCGCGCCCAACTCTTCCACCACTGCGATGTCCAGGCCGATGCCCCGGCCATCGGTGGAGATGTGCAGGGCCTCGGGACGGATGCCCAACGTCAGGGTCTTCTCGCCCTCGGCCTTGGCCAGGACCTCGCGGGCGATCGGCACGACGTAGTCGCCCACCTGAACGCCGCCGTCGACGACATTGCCCTCCATCAGGTTCATGGCAGGGGAGCCGATGAAGCCGGCGACGAAGAGGTTCTTCGGCGTGTCGTACAGCGCCAGCGGCGAGTCGACCTGCTGCAGAATGCCGTCCTTCATCACCGCGACGCGGTCACCCATGGTCATGGCCTCGACTTGGTCGTGGGTGACGTAGACGGTCGTGACGCCCAGGCGCCGCTGCAACGCGGCGATCTGGGTGCGGGTGGACACGCGCAGCTTGGCGTCGAGGTTCGACAGCGGCTCGTCCATGAGGAACACCTGGGGCTGACGCACGATGGCGCGGCCCATGGCGACGCGCTGCCGCTGACCGCCCGAGAGGGCCTTCGGCTTGCGGCTGAGGAAGTCCTCAAGACCCAGCAGCGCCGCGGCCTCTTTCACGCGCTTCTCGCGCTCGGCTTTCGGCACGTTCTGCATCTTGAGGGCGAAGCCCATGTTGTCCGCCACAGTCATGTGCGGGTACAGGGCGTAGTTCTGGAAGACCATCGCGATGTCGCGGTCCTTCGGAGGCAGATCAGTGACGTCGCGGTCACCGATGAAGATGGCGCCCGAGTTGACCTCTTCAAGGCCAGCGAGCATCCGAAGCGAGGTGGACTTGCCACAACCGGAGGGACCAACGAGAACCATGAACTCGCCGTCGGCGATCTCAAGGTTTAGGCTGTCGACCGCGGCGCGGTCCGATCCGGGGTAGACGCGCGACGCATCCTTGTAGCTGACAGTGGCCATGCCACATTTCCTTTCCACGGGCAGGTACGTGCCCGACGATCCGTAGTGGTGGAAGTGTCCCTTCCTGGAGTTCAGCGTAACAGTAGGTCTTAGGCTTGGGGAGAGCGACGTTATCCATTGAGAAGCGCGTGGCTGAACTGGGGTTGTTATGGGCTGCCTCATAGCATCTAGGGTGTGAGCGAGGAATCGAAACCAGCCGAGTCCGTGACAGCCCCCGAACAGGAGCAGGAGTGGTGGCAGGCCGAAGGCATGCCCTGGAAGCGTAAGCCCGGGCGCGCCGAGGTGGCGTGCATGACCTGGTTCGGGGTCGCCGCCGTCTACGGTTTGGTGATGATGCCGCTGCGGGCGTGGCTCATCGCCGCCGCCCCCGACATTCTCGCCATGATCACAGGTGGCCGAGCGACGGTAGCGGCCAGCGGTGCCCTAGCAGCCACGGGACGGATGTCGCACTGGCTGCTGGTGCTGGTGGTTGCCTCCGTGTTTAGCCTCAAGTTCGACTGGATCTATTGGTGGGCCGGCAAGCTGTGGGGACGGGGCATGATTGAGGTGTGGGCTGGGCGCAGCAAACGTGCCGCCCGGAACTACGCCCTCGTCGAGAAGTGGGCGAAAAAACTCGGCCCCTGGGGTTTCGTCGTCGCCTATCTACCGATTCCGCTGCCCCTGGCCGCCGTCGTATTCGTGCTATCCGGTGCGACGGGGCTAAGCCTCAAACGCTTCCTGCTCTATGACTACCTGGCCAGCACCGCGTGGCTGGTGTTCTACTTCTGGCTCGGGTGGGGCCTGGGCGAGCCCGCGGTGGCGTTGCTGGATGCTTACGCGAAGATCGCCGGCTACGTGGCCATCGGCATGCTCGTGGTGATCTTCGTATCGAGCTACCTCAAACAGCGCCAGAAGGCCGCCGAGACCGCGGCCCAAGGTTAACGGCCTGCTGGCGCGTCGGGGCTAGGCCCGGGCTAGCATCGCCACCAGGAAGTCGCTGTCGGCGCGCCACGGCCGCAGCTCCCAGGTCGAAAACGCCAGCTCCGGGACCAGCCCGGCGGCCTGGGCGTCGCTGAAAAAATCTGCGAACTCGTATCCGCGGCCAGCCCCGAAGCCGATCACGGCCCGACCAGTGGGCGCCAGGTGCTCGGCGAAGCGGCGCAGCACCTCAACGCGGGTGGAGGGGGCCAGGAAGCCCATCACGTTCCCAGCGGACAAGATGATGTCGAAACCCGCCTCGATGCCCTGAGCGGGCAGGTCGAGTTCCGCCAGGTCGCCGACGACGAACACCGGGCCGGGGCGCTCCCGCTTGGCTTCATCGATCAGCACCGGGTCGAGGTCTACCCCGACGACTTGATGGCCACGCTCATGCAGCCAGCCCGCGTGCCGACCGGGGCCGCAACCGGCGTCCAGGATCCGGGAGCCACGCGGCACCATCGCGTCGACGGTGCGGGCCTCGCCATACAGGTCGGCGCCACCCGCCTCCATCACCTTGAACCGCTCAATGTAGCGGTAAGAATGCTCGGGATCGGCGGCGATCATGCGCGCCCACTTGCTCGGCTCAGGGGTCATGCTGGCCCATTTTGGCGGGCGACGGCCCGGTTGTCGAGTGATGGTCTTGGAGCCCCCGGAGGGAGTCGAACCCTCGACCACTCGCTTACAAGGCGAGCGCTCTGGCCGCTGAGCTACGGAGGCGCAGGCCTCATTGTGCCAACTGCCCCGGCGTCCTGGGAAATCAGATGCCCGCCGCCGCCACGAATAGTTGCCCAGAACCCGTGGCGGTCACGGCCTCATCTGCCGCTACAAAGACCGCCTGGCCGGGGCCAATCCGCACGGGATCGCCGTCACCCATCAGGTCGAATGCTCCCGAAGTCGCCAGGCAGATCCGGCCCGAGTCGCCGCGTGGTAGCTGGAGGGTGCTGCCGTCGGTGGGCTGCAACAGCCACAGCTCGAACTCCTCGAAGCGGGTCGGGTAGACGTAGGTTCCGTCGGAGCCGGCCGCCACCAGGACATCGTCGGCGGTGGGGGCGAAGCTGACAACATGCAGCAGCGAGTCGACATCAATGTGCTTGGTGGTCAGGCCGCAGCGCAACACGTTGTCGGAGTTCGCCATCACCTCGACGCAGGTGCCGCGTAGGTAACTGTGGATTACCCCAGCGGGAAGTGCCAGAGCCTGCCCAGGCTCCAGGGAGAAGCGGTTCAGCAGCAGGGCCGCCAGGATTCCCGGATCGGAGGGGAAGTATTCGTCAATTTCGACGGCGGTACGGGCAAATACCCCGAGTTCGCCGGGTGCGTCGAGATGCCGAACGGCGGCGCTCAGCACCTCGTCTACAAGATGGCGACGTTCGCCGAGGCTTAAGACGTCCAGTACTACCTCTTGGAGGGCCGGGCTGCCCTCCCGGTCCCGCAGCGGCCCGATAACGGAGGCCAGTTCGTCGCCTACCCCTAAGCAGTCGAATAACTGTGCGGTGTGGCGCGGGTCGCGGAAGCCGACGAGGGCCTCGAAGTTCGTGAGTGCGACGATCGTTTCGGGCTTGGGCCAGTCGTCCTTGAAGGAGCGTTCGGGGGCCGTCAGCGGGACACCCAGCAGCGATTCCCGGGCGTGGCCCTCTCGCGCCTGCGCTCGGGATGGGTGGGCCTGCAGGCTCAGTGGGGAGGCGGCCGACAGGATCTTCACCAGGAAGGGCAGGCGCTTGCCGAACGTGTGAAGGGTGGCTTGCCCGAGTTCCTCGGGATGTTGGGCGAGGTGTTCGGAAAGCGTGGTGCCGTCGGTTAGCGGGGAGTCACCCAATGGGTGGGCCCCGTACCATTGCTCGGCCCACGGTTGGCCGTCGCTCTCCTGGCACAGCAGATTCGCGATAGCGTCCTTCGTTCCCCAGGGGTAGCTCTGGCGTACCCCACGCAGTTCCAGCATCGTGTCCTCCCAATCGGCAAGCCTGAAAATCTCAGTCTCGCATCGTTGCGTTCCACGACACGTTACCTGGAAGGAGGCCTCGATCTGGCCTAATGACAACGATGTGATTATCAACCCCCCGCCGCGTATGATGAACTCATGACCCAGGCAGTGCTTGAATCTTCGCTGGCGCAGCGTGATGCCGAGATGCTCGACTTCGAGGAGGCGTGGTTCACCCTGGACGTGCCCAAGGAACAGGCCATCATGGAGCGTTTCGGCTGCTCCTCAACTAGGTACTACCAGAGGCTCAACAACCTCATTGATGACCCCTCCGCTCTCGGATACAAGCCGCTGCTGGTCAAGCGCTTGCGCCGCCAGCGCGCTCAGCGTCAGGCGGCCCGTTCCGCCCGCCGTCTACACAACGGATAGCTGCTGTAGTAGTTCGCGGGGGCCGCCGTTGCCACTGTCTACCAAGTTCCTAGGCACTCTCCCAGGCGGAACAGCGCACGGTTTCCCGGTAGCCGCCCGTGCGAAAGCCAGCTTGCACCTCGACATGATTCGCCGAGCCGTGGCTGCCTATCCGCAACCAAGACCAGTTCAGCGTCACGATGTAGGCGGGCGGCCCCGAGCAACGTGAGCGGTTCGACAGTTGGCCAGGTTCGCGGCCGCAAGGCCCGGTATCGGGGTTTCATGGCCGGATCCCACCCACTCTTCGTACTTGTAGAGGTTGCGCTGGTAGGGCATCGTGACGAGGGCAGCTGTGGTGGGGTCCTTTCAGGTGCGGCCACCCAAGCGGCATCTCATCGTCAGGGTCCGATGGGCGGTGTCCCTGAATAAAGCCGTTAGGTACGTGGTTAACGGCTGGTGGATTTGAGTGCTGTGAGCGCTGGTGCGCGCCAACACTGCCTCTGCTGCCGTGTCGTCATGCCTGCGGGTTACCCATTCCCGCAGCGACTGTCTGCTCACTGGATCCTCGCCGCGGGAATGGGCGCGTGTGTCAGCTCTTGGCCATGAATTCAGCCTCAAGCTGCTCCAAGGACTTGCCTCGGGTTTCCGGTAGCCAGCGGTAGACGAAGATCAACGCTAGAACACCGAGACCGGCGAATAGGAAGTAGGTGTTTGAAACACCAGCGTATTCCACGACTGTCGGGAATGAGCCGCTAACCGCGAAGTTCGTCATCCAGCCCATGAATGCTGCGATGCCGTAGCCGAAGCCTCGGAATTTCAACGGGAAAATCTCTGAGAGGATCAGCCAGCATAGGGGGCCTTGGGTGCCCTGCATGATGAACACAAACAACACGACGAAGATCAGGATGAACACTGGCTTGATCGGATTGCCGTCGGGGATCAACAGCGCTGATAGGCCGATCAGTACGTGGGCAGTGGTGGTCCCAATAAAGCCGAACAGCAACATCGTGCGCCGGTCGATCTTATTCATGATCGACATGCTGATGATGCACGCAGTGACAGCCACCAAACCGTTGGTGGTGTTGGCGATGATAGCGGTCTCTGACCCCCAGCCGGATTGCTCCAGAAGCAGGGTGCCGTAGTACATGATCGAGTTGATACCCGTCAGCTGCTGGATCATGGCCACGCCGATGCCGATGAAGATGACGCGGCGGATCCATTTCGTGCTTAGGGCTTCCCAGGCACTCATCTTCACGGCCTGGGCCTCCTCCTCGACCAGTTGGCGAACCACCTGGATTTCAGCCTCGGCGCGCTCAGGATTTCGGATCTGGCGCATGATTTTCTCCGCCTCCCCCTGGCGACCGTGTTTGATGAGCCAGCGGGGACTTTCAGGCATCCGCAGCATTCCAATGAACAAGCAGATTGCGGGCAGCACCGCCACCAGAAGCATGATGCGCCACAGTCCTGGGTTGACGTAGACGTGGTGGCCCATCTCGTTGACTACGAGGGAGCCATCTGGGTTAGTGTACTTGGTGCCCCAGATGTTGTAGATGACGGCATTGACGACGAATGAGGCGAACTGACCAGAGACGATGGCCAACTCGTTTCGGGTGACGATGGAGCCGCGCCGCTCAGTGGGGGCGAGCTCGGCGAGATAGACAGGAACTGTGGCGGATGCTCCGCCCACGGCCAATCCCAGTACGAAGCGTGCTGCTGCCAGAGAGATCCACTCGGGAGCCAGGACACAGCCGACCGTGCCTAGAGCGAATACGATAGACAGGATCAGGATGGTTTTCTTGCGTCCTAACCAGTCCGAGACCTGGCCGCCGATAGCAGCCCCTATGGCGGCACCCACCAGGATGATGGCGGTGACAAATCCCTTAGTGAAGGTGTTGAGATTCAGCTGTGACTGAAGTGGCCCGAGAGCGCCATTGATGACGCCCGTGTCGTAGCCGAACAAGAGGCCGCCGAAGGTGGCGATGGTGGCGACAAGGCCGAGACGGCGCGAATGGGGGCCTGGTTTTAGGCTGGGGAGTCCCTCATTGAGGGGAGCGATCGAATGTGATGACATAATGTCCGTGCTCCTTTGGCGGATCATATGGTTCTGGTCAACGGGGCTGCTGGGGTTAACCCCGGGGGAGGACCGTGTCCGATGGTTGGTGGCTGTGGGGCACGATCCTCCCCGTTCTCGGCTAGCCGAGCAGTTTCCAGGCGGACTCGGCGGCGCGCGCCAGCCCCTCCTCAATCGGTAGCTTTCGGTGGGTCTCGGACAGGATCTCCACGCCCCAGGGATTGGAGAATCCAGCCTTACGCAGGGCTGCGACGAAGCTGGGCAACCGGAAGCTACCCTCACCGCAATATCTACGGTTCTTAACGGTGTCCTCCAGCCATGGTCCACTGCGTTGACCGGCATCGGACAGCTCCACCGAGACGATCGCTGACGCAGGGAGCTGCTCAATCTCGGTGTGATCGGTATGCATGTGTTCGACGTGCCACACGTCGATGACCATCCCAGCGTTGGGGTGGTCCGAGGCTCGGATCAGACCCATGGCGTCCCCGACCGTGGCGATGTTCATCCATGGCAGGAATTCCAGGGCCAGGCGAGCGCCGACATCAGCGGCCTGGGCAGCCAGCTTGTGGTATTGCGCTGCCCAAGGCCCGAGGTGCCAAGGCCGACCCGAGTCGTCAGAGGCCACCTTAAAGGTGCCGATGCCGAGTTGCTCGGTGTAGTACAGCATCTTTTTGCGGATCTTTTCGGACTCTGGGTTCTCGTCCTCGGTGCCGCTGTTCCACCATTCGGTGAGTAGCTCAATTTCGAGATGCGTCAAGCCATTGTCGTGGATGATGGAGCGCATACCGTCGATGCCGTAGGTGGCTTCGGCTGCCTCCAAGTCGGCCACGAGGAAACCCATGCCAACGTAGCCGGCTTTGGCAGCTGCCTCTACGCGGTGTTGGAAATTCTCGGGTGAACGCGGATCGTCATCTATAGGGCTCGTGTCCCCGGCCGATGTCCAGCACGTGGCAATTAGCGGGCTGCTCATATCGATTCCACGCTAACACGAGTGCCAGTCCGGGCAGCCTGCTCGGCAGCCACCGCAAGCCGCAGCGCCTCAACGCCATCGGTGAGGGATGGGCTGAAAGCGGAATCGTCCGCGAGGGCCCTGAGGAAGGCCTGTAGCTCCTGCTTGTACGCCTGGGCGTATCGTTCTAGGAAGAACGGCAGGTAAGAGGCGGTCCGCTCACAGTGATCTGCCCCGTAGGAACGCACTGAGGTGGGCAGGTGGTTGTGGGCTTGCAGCATGCCCTTTTCACCAAAGACTTCGAGCCGCTGGTCATAGCCAAACGTGGCGCGACGCGAGTTGACGATCATTGCGATGGCCCCCGACGCCGAGCGCAGTGTCACCATGACTCCGTCGAAGTCACTCAGCTCAGCCACCACCGGATCGATGACATTCTGCCCCATAGCCTCGACCTCAACGATGTCGGGTAGGAAGAACCGCACCATGTCGAAGTCGTGGATGGTCATATCTTTGAAGATCCCGCCGGAGCTGGCCAGATACTCCTTCGGCGCCAGTCCCGGATCGCGGGAGGTGACGAGGACCTGCTCCAGCTTACCCAGTTCGCCGGCCTCGGTGCGGGCGTGGATTTCAGCGAACGATGGGTCGAAGCGGCGATTGAAGCCCATCATGACGCGGGCGTCAGGGCTCAGAGTCTTCTGCAGCTGCGAGGCCAGCGCAAGGTCCAAGTCGACTGGCTTCTCGCACAGCACGGCTTTTCCAGCCGCAACGGCGTCTTTGATGAGCTCAACATGCAGCGGGGTGGGGGCGCAGATCAGCACCGCATCCACCGCAGGATCCTTGATGGCTGCCTGCACATCACCGGTAGCTTTAGCGCCCACCCTAGCAGCGATGTGTTCGGCTGCCTCCTGAATGGGGTCAGCAACCCAGAGCAATGCGGCATCGTCATTCTGGGTAAACGAATTGGCGTGCGCACCTGCGATGCGCCCCGCCCCGATCATGGCGAATGTGACCGTCATGGTTTCCTCCTCACCGGATTTCGCTCAGCTTGACCGGCCTGTTCTCCTTGAGAGACAGGTCGAGGGCCTCGCAGATGTAGAGGGCTTCCAGGGCGTCGGCCACCGTCGGGGAGATTTCTCCGCCAGTATTGAGTGCCTCAATGAACGCGCCGATCTCGGCCTTGTAGGCGGGAATGAAGCGGGGGTAGAAGTTCGGGTAGCGCTCACCGGCCTGCTCGAACGTGAAACTGGGCTCGGCCGAAGTGATGGGCATGTACTCGGCGAATCCGACGGAGTAGGTTTCCTTGTCGCCGGCCAGCTCCATCCGGATGTCGTAGCCAGCGGCGTTGTAGCGGCTGACGTGCATGGTGGCGAGGGTGCCCCCGGACATGCGCAGCACGCCGACGGCGTTGTCGATGTCCCCCTCCTGCCCGAAGTAGGGGTCGCCCAGGTTCGCGCCAAACACGTAGACCTCTTCAACCTCTTGGCCCGTCACCCAGCGGATGATGTCGGCATCGTGGATGGTGCAGTCCTTGAACAAGTAACCCGAGCCCTTGAGGTAGCTGGCAGGCGGCGGCGGGTAGTCACCGGTGACGACGTGCACGCGATGCAGGTTCCCGACCTTGCCTTCTGCCAGCAGTTTCTTGGCGTTGATGTAGCCCTCGTCGAAGCGACGCTGGAAGCCGATCTGGGTTGGGTTGCCCGTCTCGTTGACCTTCTCAAGTACCTTCTTGGTGGTCTCGATGTCGAGCGCGACCGGCTTTTCGCAAAACACCGGCACTCTGGCTTCAGCGGCGGCGATGAGGTGAGTCGCATGCTGCACCGTCGGGGTGGTGATCACCAGTGCATCGACCTCACCCACGATTGCATCCGGGGTGGAAACCCGGGCGATGTCGCCCAGTTGTGTTGCCACTGCTTCCGCACGTTCCTGCTCGACATCAGCGACGACGATCTCCTTGATGCCCGGCAAGGTGCTGATGGTGTGAGCATGGTCAGCTCCGATACGTCCTGCGCCCACGAGCCCTACGCTCAGATCCTTAGTCATGGTTTTCCTTTCGGTGGTTGGTTGAGCAGGTCCTCCTTGGCCTGCTCGGTGAGTGGGTGTGACTAGTGGTCGTAGCTGTGGAAGCCACGGCCCGTTTTACGGCCCAGCCAGCCGGCGCGCACGTACTTGCGTAGCAGCGGGTGTGGGCGGTACTTCGGGTCCCCCGTTTCGCTGTGGATGACCTCCATGATGGCCAGCACCACATCGAGCCCGATCAGATCCCCCAGGGCGAGGGGCCCCATGGGGTGGTTGGCTCCCAGCTTCATTGCGACGTCGACGTCTTCGATCGACGCGGTGCCATTCGCAACCAGTTCGACTGCTTCATTGATCATCGGGATCAGGATCCGGTTGACGACGAATCCCGGGGCCTCGTCAACCTCGACTGGAGTTTTGCCAATAGCCTGGGCCAGCTCTTTGATGAAGGTGACGATTTCGGGCGGGGTTGCAGCGCCCGCCGTTACTTCGACTAATTTCATCACTGGTGCTGGATTGAAAAAGTGCATGCCCACGATGGGATGTTTCAGGCCACAACCTATTTCGGTGATGGACAGCGATGATGTGTTGGTGGCCAGCACCGCATCGGGCTCGCACAATTCGTCAAGCTGCTCAAAGAGTTTCCGTTTTGAACCGAGTTCTTCGACGATGGCCTCTACGACGAGGCGGCACTCGCTGACGTCGTCTATCTCACCGATAGTGATGCGTGTCAGGAGGGCGTCGGCATCGGTCTGGGCTAGTTTGCCACGCTCCACTCGCCCCCGGAGCCCGCCAGCGATTCGTTCCATGCCCTTCTCGGCGTATTCGGGTGAGAGGTCACACAGCAGCACCTGGTGTTCTGGCGCGGCGGCCAGGGCTTCGGCGATGCCTGAGCCCATGGTTCCGGCGCCGATCACCGCGACCCGTTTCATGAATTCTCCTTTCTGTGTCATGCCCTCACCGACCCTTGAAAGGCTCGGCAGGGCGACGTTCCGTGAAGGCCGTCATGGCCTCCACCTGGTCGTGGGTCTCGAAACATGAGGCGAACTCCGTTGCCTCAATGGCCAAAGCGGTGTCGAGGTCGGTCTGGGCGCCCAACTGGAGCGCTGCTTTCACGGCGCGGACCGCGACCGGAGCCTGCGAGGCGATCTGTTGCGCCAGCGCCGCGGCCTCGGCCAGCAGTTCGCCAGGGTGGACGACGCGGTTGACTAGACCCAAGGCCAGGGCCTCGTCGGCCCCGATACGGCGTGAGGTAAACAGCAACTCTTTGGCTCGGGCTAGGCCAACTAGCCGCGGCAGCCGCTGAGTGCCGCCGAATCCGGGAGTGATCCCCAAGCCCACTTCGGGTTGCCCGAAGGACGCCGTGGTGGAAGCGACGCGGAGGTCGCAGGCTAGGGCCAACTCGCAGCCACCTCCCAGCGCGAATCCGCCAACGGCCGCAATAGTGGGGCAGGGCAGCCGCTCCAGGCGGCGGAAAACACGATTTCCGAAGCAGCTGAAGGCCTGGGCTTCCCGTCGGGTCATCCGTGACATCGCAATGACATCCGCTCCGGCGACGAAGGCCTTATCCCCAGCGCCAGTCAGCACGACGCAACGGGTCGCGTCCGACTCAGCCTCGGCAATAGCCTGGTCCAATTCCCTCAGCACCTCGGAATTGAGCGCGTTGAGGGCCTGTGGGCGGTCGATGGTGATCGTCGCCACCGTGTCTTTAACCTCGAATATGACTTGTCCCATCATGACTCCGCCCTAACAAGGGTCGAGACCCCCATGCCGCCGCCAATACACAACGATGCAAGGCCCAGACCGCCGCCGCTGCGCTGCAACTCATGCAACAGCGTCACTAACACCCGTGCCCCGGAACAGCCCAGTGGGTGGCCCAATGCGATGGCCCCGCCGTTGGGGTTGGTGATCTCCTGGTTGAGGTTGAGCTGACGGATCACGCACAGCGCCTGCGCGGCGAAAGCCTCGTTAAGCTCGATGCGAGCAATGTCGTTCACACCGATTCCGGTGCGTCTCAGCAGTTTCTGGGTGCTCGCGACGGGGCCGCGCCCCATGAGCTCAGGCTCCACCCCGGCGCTCGTCCCGCCCACCCACGTGGCCATGGGATTGACACCCAGTTCCTTGGCCCGTTCCCGGCTGAGCACTACCAGCGCCGCCGCCCCGTCGTTGATCGTCGAAGCATTGCCGGCTGTGACGGTGCCGTCCGGTTTGAACGCCGGACGCAGCCGGGCCAGACCCTCAGCGGTGCTGTTGGGACGGATGCTCTCATCGGCCTGGAAGAGCGTCTTCTCGCGGCCCTGACGGATCTCAAGGGGCAGGATCTCGGCTTCGAATCGATCCGCTTGCTGGGCGGCCGCGGCGCGCTGTTGGCTCGTCGCGGCGTAGGCGTCCTGGTCCTCTCGGGAGATGCCGAAACGCTCAGCCAGATTCTCCGCAGTGATGCCCATCGGATACTGGTTGAAGGTGTCGTTTAGGCCCTCGCTGAACATCGAATCGACGAGTTGCCCGTCGTTGAGCCGATACCCGAACCGGGCTTTGGAGAGTAGATATGGGGCTTGGGACATGTTCTCCACCCCGCCCACAGCGACGACATCGGCCTGTCCGGACAGCACTTGTGCCGCAGCCAGGTTGATTGCTGCCAACGAGGAACCGCACACCTGATTCACCGTGATAGCCGGGATCCCCAGCGGCAAGCCCGCTCCAACACTGGCCTGCCGAGCGATATTCTGACCGCATCCCGCCTGCAAAACCTGTCCCAGGATCACCTCATCCACAACAGCGCCATCAATCCCAGCGCGTCGCAGGGCCTCCGCCACGACTGCGGTACCCAACTGAGCCGCTGAGGTTTCGGCGAGGCTGCCTCCGAATCGGCCGATGGGCGTACGAACCGCCCCGGCCAGTACAACGTGTTTCACTGTTGAACTCCTGATCATTGTGCTTCGCATTCCCCCGTTCCAGATCTGGGCGTCGAATTCGCCGCGAGCGGCACCATTGCAGGGTTTCGGGTGCCGCAGCAGCCGACTGCGGGCCGCCCTTCACGTAAGCCGCGCCACCGGAAGATGCACGGCCGCACAGCCCAACGGGACAGCAGACTGGCGGCAGCCCAGCAGCAGCCCTGCCATAGCGCGGGCCAGGGAAATGGGGCTCGATTCCCGTCGGCCTGAGCGACCGTTTCCTGGGCGCTTCCTGCCCACTTGTAGGCGCCTGCAACAGCCATGGCTGCCTCCTAGACCTGACCCGCGAGCAGATTCCGGGCGATCACCAGACGCTGGACCTCATTGGTGCCCTCATAGATCTCGGTGATCTTCGCGTCGCGATAAGCGCGCTCGACAGGGTAGGCCTCCGTGTAACCATTGCCGCCGTGGATCTGGATGGCCTGACTCGCTACGCGGGAGGCCATCTGCCCGCAGAACAGTTTCGCCTGCGCGGCAGCCGTGGACAGTGGCAGTCCATGCTCCTGCCGCCAAGCCGCATGGTAGGTCAACAGCCGCCCGGCTTGAATGTCGGTGGCCATGTCAGCCAACATCCACTGGATGGCCTGGAATGCGGAGATAGGTCTACCGAACTGAATCCGCTCCTGGGCGTAGGTCACCGACGCATCCAGTGCGCCCTGTGCGATGCCCAGCGCCTGCGCCGCTATGCCGATGCGTCCACCATCGAGGGCCTGCATGGCGATGCTGAAGCCCTGTCCCTCCCCGCCAAGAAGAGCTTCCTTCGGCAGATGGACGTTATCGAACACCAGGGAAGGTGTGCTGGAGCCACGAATGCCCATCTTGCGTTCGCTTGCGCCAACCGTAAAGCCGAGAGTCTCACGGTCAACGATGAAAGTGCTGATCTGCCGGTGGGCTGGACCTTCGTTCGTTGTTTTTGCGAAGACCACAAACACCTGTGCGTAGCAGCCTCCCGTAATGAACACCTTCTGGCCATTCAACACATAGCCGTCAGCAACTGGCTGTGCAGTTGAGGACATGGCAGCCACGTCGGTGCCTGCGCCCGGTTCGGTTAAAGCGAAGGCACCCATGGCCTTGCCACTAGCCATCGCAGGTAAATAGGCGGCCTTTTGGGCTTCAGTGCCGTGGCTCAGGATCGGCGAGATAGCGAGACTGTTGTGGGACTCCATCATCACCGCGGTAGTGGCGCAAACCCGCGCTAGCTCCTCGACGGCGATCGCATAGCTGAGGTAATCGAGTTCGGCGCCACCGAAGGCGGCAGGCAGGAACACACCCAGCAGCCTCTGCTCAGCCAGCTTCGGAATCAGTTCCAGGGGAACACGGTGCTCACGGTCGATCTCCGCCGCGATGGGCGCGATCTCCGTCTCTGCGAACTCACGCGCGGAATCGCGGATCATCGTCTGCTCGTCGCTGAGGTGGAAATCCATGATCGGATGCCTTTCAGGTGCTGCTTGCGTGCGGGAACCGGTCGGCGAAAGCTGTGCTCAACTCGTCGCGGAAGGTGGGGTGGGCGATGGCGATCAGACGCCTAGCCCGTTCGCGGAGGGTCTGCCCCCACAACTCGGCCACGCCGTATTCGGTGACGATGTAGTGCACATCGCAGCGGCCGGTAGAGACCGTGGAGCCGGGCTCCAACAGCGGTACGATTTTGGAGACAGCGCCCTTGCTTGCCGTGGATGCGATAGCGATGATAGAGCGGCCGCCGCGGCTCATGCTCGCACCGCGTACGAAGTCGGCCTGGCCGCCGATGCCGCTGATCTGCCTGAGCCCGACGGAACTCGACACCACCTGGCCGATGAGGTCCACTTGCACACAGGAGTTGATGGCGACGAGGTTATCGTTCTGGGCGATGACGCGAGGGTCATTGACGTAGTCGACAGGTGCCATGTGGATCGCAGGATTGTCGTCGACGAAGTCGTAGAGACGCCGGGAACCCATGAGGAAAGTAACCACGGACTTCCCCGCGTGGAGGGTTTTGCGTTGGTTCGTGACCACCCCGGACTCAATGAGATCAAGGATGCCGTCGGAGAGCATCTCCGAATGGACCCCCAGGTCATGCTTGTCAGTGAGTTCTCTGAGCACGGCATCGGGAATAGCGCCGATACCCAACTGGAGTGTGTCTCCGTCGCGGACCAGGCTGGCGCAGTGGCGTCCGATCGCGGCTTCTACTTCGCCGATGGTGGGGCGGGGCAGCTCAATGATCGGTACATCGGCCTCGACGAAGCAGTCGATCTGGTTAACGTGGAGTGCCGCGTCACCGAGGGTCCTGGGCAGCTGGGGATTCACCTGGGCGATGACGGTCCTCGCATGCTCAGCGGCGGCTTTGGTGTAGTCAACCGAGACACCCAGACTGCAATAACCATGAGCATCGGGCGGGGAGACCTGGATGAGTGCAACGTCGACCGGCAGCGCTGTCCGGAGAAGTTCAGGTACTTCGTGGAAAAACACCGGGGTGAAATCGGCACGGTCGGCGGCGATAGCAGCCCGGGTGGATCCGCCCGCAAACAAGCTGTTGTGCCTGAAGGAAGCCTCTACGCCTTCGGCGCAGTACCGGGCCGGCCCCATGGGGACCATGTGGACGATTTCCACGTCCCGGTAGGCAGCGGCATTGGCCACCATGGCGTTGGTGAGGACGATAGGCTCGCCGCAGGCATGCCCAGTGACCACCCGGTCGCCGGAGCGGATGAGCTGCACAGCGGTCTCGGCAGTGGTGAGGTGATCCCGATAGTGGGCCTTCCAGTCCACAGTTGTCTCTCCTTGGTCAGTTGTTATTCCGGCGCAGAAACACCAGCGCCTGAGCCAATAGGTCGTCGCTGACGCTGCCCACCAGAACCACATCGGTGATTCCTTCGACTGCGCCGAGCAATCCCCGGCGCACGAGGTCTTGCATTGAGTAGTCAGCTGCGGGACAGCCAACACAGGCACCCAGCAGACGAACTCCCACCACCCCCTCGGGGGAAATGTCATCAATCTCGACGGCGCCGCCGTGGGCGGCCAGCGCCGGACGTACACGGGCGTCCAGCGCGGCCTCCACGAGCGGGCGAATCTCGGTTGCCGCGGCGATCACGGTCACTCCTCAATGAGCGCGATGTGTTTGGCGAGGCTCTTTTTGGCTTTTAGATCGGCCTGGCGGCCGATCATGATGCGCTGGGCCTGCGGGGAACCAGCGCCATGCAGCGACTCAGTTTGATAGCCGACCGCACCCGTGCCAAGGCAGAGGTTCTCGACTAGACGCATCAGCTTCAGCCGGTCCTCAGTGGACACGGACGCTACGCCGCGGAAATACTTATCGACGATTGGGCCAAGCTCGGGGTGCCTGAGGTCCTTCTCGGAGGGGGCGGTCACCATGAGGCCGCCGGTGACGTCGGTAGCCAGCCGGACGATCTCGTAAGGGAACCGGGTGACGTTGAGCTTATTGACGTTCGCCAGCAACAGGTTCACCATGTAGTTGCCACTAGGGGTGGCGTCGCCTTCATAGGAGCAGGCCAGGGCCGAACTCCACAAAGTCTCGTTGAGGTGCACCATCTCAATGAGCTTGTCCTTGATGTGCGATGCCCTGGGCACGCCGTTGTAATCGGCCGCCAGCGCGGCGGCGCCGATGAGCACGTCACCGACGCCCGTCTTGCAGGCATAGCTCTGCCGGTGGTACCCGGCGAAGCGCTCTACCAGAAGCCCGGAAAACTCGTGCTCGCCATCCATGAACACGCGCTCTTGGGGCACAAACACGTTGTCGAAGACGATGAGCGCCTCCATGCCGCCGAACTGAGGGTTACCCGTGTCCATGGGGTTGCCCTCCAGCTTGCGAGTGTCGCAGGACTGGCGGCCCACGATCATGAAGATGCCGTCGGCATCCATGGGAACAGCGAACGCGACGGCCCAGTCACGATCTTCTTCGGTCATGGTCTGGGTCGGCATCACGATCATCTCGTGCGAGTTACTGGCGCCGGTCTGATGCGCCTTGGCTCCGCGCACGACGATGCCGTCGGGCCGTCGTTCCACCACATGAACGAACAGATCCGGGTCGGCCTGCTTGTGCGGCGGCAAGGAACGGTCCCCTTTGGGATCGGTCATTGCGCCATCGACAATGAGGTCATTTGACTGGATGTAGCGCAGGTACTTTAAGAAGCTTTGGTGATACGACGTGCCGTGCGCCGCGTCGATGTCGAAGGTGGTGCTGAACACCGAGTTCAGAGCATCCATACCGACGCAGCGCTGGAAGCAGGAGGCAGTTTTCTGCCCCAGCAAGCGCTGCATTTTCACTTTGTTGACCAAATCGGCCGTGGATTCGTGGATGTGCGAGAACCGGTTGACCCGCTCCCCGGTGTAGGGGGAGATGGCGGTCGCGATGTCTTGGAACTCGGGGTCCTGCGCCAGGTCATAGGTGGCCTTCACTGAGTTTAGGGAAGGCCGAAGGATTGGGTTATCCACCGGGTTGGTGACCCTATCTCCTGCCATGAAGATCTTCAGATCCAACTGGCGGATGCTCTCGATGTACTCCTCACCGGTTTTCAATGCCATTGCTCTCTCCTTTGCGGCTGCGGTGATGTCTGACCGAGAAATGGTCAGTTGTTGCTGAGGTCGATGATTTGACGCATGGCGCGGCCCTCAGCCAAGGCGTCCATGCCCTCGTTGATCTGGTTGAGCGTGATGTGACTTGAGATCAAGGCCTCGATCGGCAGTTTCCCGTCAAGCCACATCTGTGCGTATGTGGGGATATCCCGGGTAGGCACCGCTGAGCCCAGGTAACTACCGATAATCGTGCGGGCCTCACCCGTCATGACCGCCGGGGCGAAGGAAGAGCGGGCATCTGGGTGCGGCAGACCGACGGTAACGGTGCGGCCGCCGGGGGACGTGATGGCGAACGCGGTTTCCAAGGCCCTCGGATGGCCCGCCGCCTCAATCACTACCGGCGCCTTGAACCCCTGAGCAAGGGCCGCTTCGGGCGTGTAGACGGCCTGCGCTCCGAGCGAAGTGGCTCGGTCTAGTTTGTCGGGTAGGGCGTCGATCCCGATCACGGGGCCACGTCCCAGCGCCACCGCGGTGATCAGGGCTGCCATGCCGACACCGCCGAGCCCGACCACGGCGACGGTGTCCCCATCCTCGGGCTGGCCGGCGTTCAGGACTGCGCCGCCACCCGTGAGTACCGCACACCCGAGGACTGCTGCCACATGGGGCGGCACCTCATCGGGCACGACCACGACCGAGCGTTCGTCCACGACCGTGTGGGTGGCGAACCCGGAAACCCCCAGGTGGTGGAGGATAGGCTCATCGCCCCGGTGCAGCCGAATCCCCCCTGACATCAAGGTACCGGCCGCGTTGACCTTAGACCCGGGCTCACACGGCAGCCGCCCGTCGGTCAGGCAGCTGGGGCACTCGCCGCACCGCGGCAGGAAGGTCATGACCACGCGCTGACCGGGCCGGACCGCCGTCTGCTCCCCAGCCTCGACGACGATCCCGGCGGACTCGTGCCCCAGCAGCATCGGCACGGGGCGTGGCCGGGCACCGTTGACGACAGACAGGTCGGAGTGGCAGATACCGGCCGCTTCGACGCGGACCAGGAGTTCCGTCGGACCGGGGGGATCCAGCTCAAGCTCAGTGACAACGATGGGCTTGCTAGTGGCGTATGGGGCGTCGGTGCCGACCCGTTCCAGGACGGCTCCTGTGATTTTCATGATGCTCCGATCAAAGGGTGAGGGGAAGGCGAGGGTCGATGCTTTGGGAGGACATGGCTTCGGGAATCCACGAGTGACATGGATCATTGGTGACCAGCCAATGCCGTTGTCCGGGGCCAGCCATCACGTTGAGGTAATACATGTGGTAGCCGGGGGCAGCCGCGGCTGGGCCGTGCCAGCCGTGAGGGATGAACAGTGAATCACCGGAGCGGACCTCCGCGTGCACATCAATGGGGCGCGCAGGATCGGTGGAATACACACGTGCGTACCCGATAGGCTGGGCTTGCGCAGCACCGCCGGGGGCTGGTGCGGTTTCGAAGTAGTAGATTTCCTCCAGCGCGTTCTCAGTCTCGGTGATCTCGTCGTGCTTGTGCGGCGGGTAAGAGGACCAGTTCCCGGCGGGGGTGATGACTTCACAGACGATGAACTTGTCGGCATCCAGAGTGGCTGCCATGCCGAAGTTGTGGACTTCCCGCGAGCAACTGCCAGTGCCGCGGAGTTCGACGGCGATGTCCTCGGCCCTGAAGAGACGGTTCGGCTTGCGATGGGCGGTAGGGGCGGTCGCGACGGCGACGCGGCCCGGCCGCGTGGCGGTGATGCGGATCTCTTGGCCATTGCCGATGAAGCAAACATCCGTCGGTCCGGCGAACACGTTCGCACGTCCCCGCAGCGGGTGGGTCTCGCCGCCGGTGGTGACGGCGAACGCACCCCACAGCGGAACTACAAGCCGTTCCTCGTTTGCCGCAGGCAACATGAGCTCCTGACCCTCGGTCACGTCGGCGGCTTTGATGCCGGTATGGGCCCAGCCGTCGAGTTGGGTGGAGGAGCCTTCCGCGCCCACCGACAGGAACCAAGGCCCTTCACTGGCGGTACCGGCTGGGTAGAACCAGTTCGTCACTTTGTTTCCTTTCCTTCCAGCACGAGTGAAACTTGTTCGGCCACCTTCTCGGGTGCCAGGCCGTAGTGCTCCAGCAGATAGCTGTTGGGGGCCGACTCGGACCAGGAATCGGCAAGGCCGTGGCGGACGACCCTTATCCCTGGGGCCTGGTCGGCGATGATCTCGGCCACCAGGCTGCCGAGGCCACCGAGCACCGAGTGTTCTTCGACGGTGATGACGACAGGGGAGTGGGCCAGCTCACTGAGCAGGGCCGCCTCGTTGAGGGGCTTGAGGCAACCGACATGTACGACACGGGCTTCAATGCCCTTGGCGGCGAGGCAATCGGCGGCCTGTAGGGTGCGGGAGGTCTGAACTCCCGTCGAGACGAGGGTGACATCGCGGCCATCGCGAAACCGCTGCACAGCGCCGAGGGTGAAGGTGTGGCCCTCCTCGAAGACGGGGGCGACGGCGTCACGGGCGACCCGCAGGTAGACCGGGCCGTCGTACTCGGCAATCCACGGCATCATGGCGGCCAGCTCAAACTCGTCGGCTGGGGCCAGCACCACCATGTTCGGCATAGCGCGCATCGTCGCCAGGTCCTCCAGGTCCTGGTGCGTCTTACCCGCGGACCCGTTGAACAGGCCGGAATAGGCGGCGCATACCCGCACGGGGGCCTTGGTCTGCGACACGAGCACGCGGATCTGGTCTAGGGCGCGGGAGGTGAGGAACACGCCGAAGGTGGACAGCCAGGGCCGGTAACCAAGGGTTGTCATGCCCATGGCCACCCCCACCATGTTGGCCTCCGCGATGCCCATCTCCAGGAAGGCGTCTGGCACCTGGTCGGCGACCATGACGGCCTGGGTGGAGGTGGCGAGGTCACCATCAAGGACGACCACGCGGGAATCGGTCTTCGCCAGCTCAACGAGGCTTTCGCCCCAGACGGCGCGTTGGGCCTTCATGCCTGTCCTTCCTCAAGTAGTTCTGCACGCACGGCCGCCAGCTGCTCATCGGTGGCAATGCCGTTGTGCCACTTGTAGGTGCCGGCGGTGAAAGAGATGCCGGCACCCTTGGTGGTGCGGGCCAGGATGGCGGTGGGGCGTCCGGAACTGCGCAGTTCGCGGTTGCGGGCGAAAGCCGCCAGGATCTGGTCATAGTCGTTACCGTCGATGGAGGCGGTGTTCCAACCGAAGCCCTTCATGACGGTCTCCATGTCGACGTGGCCCATCGGCTCGCCGCGGTCGAAGCGGTCGGAACTGCCCTTGGGCCATCCGTACTGCTGGAGCCCATTGAGGTCAAAAATGGCGGTGAGGTTGTCTAGCCCATACCGGGGAGCCACCTGGACGGCTTCCCAGACCTGCCCCTCTTGGGATTCACCGTCGCCGATCACAACGAACGTGTGGAAGTCCTGGTTCTGTTTTTTGGCGGCGATCGCAATACCGAGGCCAACGGACAGGCCCATGCCCAGGGAACCCGTAGAGGCATCAATGCCGGGCGTCAAGCGCATGTCGGGGTGCCCCTGGAGGCGAGAACCACCCTGGTCGAAGGTGGCCAGTTCCTCTACGGGGAAATAGCCGCGCAGCGCCAGCACCGAATAGAGGCCGATAGCTGAATGACCCTTGGACAGGATGAAGCGGTCGCGGCCGGGGTCTTGTGGATTGGCTGGGTCGACGTTCATCTCCGCGAAGTAGAGGGCCACCATCAGATCGGTCGCCGAGAGGGGGCCTCCTATATGCCCGGCCTTGCTCGTGGCCACCGTATTCATGATGTGCCAACGGACTTTCCTGGCTACTTCTTTGAGCTTGGCTACTGTGGGTGTTGTTTCAACGTTCATGGTCGCTTCCCTGCCTCAGAGGTAGAGCCGCTGCTTTGCGCGGTTCTCGTCGTAGACGATGCGGGCTTGTTTGGTGGACTCCAGCTCAGAAGCCTGAGGCACCGGAACTTCCCACCATGCGCCGGAGCCGCCGAAACGGGCCTTGGCGTCGACCTGCACATAGATGACCGTGGTCTCGTCGCTCTCGACAGCCTTGGACATCGCGGCTCGTAGCTCGGCAGCGGTGTTCGCTGTGTGAACCTGGGCGCCGTAGCTGGCCGCATTGGCGGCGAAGTCGATGGGCAGGTAGTCCTCGCCGTACTGACCAGATTCGGCGTCGCGGTATTTGAAGCGGCAGCCGAAGGCCTCGGAACCGACGACATCGGACAGGGCACCGATGGAGCCGTACCCCTTGTTGTCGATGATGAGCACGATCTGTTTCAGGCCCTCCTGGATGGAGGTCAGTAGCTCGGCTGAGAGCATGAGCCAGGTGCCGTCGCCGATGAAGGTGATGACTTCGCGGTCTCGATCGGCCAGCTTGGCGCCCACACCCGCGGCAACCTCGTAGCCCATGCAGGAGAAGCCGTATTCAATGCCGTACGAGAGGGGGCCGCCGGGGCGCCAGATGCGATGGAGATCGCCGGGCATGGAGCCAGCCGCGTTGATGACGACGTCATTGTCCTTGGCGAAGCTGTTGACAATGCCGAGGGCTGCGCTCTGACTCAGCGACTCCTCCTCGGAGCCAGGATCGATGATGCGGTCGATCTCGACGCGCCAGGCTTGGGCTTCGGCGATGGCGTGCTCGCGGTATTCGGCGGAGACCTGCCATCCGCCCAGCCGTTCGCCGAGTTCGCGGAGGGTTTCGCGGGCATCGGCTACCAGCCCGAGTGCGGACTCCTTGTAGGCGTCGAACTCGGTGGTGTTGATGTTGACGAAGGTGACGTCCGGATTCTGGAACAGCGTGTTAGAGGCGGTGGTGAAATCGGTGTAGCGGGTGCCGATGCCGATGATGACGTCGGCCTCTTGGGCTAGGCCATTGGCGAAGCGTGAACCACTGGCGCCCAAGGCACCGGCGTTGAGCGGATGGGCGTGGGACAAAGTGGCCTTGCCGGCCTGGGTGAGCCCGACCGGGATGCCCGTGGCATCGACGAACTGCTTCAACTGCTCGGTGGCCTCAGAGTAGATCACACCGCCGCCAGAGATAATGACTGGCTTTTGAGCGGAGCGGATGAGTTTGGCCGCTTTGTCCAGCTGACTCAGGTCAGCGCGCTGCCGGGGGATGTTCCAGATGCGTTCGCGGAACAGGGCCACCGGGAAGTCATGGGCCTCGGCTTGCACGTCTTGTGGGACGGCAATCGTAGCGGCGCCGACGTTGATGGGCGAGGTGAGGACTCGCATGGCCTCCAGCAAAGACTCGGCCAGCTGCTCGGGACGATAGATACGGTCCCAATACGCGCAGACGGCACGGAAGGCGTCATTGGTGGAGATGTCGGGGGAGTGGAACTGCTCAATCTGCTGGAGCACAGAGCCGGTGCGACGAGTGGCAAAGTAGTCCGATGGCAGGAGCAGCACCGGCAGACGGTTAGAGGTGGCAGTGCCCGCACCTGTGACCATATTCGCGGCTCCCGGGCCGATGGAGGTGGTGACCGCCATGGCGCCGAGGCGGTTCCGGGCTTTCGCGTACCCGATGGCCGCGTGGACCAGCCCCTGCTCGTTGCGCCCCAGGACGTAGGGAAACTGGTTGCGGTATTGGAGAAGGGCTTGCCCGATCCCTGCCACGTTGCCGTGGCCGAAGATGCCGAGGGCGCCACCGAAGAACGGCTGTGTTACGCCGTCGCGTTCCACCTGTTGGGCGCGGAGGAACTGAACGATCGCCTGACCGACGGTGAGGCGAACTGTCTCTTGAGCCATGATGTTGTCCCTTTCAACACTGAAAGCTGCCTGGGAACTCTAAGTTATCACAACACGGTCGAGCTGTCACTTTCATGAGAGAAATTAGTTGATCTGGGTTGCTCCTAGCCCAGGAAGCGCTGAGCGGCCCCGCCCTGTGACGAGGGCGGGGCCGCTCAGGTGTGGTCGCAGCAGGGGTTAGAGGCCGTTGGGGAAGTGCTCTCGCATGTAATCCACGCAGATTCGCAGGTCGTTGACGGGTCCCTCGCCCTCGGGCGGTTCGGGCCCAACGATCGTTGTGTCGCGTTCCAGAACATACCAGCCCTTGTAACCGGACTGTTCGAGGTGGCTGACGATGTCAGCGATGGGGACGTCTCCTTGGCCGAAGGGGAGGAAGATGTCTTTCTCGGTTGCTTCAAGCAAGGAGATCTCACGTGAGATGACTTGGTCCGCGAGGCTGGCGTTCACGTCTTTGAGGTGAGCGTGGGACACCCGATCGCCCAGGTCTTTGGCGAACTCCATCGGGTCGTAGCCGCCCAGCATGAGGTGACCCGTGTCGATCGTCCACTTCACGTCGCAGGCCTCTGCGACCCGCTTCACATCATCGGCTACCTCGACCATGCTGTTCAGATGCGGATGCAACGTGTGCACTAGACCGTGTTCGGCGCAGATCTCTTCGAGGCGGTTCAGCGAATCGGCTATCACCTTGAGCTCGGAGGAGTCCATGCGGTGAGGATTGCTCCACTGGGGATCTGTGATGGCGCAGCTCACGAATGTCGTGGCACCTAGGGAATTCAGGCGCTTCGCCATGGCCAGGGCCTTCTCGAGCGCCCACTCTTTCTGGGCTGTGTCGTGCAGGGGTAGGGGGACGAAGTCCGCAATCACGGTGACCCCGAACTCGTCGAGGATCTCCTTAAGCTGCCCAACGTCGTCAGGAAAGAAACCTGGTGAGCCCTGCTCGGTTTCAGTCAGGCCAAGCGAGGTCATCTCGCGCAGCACGCGACGGGGATCCAGCATGGGGCCCCACCCGGGTATCTCGCAAACGCCCCACGAAATGGGGGCACCCGCAACTCTGTTCATCACACACCTCTTCGTGTCTGGGGTGGCCGCACTCCGCGACCTGCAGATGATTCTATCACTGAATGGGCGAACTTGTTGTCAAGTGAGAGAATCGGGTCGGTCGAGGGTGGCGACGACGGACAGCAGGGCCTGACTCCATGAGGTGGCGCGCACGAGTAGTTCGTCGCTGGTGGATGAGACGGCGATGGTCCCGAGCTGTCCGCAGATGGGGTCTTTGATGGGGGCGGCGAGCGCCCCGATACCCGGCCAAGCGTCATCGAACGACAAGGTGTAGCCCTGGCGTCGTGAACGCGCAATGTCCCCGGCCAGTTCCTCCGCTGTAATCATGGTGCGGGGGGTGAGCGAATCGAATGGAGCCCCCGCCATCACGTGTTCTAGCTCATCGGCGGGTAACGCACTCAGGATGCTGCGTCCCTCGGCGCCTGCATGGGGAGGCAGCGAGCGGCCCGGTTTGACTTGGAGCACCTCGTTGGCCCGGCCGCGGATCCAGTCCAGACACATCACCGCCCCGTCGCAGTAGACGCAGAGCGTGGTGGTGCATCCCGTCTCCTCAGCCAGCTGTTGCAGTGCTGAGCGTGCCTGCGTCCATTCCTCCCGCGCGGCGCAGGCAGCGTCGGCCAGGGCGAGCCAGCGGGCTGAGAGGTCGGTGGTGCCATCTGGGAGGGTGGTAAGCAGGTGAATATCAACTAGGGCCTCCACGAGGCGGATCACGGTAGAACGAGGCATCCCCAGTGCAGTCGCGAGTCGGGTCGTGGGGAGCGGGCCTTCCTCAGCGATGAGGTCGAGCAGGCGGCGAGTGTTATCGAACAAACGTGGTGCCATCAGGGGGTTTCCTTGGTTTCTGGCGTGTAGCCGAGGTTGCGGCTGATTCCCTCGGCGGCCCGCTGCACCAGGGCGATGGTGCGATCTCGGTCATCGAACAGAGTCGCGCGTACCGTGCACACCGAGATGGCGGCCTCCAGCTCGCCACGATGATTGAAAACCGGGGCGCCCACCGCTGCCACGCCGGGGGTGACGTCCTCGTCTGACAGCGAGACGCCGGTGGACCTGATCTGTTGCAGCATGTGCTCTAGCTGGGAGCGGCCAGGAATGGTGTAGTCCTGATGGGCCAGTTGTTCGAAGTGCGTGAGAGTCTCCAGCAGCTCGGCCTCTGGGAGGAAGGCCAGCAGCGCGCGCGGCCCGGCCCCTGCATGGAGGGGGAGGGAGCCTCCCAGGCGTAGAGCCAACGAACGCACCCCCTTGCCAACTACCCGGTCGATGCATACCGCGTTGTGCCCCCGGCGCAGCATCAAGAATGCAGTTGCAGTGGTTTCGCTACGGAGCCATTCGAGCCAGGGGGTGGAGGCGCCCTTTAGGCTGAGGCGGTCATCACAGACTGCCCCGAGACTCATGGCATACAGGCCCAGCCGGAATTTGCCTCGGGATGCGCCCTTATCGATGAGGCCGATCTCACGTAGATGGGAGATCATTCGATAGGTGGAACTGACGGGTTCGTGTACCTCATCCGCGAGGGCTTGGGCTGACCACTCCTTGCCGCGCTGGAGCAACTCAATGATCGCGTTGGCTTTCCGGAACAACTCCATTCCGGAGGAATCACGCGCATGGCTCTCGGGGGTAAGTGCCACCCGTTCCGGTTGTTCTGACACCATCTGGTCCCCTGTCCATTCGTGTCTGATGCGTCGGCCCGGGTGCTGCGCGTGAATGTGCGAAAGCTGGTTCAAGCAGTAATCCCCCGGGACGCTACTGGGTCTCCGCCGCCGGAGTCAAGCAGCTGAACTGCTCGTGTCACTGTTTCCCGGCCATGGCCGGTTTCGCGCAAGATCGCAATCCTACCCGTCAGGACCGGCTGTGGGCTGGGGAAGCTCTGCCGGTGGTTCGCCGCGCGATAACGCTGTCTTCCAGTGCCCCGGGACCGGTATCCGTCTGGGATGCCGCCTTAGAGGCAGCGGCTGGGCCGACCAGGGCAGTGACGTTGCAGCCTTGGATTCTTGCATCGCCTCGTCTGCTGTCCGCAGGCGGGGCAGCCTAGCAGGAAGCAGGTTATCTGGTGCCGGTTCTGGGGTATGGATTATCGCCGGTGCTTTGGGTTCTGGAGTCAGGGCGGCTCCGAGGAGTTGAGGTGCAGTGTTGGCACTCAGGCGCGTGAGTGCTAACTTTGACTCTGGCACTCGACAGCTTCGAGTGCTACCGGTAGGGATGGTGAGGCCAAGGGCCGTCCGTCGCGGGCACCGCTCCTTCCAGACAACGACAACGAGATTCCGGGGTCCAGCCCCGGCTGAACGGGAGGACTCCCGAAACACATGGCAAAACTCATCGAATTCAACGAAGAGGCCCGGCGCGGGCTTGAGCGGGGCATGAACACCCTCGCCGACGCGGTGAAGGTCACCCTCGGCCCCAAGGGTCGCAACGTCGTGCTCGAAAAGAAGTGGGGCGCCCCCACCATCACCAACGACGGCGTGTCCATCGCCAAGGAAATTGAGTTGGACGACCCCTACGAGAAGATCGGCGCCGAGCTGGTCAAGGAGGTCGCCAAGAAGACCGACGACGTCGCCGGCGACGGCACCACCACCGCCACGGTCGTGGCCCAGGCGCTGGTTCGCGAGGGCCTGCGGAACGTCACCGCTGGCGCCAACCCCATGGCCCTGAAGAAGGGCATCGAAGCCGCCGTGGCAGCCATCTCCGCTGAGCTGTCCAAGCTCGCTATCGACGTGGAGACCAAGGAGCAGATCGCTGCCACCGCCTCCATCTCAGCCGCCGACCCCACCGTCGGCGAGATCATCGCCGAGGCCATGGACAAGGTTGGCAAGGAAGGCGTAATCACCGTCGAGGAGTCGAACACCTTCGGCCTCGACCTGGAACTCACCGAGGGCATGCGCTTCGACAAGGGCTACATCTCCCCGTACTTCGTCACCGACGCGGAGCGGATGGAGGCCACCCTCGACGACCCGTACATCCTCATCGTCAACTCGAAGCTGTCCTCGCTGAAGGACCTGCTGCCGGTGCTGGAGAAGGTCATGCAGTCCGGCAAGGCGCTGCTGGTGGTGGCCGAGGACGTTGAGGGCGAGGCCCTGGCTGGCCTGATCGTCAACAAGATCCGCGGCACCTTCAAGTCGATCGCCGTCAAGGCCCCCGGCTTCGGCGATCGCCGTAAGGCAATGCTCGGGGATATCGCCATCCTTACTGGCGGTCAGGTCATCTCGGAAGAGGTTGGTCTGTCGCTGGAGGCAGTCACCCTCGACCTGCTGGGCACCGCCCGCCAGGTGATCGTCACCAAGGATGAGTGCACCATCGTCGATGGCGGTGGCGAGCAGGCCCAGATCGAAGGCCGGGTCACCCAGATCCGCCGCGAGATCGATAACTCCGACTCCGACTACGACCGTGAGAAGCTGCAGGAACGGCTCGCCAAGCTGGCCGGTGGCGTCGCCGTCATCAAGGTCGGTGCGGCCACTGAGGTGGAGTTGAAGGAGCGCAAGCACCGCATCGAGGACGCCGTCCGCAACGCGAAGGCTGCCGTCGAAGAGGGTATCGTGCCCGGCGGTGGCGTCGCCCTGCTTCAGGCTGCCAAGGCCGCGAAGATCGAGGGACTCGACGACAACGAGCAGGTGGGCGCGAATATCGTGCTGGCTGCCGCGCAGGCCCCGCTGCGCCAGATCGCAACAAACGCCGGCCTTGAGGGTGGCGTCATCGCGGAGAAGGCGGCCGGGCTGGAGAAGGGTGTCGGCCTGAATGCCGCCACTGGCGAGTACGTCAACATGGTGGAGGCTGGGATCATCGACCCGGCCAAGGTAACCCGCTCGGCGCTGCAGAATGCGGCGTCCATCGCAGCGCTGTTCCTGACCACTGAGGCCGTCATCGCGGACAAGCCCGAGAAGGCCCCCGCCGCAGCTGGCGCTCCCGGTATGGATGACATGGGTGGCATGGGCGGCTTCTGATCGCTCGCACCACCAGGCGGGGCCCCGGCGGGGGCCCCGCCTTTGTCGTGTTGGCAGTTGCTGTGGGTTAGGGCAGGTTTGAAGCTGATTCGACGCTTCGCGGGGGCTTGTCCAGCAGGGCCCCTGCCTTTTGGCACACTGTGGGGCGTGAGTCTGCTTGAGGTGATTGCCCTACATGCGGCCGATGCCCAGCGGGCCGAGGAGGGCGGCGCCGACCGTGTCGAACTGCTCGGCACCATGGATGAGGACGGCCTCTCCCCGGAACCCGCGCTGATGGCGAAGGTCCGCCGTGCCACATCTATCCAGATCCGCCCCATGGTGCGGCTGCGCGCCGGCTTTAGAACCGACGGGGGCGAGTGCGCCCGTCTCAAGGGGCTCATCGCCAGCTATCTCGATGAGGGGGCCGACGGGGTCGTGCTGGGTTTCCTCAACGGCTACGCCGGCGTCGACCTGGAAGTGTGCAATGCGCTCGTGGGCGACGGGGACTTCGCCTGGACGTTTCACCGCGCCATCGACCACTGCCTTGAAATTGACGACGCCTGGCGAGACCTGTTGATGCTTCCGCGGCTGGACCAGGTGCTGACGGCCGGATCCGCGCGGGGTGTCGCTTTCGGCTTGGACGACCTAGTGGGTCGCGCCCGGCATAACCCGCGTGTCGCTCAGCTCATCATGGCGGGTGGGGGCTTGCAGCCCGAGCATGTCCCATGGCTGGTGCGCTCGGGCGTTCGCGCTTTCCACATCGGCTCCCCGGCCCGGCCGGGCGGCAGCTATAAGGCCTACGTCGACCCGGATCTCGTGCGGATCTGGCGCGAACTGATCGACGATCAGGTCGCTGCCGAGCGACGCAGAGGACAGTGATGCTGCGTCCCATGAAACGGCGCCTGGGAGCCCGGGTTCTGCTCATCGCCGATGAGGCCGTGCTGCTCATTAACGACACCGACCCCGGTATCCCAGGCAGCAGCTGGTGGGTGGTGCCCGGCGGCGGCATGGAGCCAGGCGACTCACTGCCCGTGGCAGCCTCCCGCGAAATCGCCGAGGAGACGGGGCTGACCCTCGCCCCCAGCCAGCTCGTCGGCCCGGTCGCCAGGGGGCGGGCCTGCCACGGCTTCTCCGACCGCATCCGCTTCCAGGAAGACGCGTTCTTCCTCGCCCGGGTTCCCCGGTTCGAACCATCCCGGCGGGGCTGGACCACCGCGGAGCGGACACGGCTCAAGGGGTTTGGGTGGTTTCCCCTCGACGCGCTGCCCACATCGGTCTGGCCCTCCCGGCTGGCCGAGGTCGCGACAGCCAGCGCCGATCACCCACTAGATCTCGGTGAATACGAGGAATCCACCGTCCCCCTCACGCAGGCCGAGTGGGAACAGGCTCGACTCCTCTGAAGCTCCCGTCCCTCCGAGACCTGGGTGCAGGGCCTCACTGAGGGATCGGCTCGCCATCCGGCCCCAGGCGAGAGGCTGGGCAATGAGCGTTGGCGCGTGTCGTGTCTCAGTAGGGCCCGGGTGACTTGGGCCTGTTGGCCCCCAAGGCGAAGCTGGCGACGCTCAACACCACCCCTGCCCACACGAACAGGCTTACTAAGAGCGGAATCTCCCCGTAAAGCAGTGGCAGCACGGCCAGGATCCCGACACCGATGCCAGCGTAGCCAAGCTGCCGACCGGTGGCATTGGTGCGCAGCAGCAATCCACCGCCGATAACGAACAGCCACGGGGCCGCCGCGGGCACGATCGATCCCATCAGGAACCCGACGCCGGCGATCGCGAAGAATGTGCGCTGCGCACTGCTCAACTGAGTGGCCGGGGCGGGTTGGGGCACGGGATACGGGGCCGCGAAGGAATCCAGTCGAGCCTCAGGTCGAGGGGCGCCCATCGGGCCACCCGGCCCCGTCATCGCCACAGAGGCCACGGCGAACGGCTCGACGGGGTTCCGGCGCCCGAATCCTGGGGCGGTTGGAGTCAGCAAGGCAGAACGTACCTCGAATGGAGCCGCAGGATTTCTGGTGGGCGGTGGGGCCGCTCCCAGCGCCTGCAACGGGGGACCCGGCGGCATGGGGGTGAAGCCGGTGGGCCGCGGCACGGCTCCGGGGGTGTTGGCCGCATAGGGAGGGGCTACGGGCAGGGACTCGGTCACCGGAGTGGCGAAACCGTCGGGGCGTTCGATGGGTGCGTACGCCGCGCCGTCAGTCCAGGTAGCCATGCGCCCCAGGATAGTGGGGAACGGTGCGAGCAGCGGCGCTGCACACTTACAGGTGAGGGACAGCATCGGGGTGCCGCGCAGAAAAGCCTCAAGTAATGTTCATTTTGTGCCGCAGAATGAGCGGATCGGGTGTTGGGAAGCGAGGAGTCCAGCGATGGAAGTTGTCATCTGTCCTGATGAAGCCCAGGTGGGGCGCGCCGCTGCTGATCGTGTCGTCCATTGGCTGGAAGGCGTATCTGCTCCCGTATTGGGTCTGGCCACCGGCAGCTCCCCACTTGCTTTGTACGGCGAGTTGGCGCGTCGGGCCGACGCCGGTGAAGTGGACTTTTCGCACGCCACGGGATTCGCCCTTGATGAATACGTCGGCATCGATCCTGCGCATTCGCTCAGTTATCGGCAGACGATTTTGCGCACTGTCGTCGAGCCGTTGCGCATGAACCCAGCGCGGGTGCGCGTTCCTGACGGTGTCGCCGAGGATCTGACGGCCGCAGCCGCCGAATACGACGCTGCGATTCAGGCCGCGGGGGGCGTCGACGTGCAAGTCTTGGGGATCGGCAGCAACGGGCACATCGGCTTCAACGAGCCCACCTCGGCGTTCGACTCCCGGACCCGCGTTAAAACCCTCACTCAGCGAACCCGGGTCGACAACGCCCGGTTCTTCGAGGCGAACGAGCAGGTTCCCACCCACTGCGTCACCCAGGGGCTCGGGACCATTCGGGAGGCCAGGCACATTGTCATGGTGGCTACGGGCGCCCACAAAGCCGACGCGGTCGCCGCCATGGTGGAGGGGCCCGTCGCAGCCACCTGCCCGGCGTCGATCCTGCAGTTCCACCCAAAGACCCTGGTGGTGGTCGACGAAGCGGCGGCCGCGAAACTGCGCCTCAGCGACTACTACCGCTACGTCCAAGAGCACCTGATCTAGAGCCGTACGTCCAGGGGCGGTGCCTCGCGGCGAACTCCACAGACTCGCGTTACTGTCACGTGGCGCTTCGCTCGTCGGCCCCCGGGCGCATCCACCCCAGAACCCGCACCTGTCGAAGGGCCTCGGAGATCCGATAGGGCTCTCGCGTTTCTTCCATACCTGAGGCAAGATAGACTGGCCTGCCAGCTCACTACCAAGGGAGAACCCGAAATGCCCACCGGAAAAGTCCGATTCTTTGATGCCGAAAAGGGCTTTGGGTTCATCTCCAAGGACGGCGGCGGTGACGTCTACGTCCGCGCAGGCGTGCTGCCGGACGGCGTCACCAGCTTGCGGCCCGGGCAAAAGGTCGAGTTCGGGGTCATCGAGGGCCGACGGGGCGAACAGGCCCTGTCTCTTCGGCTGGTTGACGCCCCGCCGTCGTTGTCCAAGGCCTCCCGCAAGAAGCCCCAGGATATGGCAGTCATCATTGAGGACCTCATCAAGATGCTCGATTCCCTGGGCAACGGGTACCGCCACGGCCGACACCCCGACGGGAAGCACGGCGCGAAGATCGCCGCGGTGCTGCGCCGTGTCGCCGATGAACTGGAGCTGTGATGCCAACGCTGAAACTGGACCAGGTGGCCGGGGCCGCCATCGACTTGGCGCGCGCCGCCGCCGTCGAGACCGGCGGTGAGGCAGCCGTGGGGGAGCACCTCGGGGTGGTCGCTGAGGCCGAGCGCGTTGTCACGCACTCCTTCGCCTGCCAGCTGCCCGGCTACCCGGACTGGCACTGGGCCGTCACCCTGGTGCGCGCCTCGCGGGCGCGGGTCGCCACCGTGAACGAGGTGGTTTTGCTGCCGCAGCCTGGGTCGCTCGTCGCCCCCAGGTGGGTGCCCTGGGAACAGCGCATCCAGCCCGGGGACATCGGCCCTGGCCTGCTCATGGCAACCCCGGATAACGACCCGCGTCTTGAGCCCGGGTTCGCCGCCACCGACTTGCCCGCGGACGCCGACCCCGCCGAGTGGACCCAGTTGCGTTCCACCGTCGCCGAGTTGGGGCTTGGCCGCGAACGGGTGCTGTCGCTGGCCGGGCGCGATGCCGCCACCGAACGCTGGCTGGCTGGGGCTCCGGGCGCCGGCGACGAGGGCAGCCGTCAGGCCCCCGCCTCGTGCGCGTCGTGTGGCTATTTCATCCCATTGCGGGGTTCGCTCGGCACGCTGTTTGGGGCTTGCGCTAATGAGTATTCGCCGTCGGATGCGCATGTGGTCAGCCTCGACCATGGCTGCGGTGGCCACTCCGATGTCGTCGCTGCTGAGCGCGCCCGGGAACTGCCCGAGCCGGTCTTTGACACCATCGGCATTGACGACCAGCTTTTTGACTGACCATGTTCCGGCGGTGATGCAGCCGAAGAGGTAAACCGCGTCTAAGATTTCGGTACGTGGTCATGAAATCCCCGAAAGCTGCGCGGCGTCCGGGCAAGGGTGCCGCCTCCGCTGACAGTTCCTGGCTAGAGCGCTATTTCCGTATCTCGAAGCGCGGTTCATCCGTCGCGCAGGAGGTGCGTGGCGGCCTGGTCACCTTCTTCGCGATGGCCTACATCATTGCGTTGAACCCGCTCATCATCGGCACTGCCGCCGACGTCAACGGCAACCTCATCTCCGGCGCGCCCAAGTTCCTGGACGCCGCCATGACTGAGGTGGATGCCGCCGCCGTCGGCGCCTCCATTGGGATGGTCGCGGCCGCCACCGCGTTGATCGCTGGCGTGACGACGCTGCTGATGGGCTTCGTCGGACGTTTTCCGATCGGCATGGCGACAGGGCTGGGCCTCAACGCGCTAGTCGCCTATGCGCTGGCGCCGCAGATGACGTGGCCCCAGGCCATGGGGCTAGTGGTGTGGGAGGGCATCCTCATCGCCGTCTTGGTGCTCACCGGATTCCGGACCGCCGTCTTCAAAGCGGTTCCGAAGACCTTGCGGACGGCCATCTCGGTGGGTATCGGTCTATTCATTGCCTTCGTGGGGCTCATCAACGCAGGTGTGGTGCGCAAGCCCGCCGGTTCGCCGCCGGTCGAGCTGGGTATCGGAGGGTCGCTGACCGGCTGGCCGATCCTGATTTTCGTCGTCGGGCTGTTCCTGCTGATCGCGCTGTACGTCCTCAAGGTCAAGGGCGCCATGCTGATCTCCATCGTCTCAGCGACGGTGCTGGCCATCATCGTCGAGGCCATCGGGAAGCTTGGGGCGCATGTGGGCGACGAGAACCCGACGGGGTGGGCGCTGAACGTGCCCTCGTTGGCAAACTTCACTCTGCCCGACCTGGGGTTGTTGTTCCGCGTCGACATGGTGGGTGCGTTTTTTGTCGACGGCAGGTTCAGCTTCCCCACGTTTCTGGCATTGATGGTGCTGGTGTTTTCGCTGCTGCTGGCTGACTTCTTTGACACCATGGGCACCGTCGTGGCGGTTGGCTCCGAGGGCAAGCTGTTGGACGAGCACGGCATGCCCGATCACGTCACCGAGATCCTGCTGGTCGACTCACTGGGCGCCGTCGCGGGTGGGCTGGGATCGGTGTCGTCCAATACCTGTTACGTCGAGTCGTCGGCTGGCGTGGGGGAGGGGGCCCGCACCGGTCTTGCCTCGGTGGTCACGGGCCTGGCCTTCCTGGCCGCGGTGTTCCTGGCGCCGATCGTGAACATGGTCCCCTCCGAGGCAGCCGCCCCCGTGCTGGTGTTTGTCGGGTTCCTGATGATCGCGCAGGTAGTGGATGTGGACTGGAATAACCCCGAGGTCGGCATTCCCGCGTTCCTGACCATCGTCTTGATGCCTTTCTCGTATTCCATCACCGTCGGCATCGGTGTCGGATTCCTGGCCCACGTTTTCATCAGGCTGATTCGCGGTCACGGCAAGCAGGTGCATCTCCTGATGTACGTGGTGGCGGCGCTGTTCATCATCTACTTCCTGCAAGGTCCACTCCTGGAGTTGCTGCGCTGAGACCATCGTGCAGGGCCGGTCGCCGCAGGGCACCCGGCTCCTGCGCGGTTAGAGACCGGTTCTCGGGGTGGCCTGACCAAAGAGATGACACGCCGAGTGCGGTTGCTGAGAGGAGTTCAGGTAATGTTCAGTACTGGTAATTGAAGTTTCATCGACGGGCTGGGGCCGCTCGAGGAAGGAACGCCATGAAAACAGCTAAGTTTGCCGGACTCAGCTCTTTCGTCGCCGGGGTGCTGATGATCGTTTCCGGGGCATTTGCCTGGGGAATTACGTCCACTCAGCTGGCGTCGGAGAAAATCACGGTCGCGGAGGACGCGGCGTCCTTCCAAGGCCAGGCTGTCACCGGGCCATTGACGGCTTTTGCGCAGGCCGAGGTGGTCAAGAAGCACACCATGGAAGCTAGCGGTGGCCTGAGCTACGCCGAGCTCGGCGCGAAGGTCCGAGAAGCCCAGGCAGCCGGGGACACGGCGACTGCCGAGCAACTGCAGCAGACCCGGAACATGGTGGAGACCGGCAACTTCGTGCGGGCTTCCCTGTTCACCTCCGTCATGGCCTTCGGGGTGTCGGCGCTGGTCATGGGCGCTGGTCTGCTGTTCAGCCTCGTTGGCTGGGCCTTGTACCGGGTCTACCACCGCCAGCAGCAGGAGACAGCCGAAGCTGCCGCTGAATGACCCCTGGGGCCCTAGGGAGGCTCGGGAAACCAGTTACTCTAGGGCCCATGTTTGAGAAGGTCCTTGTCGCCAACCGTGGCGAGATCGCCATCCGCGCCATTCGTGCCGCTTTCGAATTGGGGGCCAAGACGGTGGCGGTTTTCCCCTACGAGGACCGCAACGCCGACCATCGCGTGAAGGCCTCCGAGTCCTATCTCATCGGCGAGGAGGGCCACCCCGTCCGCGCCTACCTGGATGTCGACGAGATCATCCGGGTGGCCAAGGAATCAGGGGCTGACGCCGTCTATCCGGGATACGGCTTCCTATCCGAGAACCCGGATCTAGCATCCGCCTGCCAAGCGAACGGCATCACCTTCGTCGGGCCCTCAGCCGAGGTGCTGGAGCTGGCGGGCAACAAGGTCCGTGCCCTGGAACAGGCTCGCCGGGCTGGGGTGCCCACGCTGCGCTCGACACCTCCGTCCACCGACGTGGCGGAGCTCACGGCCGGGGCCGAGGAGATCGGCTTCCCCGTGTTCATCAAGGCCGTCGCCGGTGGCGGCGGCCGGGGGATGCGGCGGGTCGATGATCCGCACCGGTTCGCCGACGAGCTGGGTTCGGCCATGCGGGAGGCGGCTGGGGCCTTCGGGGACCCGACCGTGTTCATTGAGCAGGCCGTGGCCGCGCCCCGCCACATTGAGGTTCAGATCCTGGCTGACCACGCGGGCGACACGGTCCACCTGTTTGAGCGCGACTGCTCCATCCAGCGTCGTCACCAGAAGGTGGTCGAGATCGCGCCCGCCCCGCATATCAGCGACGAACTGCGGGCCGCGCTCACCGCCGACGCCGTGAAGTTCGCCCGGGCCATCGGGTATACCTGCGCGGGCACCGTCGAGTTCTTGGTGGAGACCTCCGGCCCGCGCGCTGGCAGCCATGTGTTCATCGAGATGAACCCCCGCATCCAGGTGGAGCACACGGTCACCGAGGAGATCACCGACGTCGACCTGGTGCAGGCCCAGCTGCGGATCGCGGCAGGTGAGTCCCTGGCGGAGATCGGGGTCCGGCAGGACGAGCTGCGGATCCGTGGTGCGGCGCTGCAGTGCCGCATCACCACCGAGGACCCGGCCAACTCGTTTAGGCCCGACACCGGGGTCATCAACACCTATCGCTCGGCGAATGGGGCCGGCATCCGCCTGGACGGCGGTACCACCGGCACCGGCGTCGAGATTAGCCCGCACTTCGATTCGCTGCTGGTGAAGCTCACCGCGCGAGGTCGCACGCTGCCGGATGCCGTCGTCCGGGCCCGCCGGGCGCTGGCAGAGTTTCGCGTGCGCGGCCTGGAAACGAACATCTCGTTCCTGCGGGCCGTGCTGGAGGACCCGGACTTCGGCGAGGGCGGGGTCACCACCTCTTTCATCGACGAGCGCCCCTACCTGCTGACTTCCCGTGCCCCTGCCGACCGGGGGACGAAGCTGGCACGTTTCCTGGCCGACGTCACTGTCAACCAGCCCCATGGCCCCGCGCCAACGACGTTGGAGGCTGCCGCGAAGTTGCCCAGGAAACTGCTGACCGGGGAGATCCCCGACGGGGCCCGGCAGCGGCTGCTGGCCCTGGGCCCGGTCGGCTTCGCGCGCGCTCTGCGGGAGCAGACACCCGTCGGGGTCACCGACACCACCTTCCGCGACGCCCACCAGTCGCTGCTGGCTACCCGGGTCCGCACGCGGGATCTGGTCGCCGTCGCTCCCGCCGAGGCGCGGCTGTTGCCCGGCCTGTTTTCGGTGGAGTGCTGGGGTGGGGCGACTTACGATGTGGCGCTGCGGTTTCTGGGAGAGGACCCATGGGAGCGGCTCGCGAAGCTCCGTGCCGCCATGCCCAACCAAAACCTGCAGATGCTGCTGCGCGGCCGCAACACCGTCGGCTACACCCCCTACCCGACAGATGTCACCCGCGCGTTCGTCGCCGAGGCCGCAGCGGTCGGCATCGACATCTTCCGGATCTTCGACGCTCTCAACGACATTGAGCAGATGCGTCCCGCCATCGACGCCGTCGTTCAAGACACGCAGGCCGTTGCGGAGGTGGCGCTGTGCTACACCGCGAACCTGCTGGACCCGGCCGAACGTACCTACACGCTGGACTACTATCTGCGGCTGGCCGAGCAGATTGTCGCCGCCGGCGCGCACATTCTGGCGATCAAGGACATGGCGGGCCTGCTGCGCCCAGCTGCCGCGGCGCGGCTCGTCGCGGCGCTGCGGGAGCGTTTCGACCTGCCGGTGCACCTGCACACGCACGACACCACGGGCGGCCAGTTGGCGACGCTGATGGCCGCCATTGAGGCGGGCGTCGACGCGGTGGACGTGGCGAACTCCGCGATGGCCTCCACCACGTCGCAACCGCCGATGTCGGCGCTTCTCATGGCCCTGGAGGGTACGGAGCGGGCGCCCGGGATCGATCCGCAGGCGGTGCTGGGGCTGGAACCGTATTGGGAGGCGGTGCGGAAGGTCTACCAGCCGTTCGAATCGGGTCTGCCCGCCCCGACGGGTCGCGTCTACAGCCACGAAATCCCCGGCGGGCAACTATCGAACCTGAGACAGCAGGCGATCGCGCTGGGGCTTGGCGACAAGTTCGAGGCCATCGAAGAGATGTACGCGGCCGCCGACAAGATCCTGGGCCGCCCCACGAAGGTCACCCCGTCGTCCAAGGTAGTGGGTGATCTGGCCCTGCACTTGGTGGCTGTCGGTGCGGACCCGGAGGAGTTTGCTGCTGACCCGCGGCGCTTTGACATCCCGGATTCGGTGATCGGCTTCCTGAACGGGGAACTGGGCGAGCCCGCGGGCGGCTGGCCGGAGCCGTTCCGCACCCGTGCCCTTGAGGGCCGGCGTCAGCCCCTGCGGGTCACGGAGGTACCGCCCGAGGAACTGGAGGCGTTGGCCACGCCCGGGGTGACGCGGCAGCAGACCCTCAATCGGCTGCTGTTCCCCGGGCCAACCCGCGAGTTCCAGCAGCGCCGCGACGAGTTCGGCGACATTTCGCTGCTGCCGACCGTGCCCTATCTGTATGGGATGCAGCCCGGCAGCGAATACCCGGTGACGTTGGAGAAGGGCGTCACCCTGCTGCTGGGCCTGGAGGCCATTGGCGCCCCCGACAAGCGGGCCCGGCGCACCGTCATGACCTTGATGAACGGGCAGTTGCGGCCCGTCCGGGTGCGGGACCTGGCCCTGGACTCGGAGGTCGCTGCCACCGAGAAGGCCGATCCGAATAACCCTGGCCACGTCGCCGCCCCGTTCGACGGAGCCGTGACGGTCACCGTCGACGTCGGTGAGGAGGTTGCCGTCGGGGATCAGGTCGCAACCATTGAGGCCATGAAAATGGAAGCGGCCATCAACTCTCCGGTCGCGGGCACCGTGCAGCGCGTCGTGCTGACGGGTACCGTGCCCCTCGAAGGCGGCGATCTGGTGGTGGTCATCGGGTAGTTGGCAAGAGGCGCAGTAGTCCCACCGGGGCGCGGCTTGGCTGAGCCCGGCCCGTGGCCGGATCGACTAGTCCGTATCACGGTCCACGACGACGACGTCCGCCCCCTCGGGCAGATCGTCCAGGAAAGCCAGCAGCCCGGGGACGATGGCGCGGGTGGCGTCGTCCACGGTGCTGAGGTCGATCTCCCGTAGGGTGGCCCACATCGCCTTGGCGTGTGCGTGGCGGTTGTAGCCCGTGCGCATTCCGGATAGGGGCGCTAGCGGTATACCAAGGTTGCGTTCCCGCAGGCGACTGATCGACAGGGAGGAACTGAGGCCCCGACGCGCCAGGTCGAATTCAATCGAGTCGAGGCGGCGATACTCGACGACAGCGTGCGTGGCGGACCGTTCTTCAAGCCACATCAGCAGCAGCTCCCAGCATTGTTCCAGCCGGTCCTGCTCCACGAACCCCCCAGTCAACAGCGTTTCAACGTCGCGGGGCAGCGGGCGGGAAGGATCAACCTCCAGGCTCGGATCCCGCCTGAACAGTCCCCAGCGCCGCTTCGCGGGCGGGGCGGGATAGTGCTTGGCATACAGGGCTGTGAGCGCCTCCGCCACGTCCGGCGGGGCGCCGAAGAAATCTCGGACATCGTCAATGGCGATGCCGAAGAGCCTCATCGCTCGCATGCTCTAAGCCTAGCTTCCAAAGCTTGCCAGTATGCTGGCACACACCATGAGAACCATCCGCCGTTTTGTCGCGGTCACCACCGCGGTCGCCTGGGTAGCACTGACCGCTCAGCCTGCGGTGGCCGATGAGGTCACCATCTCGGATGCGGGAGGCGCTGTGACGGGCCTCGCGTACGACAGCACCTCCTCGCGGTTGTTCGCCGTCTCGGAGGCTGATGGCACCAGCATCATCGTGACGGACGACCAGGGGCAGAACGCCGGCACCATCAGCTACGGCGGCTCCCCGGAGTCGGTACAGGGACTGGCTTTCCACGATGGCCAGCTCTACGTCGGTGACATCGGCGACGCCGACGCTCAACGCCGCCAGATCACTGTCTACCGCATGGCCCCGAACGTCGGGGATGCCTCCTACCAGGCTTACGATTTCGCCTATCCCGATGGGGCTCGCGACGCCAAGGCGCTGCTGGTTTCCGGCAAGGGGCGCATCTACGTCGTCACTGCTGGCGACAACCCAGGCGTGTATCGGGCGGACCTCGACCCGTCGCGCTCTTCAGTCAACCAGTTGGAGCGGGCCGCCGACGCGCCCCCAGGCGTGACCGATGCCGTTTTCCTCTCCGACGGCTCCACCATCGTCTACCGCACCGCGGCGGGCGTGCAGAGCGTCAACGCCTACGAGTGGGAGGACCTCGCCACCGTCACCTACGTAGGTGCCCCCGAAGGCGAATCGCTCACGAGTTTCCGCGAGGGCCGGATCTTGGTGGGTGCCGGTCCCGCGCTGCGTGATGAAGAGGTTCCGACGCAAGACGGCACCATCACCATCGGCTCCGAGCCCAGCGCCTCTCCATCGGGTGAGCCAACCGCCGCCGAGTCGTCCCCAGCCCCCGAAGAGAGCTCTGAGGGGGATGTGGGCTCGACTAGCGCGAAACGGCCGCGAGGCGGGGGCCTGAAGCTCGCCCTGGGTGCCGCCGGGGTGTTGGCTTTGACCTGCGGCGGGCTCGTGCTGCTACGCCGTCGCTGAGACCACGTAGTCGATGCACTCGGTGAGCGCTTCCACATCCGCCAGGTCCACCGAAGCATAGGTTCCAATCCGCAACTGGTTGCGCTGCAACGCCCGGTAGGGATCGATGTCCACGACCCCCGCAGCCCGCAGTTCCGCGATGACGTGCGCCGCATCCACCTCAGGCGTCAAGTCGATCGTGGCGACGACGGGGGAGCGGTGCGCCGGGTCAGCGACGAACGGGGTGGCGAACTCGGAGGCCTCGGCCCAGCGGTATAGGTGGTTGGTCATGGCGCGGCAGCGTGCCTCCGCCGCGGCGATTCCCCCGAGCGACAGCAGCCAGTTGATCTGATCCTCCAGCAGCAGCAGCGTGGCGAGGGCTGGGGTGTTGAGGGTCTGGTGCTTGCGCGAGTTGTGGGCCGCGACCTCCAGGTTCAGCGACTCGGGGATCCAGCGCCCCGATGCCGCGATGCGGCTGGCCCGCTCCAGCGCCGCGGGGGAGCAGAATGCCAGCCACAGCCCGCCGTCCGAGGAGAAGTTCTTCTGCGGCGCAAAATAGTAGGCATCTGTGGCGGCGATGTCGGCGACCATGCCGCCCGCCGACGAGGTGGCGTCGACTAGGTTGAGGCCGTCCCCAATCCGCTGTACGGGGGCGGCTGCCCCCGTCGAGGTCTCATTTTGTGCCCAGGCCACGACGTCCGCGTCATCCGGCTCCGGTAGCGCCACCTCGCCAGGTGCGGCCTCGGTGACTACTGGCTCGGCCAGGAATGGGGCTTTGGCAGCGGCGACGGCGAACTTCCGCGTGAACTCCCCGAACACGGCGTGTGCGGAGCGTCGCTCAATCAGTGAACAGACCGCAACGTCCCAAAACACCGTCGAACCACCGTTGCCCAGCACCACCTCGTAGCCATCCGGCAGCTGATAGAGCTCGGCTAGGCCCTCCTGGACGGCGGCGACGAGTTGCTTGACGGGCGCCTGCCGGTGCGAGGTGCCTAGCAGGTCGCCGCGCAACGCCAGGTAGTCCAGCGCCTCGGGGCGAATCTTCGCGGGGCCGGAGCCGAACCGGCCGTCGGCGGGAAGCAGGGTGGTGGGGATGGTGATCACCTCGGTATTCTCCCACGCCATGACGAGGTTGCAGGTGGGGCGGGCCGTGACGCCGTCAGGCGTGATCGAGGGTGCAACGATTGAGATGACGGACGAACGGATCGTCGCTATCACGCCGGGGGAGCTCAGGGAAGGGCTGTGGGCGGTCCCCGGGTTTGTGGACACCCACTGTCATGGGGCCGTCGGCGTCAGCTTCGGCGACCCGGATCGCGCCGCGAACCGCAAGGCCATCGCATACCACCGCAGCCAGGGAACCACCACGCTGTTCGCCTCCACCGTGACCGAACCGGTGGACAAGTTAGAGTCCCAGGTCCGGGTCCTGCGGGAGCTCGTCGAGGCCGGCGAACTGGACGGTATCCACCTTGAAGGCCCATTTCTGGCCGAGGAACGCAGGGGAGCTCACGATCCGGCCCTGCTGCGAGACCCGGAACCGGAGTTCGTGGAGCGTCTCATCGCGGTCGCAGGCCCGGCTCTCAAGATGATCACGCTGGCCGTCGAACGTCGCCACGCGAAACAGGCCACCCGCCGTTTCATTGAGGCTGGGGTGAAGGTGGCCTTCGGACACTCCGACGCCGACGACGCCAAGACCGCCGAGTCCCTCGACTGGGGGGCCGACATCGCCACCCACCTGTTCTCCGCGATGCGCCCCATTCACCATCGCGAGCCGGGGCCGGTTCCCGTGCTGCTCAGCGACGACCGGGTGATGTGTGAGCTGATCTGCGACGGCATCCACCACCGGCCTGTCATCGCCCGCATGGCCATCGACGCGGCGGGTGTCGACCGGATCGCGCTGGTTACCGACGCCATGAGCGCGACGGGGCAGGGTGACGGCCGCTACGTTCTGGGGGAACTGGCGGTGGCGGTCCATGACGGCACGGCCCGCCTGATCACCCCCGATGGTTCTACCGGCTCCATCGCTGGTTCCACGCTGACCATGGCCAAGGCCTTCGAGTTCGTGGTGGGCGAGGTGGGCCTCAGCATCCCGGAAGCCGCACGCGTCGCCGCCACTACCCCCGCCCGCTGGCACCAGCTAGCCGAGGTCGGCACCCTGGAAGTAGGCAAGCTTGCCGATATCTGCCTCGTTGACGACGGCGGTCGACTGCGGCACGTCTGGCGGCGGGGAAGGCAGCTGAGATGACCGGATGGGGACGCTAGTTCGCGTTAAATCGCTAGTGTCGCCGATACTCGCACTACCATTGCGGTTCAAGGAGGCATGAACGCAATGAGCGAGTTGATCGACACCACAGAGATGTACCTTCGGACGATCTATGAGCTGCTGGAGGAAGGGGTGCCGCCGCTGCGCGCCCGGATCGCCGAGCGGCTGCATCAGTCCGGACCGACGGTATCGCAGACGGTGGCTCGCATGGAACGAGATGGGTTGCTGATCGTCGCCACCGACCGCACCATCAAACTCACCCCGAAGGGTGCGAAGCTGGCGCGGGACGTGATGCGCAAACACCGCCTCGCGGAATGCCTTCTCACTGAGGTGATCGGACTCGAATGGGAAAAGGTCCACGAAGAGGCCTGCCGCTGGGAACACGTCATCTCCGATGATGTTGAGGCCCGCCTCCTCACGATCCTCAAAACGCCCACCCGATCCCCCTACGGCAACCCCGTTCCTGGGTTGCAAGACCTCGGCCTCAACCACAAGCACACCCCGTTCCGGGAAGGCGTGGTGCCGCTGTCGCAGGTGGTTCCGAACCGGGGAGAGGTCACCGTCACCCTGCAACGCATGAGCGAGAACCTTCAGGCCGATGGCGAGGTGCTGGCTGCCATCGCCGGCCTAGGGCTGCGACCAGGCGTCGAGTTCGTGGTGCGCCGGGTCGGTCTCGACCTACGGTTCATCGTCAGCGATGAGGCCGTGACCTTGGAGGAGGGGGTTGCCGAGTTGCTGTTCGTGAGCGCCTCCGACTCGTGATTGCTTAGGGAATAACCCCTGGCCGGGTAGCGTTGAATCTTGTACCAAACGATCACGAGATGAGGAAACATGGCTACCACTAACCTGACCAAGGAAACCTTCGAGTCCAGCATCACGGGAAATGATGTCGTCCTCGTCGACTTCTGGGCCTCCTGGTGTGGCCCCTGCCGTCGCTTCGCGCCCATCTTTGAGGAGGCCTCGGGGCGCCACGAGGATGTCGTGTTCGGCAAGATCGATACCGAGGCTGAACAAGATCTAGCGCTGGCCCTTGAGATCCAGTCCATTCCCACCGTGATGGCCTTCCGTGACGGTGTGCTGGTCTTCCGCCAGGCGGGGACGCTCACGGGCACGCAACTCGACGACCTCATCGGCCAAGTCAAGGCGCTCGACCCCGAGAAGATCAAGGAAGAAGCCCGGCAGTAACGGGAAAGGGGGCCCTTACTCACCGCGCATTTCGTGCATTGCGCATGACTAATTTGCGAGGCATGGCGTCCCTTAAACGGCCTACTATGAGGAGGGCAGTAGACGGGCCAACGAAGGGACGCCATGACCGAGCGCGACGATGTAACAGGTCTACCCAATCTGATGACCTCGACGGGGCGAGTTGCCCCGGTCCGGTCCAGGAAGCCGATCTACCTCGACATGCTGCCACCCTGCAATGCGGGGTGCCCGGCGGGGGAGAACATCCAGGAATGGCTGCGCCTCATCAAAATGGGCGACCAGGAAGCAGCCTGGCGGCAACTAACCCTCGACAACCCATTTCCCGCGATCCACGGGCGGGTCTGCTACCACCCGTGCGAGACCGCGTGTAACCGTAAGGATGTCGACGCGGCGGTCTCCATCCACTCCGTGGAGCGCTACCTTGGCGACCTGGCCTTGGAACGCAGCTGGGCCTTCGACCTGCCGCGCCGCTCCTCTGGGCGTCGAGTACTGGTGATTGGCGCAGGCCCGTCCGGGCTGTCCGCCGCCTACCACCTACGGCGGCTCGGGCACGAAGTCGAAATCCACGACGCCTCCGACGCCCCGGGCGGCATGATGCGCTACGGCATCCCTGAATATCGCCTGCCTCGGGATGTCCTAGACGCCGAGATCAAGCGCATCACGGACATGGGCGTGGTCATCCGCACACAGAAACCCGTCGACGACCTGCTCGCCACGCAGATCGAGGGTCGGTTCGACGCGGTGTTCGTGGCCATCGGCGCCCACCTGTCCAAGCGCGTCGACATCCCCACCACCGACGCCACCCGGATGGTGGACGCCGTCAGCTTCCTGCGCGATGTCGCCAGCGGCGAGCGTCCCGTCATCGGGCGGCGCGTGGCTGTTTACGGTGGCGGCAACACCGCCATGGATGCGGCCCGCGTGGCCCGTCGGCTCGGGGCCGAGGAGTCGGTCATCGTGTATCGCCGCACCGTCGAGCAGATGCCCGCCCACGTCGAAGAGCGCGAGAGCGCCGAGGAAGAGGGCGTGAAGATGAACTGGCTACGCACCATCACTGAGATGGACGAGGAGGATCTCACCGTCGAGATCATGGAGCTCGACGAGAACGGCAAGCCCCGCGGCACCGGTCGCTTCGAAAAGCTGGCGGCTGACACCGTCATCCTGGCCGTCGGGCAGGAAGCTGACACCGGGTTCCTGCACTCGATCCCCGGCATGGTCTTTGACCGAGATGTGGTGCGCGTCGACCCGCAGACCCTCATGACGGATGTGCCCGGCATCTTTGCGGGCGGCGACATGGTGCCCAGCGAGCGCACCGTCACCGTCGGCGTCGGCCACGGCAAGAAGGCCGCGAAGTGCATCGACAAGTGGCTGAACCTGGATGCCAGCCCCGCTCCGGACAAGCATCCCATCGTCACCCTAGACGGCATGCACCTGTGGTACTTCGGCGGTCACGGCCGGCGTGTCCAGGCGGAGGAAGCCCCCGAGACCCGCATCTCCGACTTCGGGGAGATCGTCGCCGGGCTCAGCCCCGAGGAGGCCGAGTTCGAGGCCCGCCGGTGCCTGTCCTGCGGAAACTGCTTCGAGTGCGACGGCTGCCTGGGGGCCTGCCCCGAGGACGCTGTCATCAAGCTCGGCCCCGGCAACCGGTACCGCTTCGACTACGAGCGTTGCACCGGTTGTGCCACCTGCTTCGAGCAGTGCCCCGTCCACGCCATTGAGATGATCCCGGAGAACCAGCGATGAACCAGCGCACCATCCTCGACGGTAACGAAGCCGCCGCCGACGTCGCCTACCGGCTGAGCGAACTCTGTTCCATCTATCCCATCACCCCTAGCTCCACCATGGCGGAGCTCGCCGACGAATGGTCCTCGCACGGCAGGCAGAACGTCTTCGGGACCGTGCCGACCGTCGTCGAAATGCAGTCCGAGGGCGGTGCCGCCGGCGCGATGCACGGCGCGCTGCAGGGCGGGGCCCTGTCCACCACCTTCACCGCCTCGCAAGGTCTGCTGCTGATGATCCCGAACATGTACCGGATCGCGGGCGAGTTGACCTCGACGGTGTTCCACGTGGCGGCCCGCTCCCTGGCGGCCCAGGGGCTATCGATCTTCGGCGACCACCAAGACGTGATGGCGGTGCGTCAGACCGGATGCTGCCTGCTCAGCTCCGCCTCCGTGCAGGAGGCCCACGACATGGCCGCCGTCGCCCACCTAGCGACGCTGCGGGCACGGCTTCCATTCGTGCACTTCTTCGATGGTTTCCGCACCAGCCATGAGCTGAACACGTTGACGAAGCTCACCGACGATCAGCTGCGCCAGCTGGTCCCCACCGAGTTGATCCGCGAGCACCGCGCCCGCGCCCTCAGCCCAGAGAATCCCTTTATTCGCGGCACCGCCCAGAACCCCGACACCTACTTCCAGTCCCGCGAAACAGCGAACACCTACTATGACGCTGTGCCGGGCATCTTGACCGAGGTGATGGAGCGATTCGCGGAGATCGCCGGGCGCCACTACTCGCTGGTCGAATACCACGGACACCCCGAAGCCGACCGCGTCGTGGTGATCATGGGCTCCGGCATCGAAACGGTCACCCCCGTCGTGGACCACCTCAACGAGCGGGGCCACAAGGTCGGGGCGTTGTTCGTGCGGCTCTTCAGGCCCTTCCCGAAGGCCGAGCTGCTGGCAGCGCTGCCCGCAACGGCGGTGAAGGTGGCGGTGCTGGACCGCACCAAGGAGCCAGGCTCCGGCGGGGAGCCGCTGTTCCTCGACGTGGCCTCGGCCGTCGGCGAGGCGGTGGCGCGCGGAGAGAGGGCAAGCATGCCGGTGGTCTGCGGTGGCCGCTACGGCCTGTCCAGCAAAGAGTTCACACCCGCGATGGCGCTGGCGATCTTCGAGGAACTCGCTAAGCCGCAGCCCCGGCCGCGCTTCACCGTCGGCATTAACGACGACGTCACCCACCTGTCCCTGGAAGTCGACCCCAGCTTCGAGTTGGTTGACGACGAGACTCACCGCGCCGTGTTCTACGGCCTCGGCTCGGACGGCACTGTGGGTGCCAACAAGAACACCATCAAGATCATTGGTTCCGACCCCGACACTTATGCTCAGGGGTACTTCGTCTACGACTCCAAGAAGTCCGGGTCCCGCACGGTCAGTCACCTGCGGTTCGGCCCCAATCCCATCAAGGCGCCCTATCTGGTGACCACGTCGAACTTCATCGGCTGCCACCACTGGTCGATCCTGGAGCGCGTCGACGTCCTGGAGTTCGCCCAGCCTGGGGCGACGCTGCTGCTGAACTCGCCCTATCCGGCCGATGAGGTATGGGAGCACCTGCCGCGCCCCATGCAGGAGAGGATCGTCGAGCTTGGCCTCGACGTCCACGTCATCGACGCCTCCGCCGTCGCGCGGGCCGCGGGTCTCGGGTCGCGCACCAACACCGTGCTGCAAACCTGTTTCTTCGCGATCTCCGGGGTGCTGCCCCGCGACGAAGCCATCGCCAAGGTCAAGGAGGCCATCACCAAGACCTACGCCCGCAAGTCGATGGCCATCGTCGCGAAGAACCACGAGGCCGTCGATGCCTCTCTCGCCCATCTTCACCAGGTCGAGGTGCCGAAAGTAGCGTCGGGGGAGCGGGAGATGATCCCGCCCGTGCCAGCGGACGCGCCCCAGTTCGTGCGCAGCGTCACGGCAACGATGCTGTCGGGCCGTGGCGACGACCTGCCAGTCTCGGCGCTGCCTGCCGATGGCTCCTATCCGTCGGGCACCACCCGCTACGAGAAGCGCAACGTCAGCGAGATCATCGCGGTCTGGGACAACGAGGCTTGCATCCAGTGCGGGAACTGCTCTTTCGTGTGTCCACACGCGGTGCTGCGTGCCAAGTACTACCCGACGGAGCTGGCCGACGGCGCCCCCGAGGGCTTCCTGGTCCAGCCGCTCGACGCGGCAGGCCTGCCGGACACCAGCTACACGCTGCAGGTGTACGCGGAAGACTGCACGGGCTGCGGACTGTGCGTCGAGGCGTGCCCTGTCAAGCCCATTGGGCAACCGAACCGCCGCGCCATCAACCTTGAGCCCGTCCTGGACCGGTCGAAGGAAAAGGAGGCGGTGAAGTTTTTCGAAACCATCCCACTGAACGACCGCCGCAACGTCGACTTCGGGACCGTGCGCGGCACCCAGTTCCTGGAGCCGCTGTTCGAGTTCTCCGGGGCCTGCGCGGGCTGCGGCGAGACGCCGTACCTGAAGCTGCTGACGCAGCTGTTCGGGGACCGGGTGACGGTGGCCAACGCGACGGGCTGCTCCTCGATCTACGGCGGCAACCTGCCGACGACACCCTGGGCCAAGAACGCTTCAGGGCGCGGACCGGCGTGGTCGAACTCGCTGTTCGAGGACAACGCCGAGTTTGGGCTAGGCCTCAGGCTGGCTGCCGACCTGCACCGCGACATGGCGCGTCGCCTGCTAGAGGAACTGCGTGCCGAGATTGATGATGACGAGCTGATCGACGCCCTGCTGGCCGCCAAGCAGCGGATGGAGTCGGGCCTAGCCCGGCAGGCGGCGCGCGTCGAGCGACTGAAGGCGCGGCTGGCGGAGTTGAGCGGCCCCAAGGTCGAGGACCTCAAGAGCGTCTGCGACCACCTGCTGCGGCGCTCTGTGTGGATCGTTGGTGGCGACGGCTGGGCCTACGACATCGGGTCCGCGGGCGTCGACCACGTGCTGGCCTCGGGTCGCAACATCAACGTGCTGGTCATGGACACGGAGGTCTACTCCAACACCGGCGGGCAGGCCTCCAAGTCGACGCCGCTGGGCGCCGTCGCGAAATTCGCCTCCGCAGGCAAGCACACCAACAAAAAAGACATGGCGATGCAGGCCATGGCCTACGGGTCGGTGTACGTGGCGCGGGTGGCGATGGGCGCCGACCCGCAGCAGACGCTGAAGGCCTTCCGGGAGGCGGAGGCCTACGAGGGGCCGAGCCTCATCATCGCCTACAGCCACTGCATCGCCCACGGCATCGACATCCGCAAGGGTCTAGAGCAGCAGTACCGGGCCGTGAACTCCGGCCACTGGCCGCTCATGCGCTACAACCCGGTGATCCGGGAGGCCGGTGGCAACCCGTTCCTGCTGGACTCGCCCCGGCCGCGGCTGAAGTTGACCGAGTACCAGAGCGCCGAGCTTCGCTACAAGGTGCTGCGCGCCGCCGATCCAGAGGAGGCGGACCGGCTCATCGCCATCGCCCAGGCTCAGGTGGATCGCCGCTGGGCCGAGTACGAGGAACTGGCGTTGCGCGGTGCCGAGAAATTCGCCGCCGACCCGCGCAAGGAGGAATCATGGCAGATCTGAGCACCCGCTATCTGGGGCTAGAGCTGCGTAACCCCGTCGTCGCCTCGGCGGGGCCGCTCACACAGACCGTCGACGGCATCAAGGCCCTGGCCGACGCCGGGGTGGGCGCGGTCACGATGTTCTCGCTATTCGAGGAGCAGCTGTCACAGGATGCCGAGCGTCTAGTCGAGTTGGAGGAGAGCTTCGCCGACCTGTCCCCCGAAGCCTCCAGCTTCTTTCCAGAAGTCCCCCGAGCAGAGGCGGGTGCCGTCACCCAATACCTCAACCTGGTGTCGGCGGGGGCCGCGGCCATCGACGTGCCCCTCATCGCATCACTCAACGGAGCCTCCCATGGGGGCTGGACCCAGTCGGCACGGCTGCTCCAGGAGGCCGGGGCCGCGGCCATCGAACTCAACATCTACTACGTGCCCGGTGACCTCGCGCTGGACGGTCCCCAGGTGGAGCAGCGTCACGTTGACATCCTGACCGCCGTCAAAGAGACTGTCAGCATCCCCGTCACGGCGAAGCTGAGCCCGTACTTCTCGTCGGTGGGTGCGATGTGCAGGCGCCTCGACGCGGCCGGGGCCGATGGGCTGGTGCTGTTCAACCGTTTCCTGCAACCAGACATCGATCTGGAGCGCCTTGAGGTCGTCAGCGGGGTCACGCTCAGCTCTCCGCACGAGGCGCGCCTGCCTCGCACCTGGATCGCGGTGCTTCGGGACCAGGTCTCGGCCTCGTTGGCGGCGACCACTGGCGTTGAGCAGGCCGAGGACGTGGTCAAGTACATCCTGGCGGGCGCCGACGTCGTGTGTTCAACCTCTGCGTTGGTGCGTCATGGGGCGCGCCGGGCGACGAACCTCATCGAGGGCCTCGACACGTGGCTGGACAGCAAGCAGCTGAGCCTAAGCCAGGCCCGCGGGATGCTGGCCGTGCCCAAGCAAGCCGCAGCTGACGCCTATGAGCGCGCCGGCTATGTCGCGGCCCTGGAGAAGGCGAAGACGGTCTACGGGGCGTTGCACTGACCCGGGAGGCGTGACTCCGGCGACTGTCTCGATGGCTTTTTGGCCGACTGGGAATATCTTTTACATGTAATCGGTTTACATGTAGCGTGGTAGAGGTGACCGACGCCGAGAAGGCTCAAGTTGAGCGGACGGCCCTGTTCGACGCCTTGGTCCATGCCGAGGTGGCGCTGTGGGGCTTCCTAGAGAACGCCCTCAACCAAGTTCCCGGATCGGCCACGCTCGGGCGCTATCTGGTCCTCAAGCAGATCAAGGCAGCGGACGGAACCATGCGCGTTCAGGACATCGCGCGCCGTCAGCACTCCACGGTGGGCGCGGCCTCCCGGCTCGTCGACCGGCTCGTTTCCGACGGTCTCGTGGAGCGCGAGCCCTACCCCGGGGACCGGCGCGCCGTGCGCCTCCGACTCACCCCGGAGGGCAACCGGCGGATGGAACGCGCCGCCGAGACCTTCGAAGACGCGCTCCGTGAGGTGCTATCGGACATTGACCCCGGCACCCTGCGCGCCCTGACCCAAAGCCTCGGATTCCTAGCTGCCGCGGCTGAACGGTGCCGACTCCCGGTGCCGACCGTCCCCAGTGCAGGAGGTGCACTGTGATTACCTTTGACAACGTTTCCAAGATCTACCCCGATGGCACCGTCGCGGTTGATGGCGTGAGCCTGGAGGTGGCGGAGAACTCCACCACCGTGCTGCTCGGCACATCCGGCTCCGGCAAAACCACCATGATGCGCATGGTCAACCGCATGGTGAGTCCCACATCCGGTCAGGTGCTGGTGGCTGGCTCCGACGTGGCCGAGTCGCACCCCGTCAAGCTGCGCCGCTCCATCGGGTACGTGCTGCAAGACGGTGGTCTGTTCCCGCATCGCCGGGTCATCGACAACATCACCACCGTCCCTATCCTCGACGGGGTACCGAAGGCCAAGGCGCAAGGAAACGCCCTAGAGCTGATGGACATAGTGGGGCTCGACCGCGACCTGGCCTCCCGGTTCCCAGCCCAGCTGTCGGGCGGGCAACGGCAGCGCGTGGGCGTGGCGCGGGCGCTGGCCAACGATTCCAAGATTCTGCTGATGGACGAGCCTTTCGGTGCGTTGGACCCGCTGGTGCGCGCTGACCTCCAGCAAGAGTTGCGGGCGCTGCAGCACCGGATCGGGGTGACGATTCTATTCGTCACCCACGACGTGGACGAGGCCTTCCTGCTGGGTGATCAGATCGTTGTGCTGCGGACCGGCGGCGTCATGGCGCAGGCCGGCACCCCCCAGGAGCTGTTGTCCAACCCCGCAGACGAGTTCGTAGCCGACTTCGTCGGGGCCAAGGCCTCACGCCGACAACTGCGCGCCACCGACGTGGACGGGGTCAGGCTGATACTGGACGAGGCCGGGAGGCCTCTCGGCACCCTTTCGTCCGATGAGGTAACGGAGGCGGCGTCGTGAAATGGCTGATGGAGAACTGGCAGGAGGTGGTGCAGTTGACTGCCGTTCACCTAACCCTAGCCGTGGCGGCGATCGTGGCGGCGACCCTCGTCGCGGTTCCGCTCGGGCGACTGGCTAGTGAACAGCCGCGGTTGGGGGGTGGGCTGCTGACCGCCTTGGCGTTGCTGTATGCGGTCCCATCCCTGCCGCTACTCGTGGTCATTCCGGTGATCATCGGTACTCCTATGCGTTCCCCCGTGAACATGGTCGTCGTTCTGACGATCTACGGCGTCTCGGTGCTGGTCGGCCACGCCGCGCAGGCGTTCCGCGCCGTGCCACGTGACGTACGCGAGGCCGCGCGGGCCATTGGCATGGGCGGCTGGCGTCGCTTCTGGGATGTCGAGCTACCCTTGGCGGTGCCTGTGTTGGTCGCCGGCGTGCGGGTGGTGGCCAGTTCCACCGTGTCCCTCGTCACCGTCGGGGCTGTCATCGGGGTGCAGTCCCTTGGCTCGTTGTTCACCGATGGGTTCCAGCGCAACCTGGTGGAGTTGGTGCTGGTCGGGGTCACCATGACGGTGCTGTTGGCGCTGGCCGTCGATGGGCTGATCCTGCTGGTTGGCCGCGCCCTTACCCCGTGGAACCGGGTAAGTCAGGCGGTGTCAGCATGAACTTGTTTGTTGAAGCGCTGCGCTGGATCGCCGCACCCGCGAACTGGACGGGGACGGGCGGCATCACCGCCCGGCTGCTGCAGCACTTAGCCGTGACCCTCGCGGTTGTAGGTGTGGCGGCGCTTCTGGCGATCCCGGTGGGGGTTGTCATCGGGCACGCCCGCAAGGGGCAAGCTCTTGTGCCGCTCATCGCTGGGGCGGCTCGGGCGCTGCCGACCCTGGGCCTGCTGACGCTTTTCGGGCTGGCTCTGGGGATCGGTCTCGTGGCGCCGTTTCTCGCCCTGCTGATCCTCGCGATCCCGCCCTTGCTTGCGGGGGCACATGCGGGGGTGGCGGCGACGAGTCCCGTAACGGTCGACGCGGCCCGCGCCATCGGTCTGTCCGAACCGCAGATCCTGTTTGGGGTGGAACTGCCTGTGGCAGCCCCGATAGTGCTGGAGGGGTTGCGCTCCACGATGCTTCAGGTCATCGCCACCGCGACCTTGGCCGCCTACACCGCTGACTCGGGTCTCGGTCGTTTCCTGTTCACCGGGATTAAAGCCCGCGACTACCCCCAGATGCTCGGCGGGGCCTTGTTGGTGGTAGTCCTCGCCCTGGTGCTGGACCTATTGCTGTGGTGGCTGCAACGGGCTGTCACCCGAACCCTCGACCCAAGCCGAAAACCCGCGATAGCCAAGGAGTTCGCATGAGAAACAAGTTCAGCCTGCGCGTCGCCGCGACGTTGTGCGCCACGACCTTGGTCCTGACGGCCTGCGGGTCCGCCGACAGCCTCTCCGGTACGAACGACGATTCGTCCAGGCTGGTGGTCGGCAGTCAGGACTACTACTCCAACGAAATCCTTGCCGAGCTCTACGCCCAGGCTCTAGAAAAGGAAGGCTTCGAGGTGCAGCGCGAGTATCGCATCGGGCAGCGGGAGGTCTACATGCCCGAGATCCAGTCCGGGGCGATCGACGTCTTTCCCGAGTACACCGGAAACCTGCTGCAATACCTCGATGAAAACACCTCGGCCCGCTCTGCCGACGACGTTTACACGGCCTTGTCGGCGGTTATGCCCGAGGGGCTGCGGGTGCTGGAGATGGCGCCCGCCACCGATCAGGACGCGTACGTGGTCACCAAGGATTACGCCGAGCGGAATTCGCTGACGACCATCGGGGACCTCGCGTCCGTGGGAGAAGTCACCATTGGCGGCAGTTCCGAGATCCAGACCCGGCCCTATGGCCCGGAGGGGCTCCAGACGCTCTATGGCGTCACCGCTCAGGTGAGCCCCATTGAAGACGGCGGCGGCGGTTTGACCGTCAAGGCGCTGCGCGATGGGTCGGTGCAACTGGCCGACATCTACACCGCCGATCCGGTGATGGCGGAGGGAGACCTCGTCGCCTTGGAGGATCCGAAAGGCATCTTCCTGGCCTCCCACGTGGCGCCGATCGTGTCCCAGAAGGTGGACGACAAGGCAGCTGAAGCCATCAACAAGGTCTCGCAGGCCCTAGAGCCGTCCGAACTCATCGAGATGAACCGACGCTCGGTGAAGGACAAGGCTTCTGCGACGACAATCGCAGCCGAGTGGCTGAAGGCCGAGGGGCTCGCTTAGGGGCCAGCTTCACGTCGGTGCTCTGGAACCGTAGTTAGGCCGGCGCCACGTGGATGGCCTCCGCTATAGGGGTGCTGAGTTCGATCTCGGACTGCGCGTGTTCGACGGTCATGAGCCCCATTCCCGACAGCGGCGACAGCACCCGCAGCTGGGTACCGATCGAGATGCCGTGCCCCGTCAGGAAGCGGAGGATGTCGGGATTAACGTCGGAGACGCGTGCCACGCGCACCTGAGTTCCCGGCGTCGCATGGGCGATGAGGGTAGCTCGGCGCTCGGCGAGTTTCGCGTCCCGTGGGATCGGGTCGCCGTGCGGATCGGCGGCGGGGTGGCCGAGGGCGGCGTCCATGCGCTCAATCAGAGCATCGGAGGCGGCGTGTTCTAGCCGGTCGGCCTCGTCATGCACTTGGTCCCATGGCATGCCCAGGTGCTCGGCCAGATACGTTTCGATGATGCGGTGACGCCGAACGACCTCGCGCCCGATCTTCTCCCCGGCCTCGGTGAGCTCGATTCCGCCGTAGGGCTGGTAGGTGATCATGCCCTCCCGGGCTAGACGCTTCAGACCCGCCGAGACGGTGGACAGCGTCACCCCCAACGCGGCCGCGAGATCGGTGGTGTTCGGGCGGCGGCCGTCGTCGGGCCACTCGCAGGCCTTCCAGATCAGCGCCAGATAGTCTTCCGCAACCCGGGTCACTTCAGAGCCGGTTGCCACCGTCGTCTCCTTACGTTTGCTGATGACGGCGGATGCCGTCACCGCCACAGTGCTCTATTCCAGCCCATATGTCCATCCTTCGTCCCACTTTCCGGGCGGGGGAGGGGCGTGTCAAATAACGGCGGTCTATGTCGCAAAAAGTGTGGTCAATCACACTTTGAATTGCGCGTAGACACACCGGGACTAGGGGGTCCACAGTGTGAAGGGACGCGCCGCGTCAACAATTCTGACTAGCGCGAATTATTCTCAATAATAGCTCTGGAAGGCCCGAAATGAGCTTGTTATCCCTGTGGATGATCGGATTTGGCGTGTCCGCCGACGCCTTTGCCGCTTCGCTCACTCGTGGCCTACGGATGGGCAGGTTCAATTACTGCCATGCCCTGCTGGTGGCGCTGACTTTCGCTGGATTCCAGGTCGTGATGCCCCTGGCTGGTTGGCTGCTGTCCAGCAGCTTTACCGGCGTCCTAGACCCCGTCGACCACTGGATCGCATTCGGCCTGCTGGTCGCCATCGGTGGCAAGATGGCTTGGGAGGCCTTTCAGGACGATGGCCAAGACGCCGACGTGCAGGGTGGCCTGAATCTGCGGCAACTCCTCATCCTAGGTATCGCCACCAGCATTGACGCGGCCGCCGTCGGCGTCTCGTTCGCGATGCTGGATGTCTCGATCCTCCAGGCGATCCTCTGCATTGGCCTCATCACGCTGGTCACATCCTTCGCAGCCGTGGGAATTGGGCATTGGGTGGGGGTCCGGTTCCGTCGGCCCGCCGAGTTCCTCGGCGGCATGGTGCTTATCATCATTGGGGTGCGCATTCTTCTGGAAGGCCACGGCCTACTCTAGGCCCGGCTCTGCGCGGCAACTGGGCTTACACAAGCCGGGTGCCGTGCTCCAGATATGTGGACATCTCTGCCTCTGGGACCATGGAGCCGCCCGTTGCCCAGACCAGGTGCGTCGCGTTGGCCAGCCTGGCGGTGGTGAGCCCGGCGCGGTGCTGGTAGGCGTCATCGGCCAGCACCCGCAGCGGGCCAGGGAATCCTGCGGCAGCGGACGGCTCAACGCGGAGTTCCTCGGCCCGATCCAGCAGCGCTAGGTGGCTAAAAAGGGTGTCGTCGGTGACGGTGTAATACTCATCGATGGCTTTCTCCATGGCCCGCCCCACGAAGCCCGACGCGCGGCCCACCGCGAGACCGTCGGCCGCCGTAGCGTTGTCGATTCCGAAGTCCTGTACCGCGATGTGGTCGTGTAAGCCCGTGTAGACGCCCAGGAATAGGCAGGGCGAATGCGTGGGCTCCGCGAAGACCGGGTGGCAGGCGTCGCCGAAGATCGTCTTCAACCCGAACGCGACCCCGCCGGGTCCGCCTCCCACTCCGCATGGCAAATACACCAACAGCGGGTGGTCCCGGTCCACCGCCACGTCGAGGGCCCGCAACTGCCCGGCCAGCCGCCGAGCCGCGACAGCGTAGCCTAGGAACAGCGTCCTTGAGTTCTCGTCGTCCACGAAGTACATCGCTGGGTCCTTCTCTGCCGCCTGGCGGCCTTCGGCCACGGCGACGGAATAGTCCGAGGCGTACTCTCTCACCTCGACGCCATGACGGCGAAGCAGGTTCTTCTTCCAGATCCGTGCGTCAGCGGACATGTGTACGGTGACGCGGAAGCCGAGTTGGGCGGCCATGATTCCGATGGACAACCCCAGGTTTCCGGTAGAGCCAACCGCTATCGCGTGCCTCCCGAACAATTCCCGGGCCGCGGGCGAGTCGAGCTTCCGGTAGTCATCACCCAGTGAGAGGAAGCCCGCATCAAGGGCGACCCGCTCGGCGTGGTGGAGGACCTCGTAGATGCCGCCCCTGGCCTTGATCGAGCCAGAGACCGGCAGCTCGGCATCCATCTTGATCCACAGCCGCCCCGGGATTTGGGTGTCGGCGCGCTCCTCCAAGGCGGCCTGCATCCCGGGAATGGCGTACAGGGGCGATTCGATGATTCCGCCCATCCGGCGCGTCGTGGGGAAGACCTGCGCCAGGTACGGGGCGAAGCGTCGGAGCCGAGCGGCGGCGTCGTCGATGTCAGAGACGCTTAGCCCTACCGGCGCCAGGGCAGCTTCACCGGCCAGCACCCCGGGATTGAACCACGATGTTTCCCGGCAGGCGATGAGATCGGCGAGCAGGGGCAGGGCGGCCGTCCAGGCGGACAACTCCTTTCCGGCGATGATACTCATGTCGGCTCCTTAGGCGGCTGACCCCAGCGTAGCTGCGGTGTGGGGCGCCGGGCTCTCAGGCCCGTGGGCGGACGGTGGGACGGCGGCCTCCCATGCCCAGCAACCACATGAGATACAGGCCGCCCAGGGCCGAACTAACCAAGCCCACGGGGATCTGGAACGGACTCAGCAGCCGACCCGCGGTGAAGTCAGCGAGGAGCAGCAGGGTCGCCCCCACGGTGAACGATGGCAGGAGGCTGATCCCCGCGGAGCGCGAGAGCCGACTCGCTAGCTGCGGAGCTGCCAGGGCCAGAAAACCGATCGGGCCGGCGGCAGCCACGCACACGGCCGCCAGCACCACCCCGTAGCCGATCATCACGGCCCGCGTCCGCTGGACGCGTAAGCCCAGGCCGGCGGCCGCGTCATCGCCCATCTCAAGGATCCGTCCCGGCCCGGCTACCCACAACCCTACCGGCAGCAGCAGGGCGGCCGTGATCAGTAGGGGGGTGACGATTCCCCAGGTGATGCCGTTGAGGCTACCGTGCTGCCAGGTCTTTGCCGCTTCGGCTGCCTCAAGGCTGGCCGCGGCCAGCAGGTAGTCGTTGAGCGAGGCCAACAGCTGCCCAAGCGCAATGCCAGCCAGCACCAGGGGATCTCCGCCGATTCCGCGCCGGAGCGTTAGCCCGATGACCACTGCGGCGGTGACTGCCCCGCCTAAGATCGCGCCTGCGCCCGTGGCGAGGGTGCTCGTGGTGGAAAACACTAAGATGGCCAGCAGCCCACCGGTCGTGGCGCCCCGCGTGAAGCCTACGATGTCGGGGCTGCCGAGCGGATTGCGGGAGACGCTTTGGAACAGTGCCCCGGACAGGCCCAACATGCCGCCGATGACCAGCGCCCCCGTCACCCGGGGCAGCCGCTGCTGCAGGACGATGAAGGGGGCGAGGTCTTCGCCCCCATTCCGGAACACCGCCAGCAGTTCCTCAAGGGAAACCGGATAAGCCCCGGTGGTGAGGGATGCCACCGTTCCTGCCAGGATGACCACCAGGGAAATTCCGACGACGACCAGGGAACGCCGGTGTAGCAGCAGGCTGCGGCGAGTGCCGAACCGGACGTGGCCTGTCGGAGCACCCAGCATCGGGCCCGGGCGGTTCATGCGCTCCTCCTGCTGGTGATGGCGAGGAGCAGGAGCACTGGCGACCCAAGAAAGGCGGTCACGATCCCAGCCTCCAGCTCTGCCGGGCGGATGAGAAGCCGTCCGATGACATCAGAAGCCAGCAGCAGGCCCGCCCCTACAACGAGCGACCAGGCCAAGAGACGACGCTGATCTGCCCCGACCACCAGCCGTACCACGTGGGGGACCACCAAGCCGACGAAGGAAATCGGTCCCACCGCTGCTGTTGCTGCCCCGCACAACAGGGTGATGGCCACGAAGGCGGCGCCCCGAACCACCTTCAGGTTCACCCCGAGGGCGGTGGCCTGCTCGTCACCGAGGGCTAGTGCGTTGAGGCTGTGGGCTGAGGCCAGCGCCAGTACCAGTCCCACCGCCAGGAACGGGGCCACCCAGAGCAGCACCCCGAGATCGCGGTCTTCCAGGGAGCCCACCACCCAGAATCGGTAGGAATCGAACAGCTTGGTGTTGTACATCGTCACCGTGCCGGTGATGGACGAGAGGCTGGCTCCCAGCGCCACGCCCGCCAGCACCAGGCGGGCCGGCCCTGCGTCGGCTGAGCGGCGTGCCATCAGATACACCAGGGTGGCGGCCGCCGCGGCCCCACCAAATGCGAAGGGCAGGTAGTGGCTGACCGAGGTGAACCCGAAGCCGCCGATCGCCGCCACCACGGCCAGGGAAGCGCCGGCGTTGACGCCGAGGATTCCTGGTTCCGCGAGCGGATTTCGGGTCAAGGCCTGCATGACCACGCCGGCCACGGCTAGGGCGGCGCCGACGATGATTGCCAGGATCGTGCGGTGAATGCGCAGCCCCCAGACGACCCGGCTGGCGACGGAGTTGTCATGGGCCAGCAGCCCCTGCCAGACCTCCGTCGGGGTCAATTCCCGGGAGCCGAGCGCCAGGCCTTCGGTGACGAGTACGGCCAGGATCACTGCTGCGAGCAGGGGGGCGAGGAGGCTGATAACGACGTTCCGGTGAGGCGTACGCCTCCCGCCCGTGTGGCGGCTTGGGCTAGGGTCCGGATGGGTGAGAAGCAGCATGGACGTCATTCCTAGGGCAGGGCAAAAGATGGACACGGTGGCCTTTACATCATGAGTAAGGTTAGCCTTATCCACATGAATGCTATTCCGGCACATCATCCATACTTCTCCACCGTCTCCCGGCGCGCCTTGCTAGCAGGTGGTACCGCAACGGCTCTGTCAGTCCTGGCCGCCTGTTCCTCCACCACCGGTTCGCCGGGGAAAACCTCTGAGTCGGCAACCGGAGCGACGACCGCCGCCCCCTCCGCCACTACGGGAAGCCTGCCACCTGCCACCGATGTTCCGAGCAAACTCGATGAAGGCCTGGGGTCCGGTGAGGCCGATGGGGTTTTTCCGCGTACCGTCACCCATTACCAGGGGGAGACGACAATCAGCGCGGCGCCGACCAAGGTGGTGATTATCGCCACAGGCCAGCTTGATGCGATGCTGACGCTCGGCCTCTGCCCGATCGGCTCCACGGCCGCCTCCGGTGCCGAGGGGCCCGTGCCGCAGTACTTGAAGGACGCCTACCCGGACCAGGGCGAGGCCATCGCGGCTATCACGGCAGTCGGGTCCCGGACGAAGCCGGATATCGAGGCCATCGGGGCGCTCCATCCTGATCTGATCCTCACCAACATCGCCGGCAAGGATGATGCGGACACCCTCTACCAGAACCTCTCCGCGATCGCGCCAACTGTGTCGATGCGCGGCACTGGGCAGTTCTGGAAGATCGATTTCCTGTTGCTGTCGGATGCCCTCGGTAAACGGGAGGCAGCCCAGGCGGTATTGGATGGCCTGACAACTGATGCGTCGAAGGTGGGTGCTTCGCTGACGGCGGCGGGCACGATCTCATTGTTGCGTAAGAACAGTGACAAGCTCCGTGTCTTTGGGCCGCTGTCCTTCGCTGGATCCGTTGTCGCCGACATGGGCCTGTCGCGGCCCGAAACCCAGCAGTTCACCGACGGGGTTTCCCACGAGCTGTCCGCCGAGACCCTCGACCAGGCCGACGGCGACTGGCTGTTCTACAGCGTCCAGGGCGGCGATGATTCCGAGCTGACGGACCAGCCCCTGTGGGGTTCCCTCGGGGCGGTGACCGCAGGGCAAGCCGTCAAGGTAGACGACGATCCGTTCTTCCTCAACGCCGGCCCGACGGCCGCACGCGTCGTGCGCGAGCAGATCGTCCAAGCCATCCCGGCGTGAGCGTGGAGACGACCCGGCCCTCAGTGCTTGAGGGCCGGGGCCTTCACCTGGGATACGCCGGCGGCGCCGACGTGGTCTCGGGCCTTGATGTCGCCATCGAGACGGGGTCGTTCACCGTGATCGTCGGGCCGAATGCCTGCGGCAAGTCGACCCTGCTGCGCTCGCTCAGCAAGGTGCTGCCGCCGCGCGCCGGCACCGTCCTGCTCGACGGAAAGGCGATCACTGGAATGCGGCCGAAAGCCTTTGCCCGGGAGGTGGGCTTTTTGGCCCAGTCGTCGATTGCGCCGGACGGGATCACGGTCCACGAGCTGGTTAGCCGCGGCCGCTATCCCTACCAGAGCGTGTTGCACCAGTGGTCGGATGAGGACGATGAGCAGGTTAGCGCCGCTATGGCCCGCACGCAGGTGGACGCCCTGGCGCAGCGGCGCGTCTCCGAGTTGTCCGGCGGCCAGCGGCAGCGGGTATGGATCGCGATGGCTTTAGCCCAGCAGACGCGGGTGCTGTTGCTTGACGAACCCACCACCTACCTGGACCTATCCCACCAGATCGAGGTGCTGGAACTGTGCCGGGAACTGAATCAGGTGCTCGGTACCACGGTGGTGGCGGTGTTGCATGACCTCAATCAGGCATGCCGATACGCCGACTGGGTCATCGCCATGCGGGCCGGCGACATCCTGGTCCAGGGGCCGCCTGCCGAGGTGATGACGGCAGATACGGTGGAAACGATCTTCGGGTTGGAGGTGTCTGTGACTCCAGATCCGGTCACGGGAACCCCGTTGGTGCTCCCGGCAGCGCCGCGCGCCTACGATGCTTCCTAACGCAGGGACGGAATAAACCCTCACTCGGAGTGGTTTACTATTCAACTAAACTGACCCGTCCGAGGAGGAAACATGCAGTTCGGAATCTTCACCGTCGGTGACGTCACCACCGACCCCACCACAGGGCGCACCCCGACGGAGCACGCCCGCATCAAGGCCACCGTCGAGATGGCAAAGCTCGCGGACGAGGTCGGCCTCGACGTCGTCGCTGTGGGACAGCACCACAACCCGCCGTTTGTGGCAAGTTCGCCAACCACGACCCTGGCCTGGGTCGGGGCACAGACCAAGAACATCATCCTGTCCACCGCCACGACTCTCATCACGACCACCGACCCGGTGCGCATCGCCGAGGACTACGGGATGCTGCAGCACCTGACTGACGGTCGGATGGACCTGATGCTGGGGCGCGGCAACACGGGCCCGGTCTATCCCTGGTTCGGCAAGGACATCCGCGACGGCATCGACCTCAGCATTGAGAACTACGCCCTGCTGCGTCGGCTCTGGGATGAGGAGGTTGTGACCTGGGAGGGGCGCTTCCGCACGCCCCTGCACGCCTTCACTGCGACGCCGCGACCGCTCGACGGCGTGGCCCCGTTCGTGTGGCACGGCTCCATCCGCAGCCCCGAGATCGCCGAGCAGGCCGCCTACTACGGGGACGGCTTCTTCAGCAACCACATCTTCTGGGGGCCGAGCCACACCCGTCGCATGGTCGAGCTGTACCGGCGCCGTTTCGCCCACTACGGGCACGGCACCCCGGAGCAGGGCATCGTCGGGTTGGGCGGCCAGGTGTTCATGCGGCACAGCTCGCAGGACGCCGTCGCCGAGTTCCGACCCTACTTCGACCATGCCCCCGTCTATGGCGGTGGACCGTCGCTGGAGGAGTTCATGGCCCAGACACCGCTGACCGTGGGAACCCCGGAGCAGGTCATCGAGAAGACCCTCGGCTTCCGCGACTACGTGGGCGACTACCAGCGCCAGCTCTTCCTGGTTGACCACGCGGGGCTGCCGCTGAAGACGGTGCTAGAGCAGGTGGAACTGCTGGGTACCGAGGTGGTTCCGGTGCTGCGTCGTGAGTTCGAGGCGCGACGTGCGCCTGGGGTTCCCGAGGCCCCGACCCACGCCACCCGCCGGGATGCGCTGGGCACCAGCGAACCGGAGCAGGGCAAGGCCGCGGTGGACCGCTGGACCGGAACCCGCGCCGAGGAAGACAACGCGGGGGCGGCGGGTCGGCTATGAGCGGAATCGTCATCGTCCACGCGGGGCTGCGGGTGCCGTCCAGCACCAAACTACTGGCCGACGGGTTCGCCGCGGCCTTCGCCTCCGATAACGTGGGCGTGGTCGCCCAGCGCGACCCCGCCCACGCCATCCCCGACGCAGTGCTCACCGGCCACGTCACCGCCCCACAGGCCGAGGCCCTCGCGACCGGCACCGGGGCCGATGCCCTCGTGGCGGTCACGCCGACCTTCTCCGCCTCGTTCTCCGGGTTGTTCAAGAGCTTCTTTGACATCCTGGAGCCGGGGGCGCTCCAGGGGATGCCGACGCTGTTGGCGGCTACAGGCGGCAGCGCACGGCATTCCCTAGTGATTGACTTCGCGATGCGTCCGCTGCTGTCCTACCTGGGGGCACAGGTGGTGCGGACTGGGGTGTTCGCGGCGACCGAGGACTTCGGTGGGTCCGGCGCGGCGGCGCTTCAGCGCCGCATCGAGGAGGCAGCCGGGGAACTCCGCGGCTGCCTGACGGGACCCGAGCGGCGGCGAGCTACGGATGCCTTCGAGGAGGTCACCCCCTTCGAGCAATTGCTGAACCGGGGCGGCTCAACCTCCTGACCTCATTCGCGCCCAGCGCCGGGCTGTGACCGGGGTCCGTGATGGGCTGGGGACGTGGAATGCGTAGGTGGGTGTCGTCGGTTGACAAGGACCCGAGCTGGTGTAGCCTTATGTCACTCTGGGAGCGCTCTCAAAGTTGTGGTGCCAGGATGTCGCCTCCCGAACGCAGTGGATCTACGGAGGACCATGTGACATCACATAAGACTGCCCCCACGCTGGACGATGTGGCTCGGCTCGCCGGGGTCTCGCGCGCGACCGTCTCCCGCGCTATCCGAGGCGGCGAGCGAGTCAGCCAAACCGCCCTGACCGCCATCGAAGCCGCGGTTGAACGGCTGGGCTATGTGCCCAACCAGGCGGCGCGGCAACTCGCGTCGCGGCGCTCCAACACGATTGCCGTGGTGGCCTCCGAGCCCCACCGCCGCGTCTTCCACGACCCCTTCTTCGCCATCTCGGTGGCCGCCGTCGCCGAGCGGCTGGAGAGCACCGATCAGCACATGGCCCTGCATGTGTCCTATGGCGGTTTCCGCCGAAAGCTGGAGGAGCACCTCTTGGGCGGGCACGTCGATGGCACGATCGTGATCTCTCATCGCGATGCTGAGAAGCTCCCCGCCTTCCTGGAGCGGGTGGGTCGGCCGTGCGTCTTTCTGGGGCGTCCAACCAGCGGCCCCCCGCAGCCTGACGGGTTCTCCGTCGCCCACCGGTACGTCGACATCGACAACGTGCTCGGAGGGCGCGTTGTAGGGGAGCACTTGGTGCAGCAGGGGTGCCGCCGGATCGCTGTCATTTCCGGCGACCTCGACACGGCTTCTGCCCGGGACCGGCTCGCTGGGCTCAAGGCCGCACTGGCGACCCATGGCCTGGAACCCGTCGCCGTGCATCCCGGCAACTATCACCCCGCCTCGGGCCGGACCCAGGCCCTTGAGTTGCTCGCTGGCGGCCTATCCTTCGACGGCCTGTTCGTGGAATCCGACCACATGGCTGTCGCCGCCCTGGGGGCCCTCAACGAAGCCGGAATCCGCGTGCCTGAGGATGTCAAGCTCGTGGGCTTCGACGATGCCGAGATCTCCCGGCTCACCACGCCCACGCTCACCACCATGACCAACCCGTGGGCGGAACTCGCCCGCATCGCCACGGAACGGCTCCTAGCCGAACTTCACGGGGAACCCATGACCGAGCCCATCATCCTGGAGCCGAGACTGATCGCCCGGCGCTCCACCGAACGGGCTTGAGACTCGGGCCAGGCGATGGGACAACAGAACTGGGTCATTCAACTCCGGGTCGACACCACGGCCGTGCTGATTCATGTCGGGGACTCTGGGGTGCCCGCCGTGCTGCATTGGGGATCCGATTGGGGCGCGATGTCCGGCGAGCAGCTGGCGGACGTGCCCGTCCAGCTGGCGCGCATGGACGTCGACAACGTCCCGGACATCCCCCTAGAGGCGGGGGTGCTGCCGGCCGCCTGGACGGGCTGGCCCGGACAACCCGGAGTCCTCGGGCATCGCGGCGACGGCACCGCCTGGTCGCCACGCCTGAGCACCCAGCGCGTCACCTGCGACGGGCGCGACCTCACCCCTGGCCTCCACAGCCTTGGGGCCGCCACCCTGATTTTCGAGTTGGTTGATGAACACGCGGGGCTTGCCGCAGAAATCGACCTCAGCCTCGAACCCGGAGGAACCGTGCAGCTCCGCGGACGCTTGCGGAACCTGGGCGGAACCTACCACCTGCTGGGCCTGAACCTTGGTCTGCCGGTGCCGCTGAGCGCGAACGAAATCTTCGACTTCACGGGGCGCTGGGGCAAGGAGCGGGTACCGCAACGCCGACAGGTGACGGCCGGGGTACATCTGCGAGAACACCGGCGCGGCCGCCCCGGCTTCGATGCCACTACCGTCATGCTCTGCGGGGCGCAAGGCTTCGACTTCCGGCACGGTCAGGTGTGGGGACTGCATGTGGCCAGCGCAGGCAACTCCCGGAGCTTTCTGGAACGGGTCCCGGGCGGCCAGCAGATCCTGGGCGGCGGCGCCCTCCTGCATCCCGGCGAGGTGATGCTCAAGACGGGGGAGCAGTACCAGTCGCCCAGCCTGCACTTCACCCACGGTCAGGGCCTCGACGAGGCGGCGTGCGGTTTTCATCGCTGGGTGCGTTCCCAAGCGGCGGCTCCCGGCCCCAACCGGCCCGTCGCCCTCAACGTGTGGGAGGCGGTCGGCTTCGATCACGGCATAGACAAGCTCAAGCGGCTGGCGGACCTGGCGGCCAGCGTCGGAGTGGAGCGCTACATCGTCGACGACGGATGGTTCCTGGGACGCCGCGACGACACCGTCGGCTTGGGCGACTGGGTGGAGGACCCGGTGGTATGGCCCGACGGCCTCACCCCGATCGTCGAGCACGTCCGGAGGCTTGGCATGCAGTTCGGCCTCTGGTTCGAGCCCGAGATGGTCAGCCCCAACTCCGAGCTGGCCCGGCAACATCCCGAGTGGATCTTGGCGGCGGGCCCAACCTGGCCAGTACCCTGGCGAAACCAGCAGGTGTTGAACCTCACCATCGATGCGGCCAAGGAACTGGTGTTCGAGCGCATGGACGCCATCGTGCGCCGCTACCGCCTGGATTACATCAAATGGGATCACAACCGCGACTCCTTCGACGCGGGACATCAAGGCCAGGGCGGCCGGTCCGTGGCGAGCGCCCAGGTGGCGGCCGCCCTGGAGATCATGGATCGACTCAGGGCCGCCCACCCGTACCTGGAGATCGAGAGCTGCTCCTCCGGCGGGGCCCGCATCGATTTGGAGATGGCCCGGCACGTACAGCGGTTTTGGGTTTCGGACTGCATCGACCCCTTGGAACGCCAGGCCATGCAGCGCTGGACCATGCAGTTGATCCCCCCGGAGCTGCTGGGCACCCACATCGCCTCCGGGCGCAATCAAAGCACATCCCGGCAACACGACTTGGCCTTCCGGGCGGCGACAGCCATCTGGGGACACCTAGGCATCGAATGGGACCTCACCAAGGCCACCGATCAGGAACTGCGAGAACTGGCAGGCTGGGTGGCCTGGTACAAGCAGCACCGCCAGTTGCTGCTCACCGGAAGCATGATTCGCGACGAGGTGGGCGATGGGTCCATGTGGCTGCACGGGGTGCTGGCTGCCGACGGCAGCCAGGCCCTGTTCTCCCTGACCGCCGTCGACTTCGCCGTGAACGAGCTCCAGGATCGGCTGCGGCTGCCCGGGCTTGACCCAGCCGTCCGCTACCACGTCCGCCCTCTCACCCCCGGAGCCAAGCCAGCAGGGCTCATCCCACCTCCGTGGTTCGCGGAAGGCGCCATCGCCACGGGCGCGTTCCTGGGCGAGGTGGGCCTGACCCCACCGGCACTACACCCGGAACAAGCCCTGCTCCTCGAAGCGAGCGCCGTATCGACGGGGCCCTAGCCGCGGCGGGCCGCGCGGCGCAGCGCCGGGAGGCCCTGGAGCCAGGCCGCCAAAACCCGATCCTCAAACCGAGGCAGTCCAGGCTCCGCCAAGCCGCCGTGCGCCTCCTGGTAGGCGATGAAGTCGCGAGCCGCATCAGCCAGGGAGTAGTCCCATGTGAAGCCAGGGAAGCGGCGCGCGAACTTCTCGACGCTGAAATATAGGTGGTGACCCATCATGGTGGGCAGGAGGCTGCGTTCCACCTCCGGGACGTCGAGTGACAGCAGGAAGTCGGTGGGCACGTGCACGATCTGCGCCGGCTTTCCCACGGCCTCGGCAAACGCCTGGAGGTACTGGTCGTAGGTCACAGCTCGCGGATGAGCGCACGTGTAGGCCTCGTCGACGGTGCCCGGGTCCGCGCAGATTTGCGCGATCATCCGCCCGGTGTTGTGAGCGGCCCCGGCGTCGATCAGCGTCGTGCCGTCGCCAGGAGAGAGCACGGGCAGCCCAGCCCGGAGCCGTGCCACCAGCGGCCCGCCCTGATGGATTCCCATGGCGGTCAGCGCGAAGGTTCTACCTAGCGCATACCCGGGGCGGACGATCGTGAGCCGCGGCTCCCCGCCACGGAACGCCTCCTGATACAGCCGTTCGATCGCCAGCTTGTTCGTGGCGTACTCCCCAACGGGCGGCGCCCATGGATCGTCCTCGCGCATCGGTAGGCAGCTGAGCGGATATCCGTAGACGTCGGCGGTGCTGATGAAGACCACCCGCTGGCAGGGCTGGGCGGCGAGTGCGTCGATCAGCGTGCCTGCCTGCCCGACCTCGAAGCACGTGGCATCGACAACGAGATCTGGGCGGAACGTTGCCAGAACGTGGGTCAGTGTTACCAGGTGATCCCGATCGCCATGAAAGACCCGGATTCGGCTGTCGAGCCCCAGCAGGCCACCGCGGCTGCGCTTCAGCACCGCCACCTCGTGGCCGTGCTGGAGCAATTCGGTGATGGTGGACAACGAGATGTTGCCGGGTCCGCCCAGGAACAGAGTCCTCACACGGTGACCTGATGAGTCCGGGCTACCTCGGCGTACCACAGAGCACTGGTCTTGGGAATGCGGCGCAGCGTCTCGTAGTCAACGCGCACGATCCCGAAGCGCTCGGTGTAGCCCATGGTCCACTCGAAGTTATCCAGCAGCGACCACACCAGATAGCCGCGCACCGCCACGCCGTTGTTCATGGCCTGGTGCACCGCCACGAGATGGTCTCGGATATAGGCCAGGCGGTCAGTGCTGTCGTCCACAAAGCCCGCGGCGTCGGGCTGGTCCTGATAGGCGGCCCCGTTCTCGGTGACCACGATGGGGATGCCCGCCGGTCCGGTGTAGGTGCGGTGCACCCGCTCCAGCATCAGCCGCAGGTCGTTGGCGTTGACCTCCCAGCCCATGGAGGTCACCGGCAGGTTCCGCGGCACCGGCTGGATTGTCTCGTTGCCGACCATCGGGGACGCGTTCGGGTATCCCCCCTCCGCGACGGTGACCTCGGGCACAGCGCCGGGCTCCGGGGCGCGATGGGCTGCGCCGTTGTAGAAGTTCACGCCAAGTACGTCGATGGGGGCGCTGATCAGCGCCATGTCGCCGTCGCGCACGGCCTTGCCCAGTCCGGCTTCCGCCATGGCCTCTAGTGCCTCAGCGGGGTATTCGCCCTTGAAGATCGGGTCCAGGAAGACCCCCATGAAGCCAGCGTCGATCCGTGAGGCCGCTTTGACGTCGGCGGGGTTGTTTGGATCAGCGGGGTGCGCGTAGCTGGTGTTGACGGTGATCCCAACCGTGAGGTCCCGTGGCGCCGCGCGCAGCGCCTGAACGCCCAGGCCGTGGGCCAGCAGCAGGTGGTGGGCGGCATCCACGGCCTCCCGAGGGTTGACGTGACCCGGCGCGTGCACCCCGGCGGCGTAGGACAGGAACGACGAACACCAGGCCTCGTTCAGCGTGGTCCAGATGCCGACGCGATCGCCCAGCGCCTCGACGAGGTGGCTGGTGTACTCGGCGAACCGGTAGGCGGTGTCGCGGTTCTCCCAGCCTCCTTGGTCTTGCAGCGCCTGCGGCAGATCCCAGTGGTAGAGGGTCAGCCATGGGGTGATCTCGGCGGCGAGGAGCTCATCGACGAGACGAGAGTAGAAATCGACGCCCTTCGGGTTGAAGCCTCGGCCGTCGGGGGAGACCCGGGCCCAGGAAGTGGAGAACCGGTAGGCGTTCAGGTTGAGTTCCCGCATCAGTGCCACATCCTCGGGCATCCGGTGGTAGTGGTCGCATGCAACCTGACCGTTTGACCCGTCCAGGATCCGGCCGGGCTGGTCACAGAACTCATCCCAGATGGAGCGGCCACGTCCGTCGTCTGGGGCGCCGCCCTCAATCTGGAAGGCGGCGGTGGCGGCGCCGAACAGGAAATCGGGTGGGAAGGTGTAAGTGGTCATCCTTTGACAGCTCCTTGCATCACGCCGGCGACCAAATGTCGACCGGCTACGGCGAATAGCACCATGAGGGGAAGAGTGGTGAGGACCACCCCCGCCATGATGAGTGAATAGTCCTTGAAATAGGTGCCTTGCAGCAGAGTCAGCGCCACGGGGAGGGTTGGGTTTTGGGAGCCCAGCACGATGAACGGCCAGAAGAAACTCGTCCAGGAACCCACGAACGTGAACATGCCGAGCATGGCCATGGCGGGGCGTGCTGCGGGCACCGCCACGTGCCAGAAGGTGCGAATCATGGAACAGCCGTCGACGCGGGCCGCCTCCACCAGCTCGTAAGGCAGCGCAGCCCTGAGATATTGGGTCATCCAGAACACCCCGAAGGCTGACGTGAGGCCGGGCACGATCACCGCCTGAAGCTCACCGATCCACTTCAGCTGAGCCATCACGATGAACAGCGGGACCACGCCCAGCTGGGTGGGTACGGCCATCGTTCCAATGACGAACAGCAGAAGCGGCCTGCTGCCCCGAAAACGCAGTTTAGAGAAGGCGAAGCCGGCCAGGGTGGAAAAGAACATGACGGAGACGGAGGTGACCACCGCGATGATGATCGAGTTCGTCAGGGCCCGCCAAAAGTCGATGTCCGAACTCATCACGCGGCCCAGGTTCTCCCACAGGTTGCCCTGAGGCAGCCACGAAGGCAGGGGGTTCGCCGCGATGGTGGCGCCGTCGGAGGAAGCAAGGAGGATGGCGTAGTACACCGGGAAGCAGGAGATGAGGAAGACCGCCGTGAGGAGGGTGTAGGTGATCCAGCCGGGACGGCGGTCCACCCCGAAGGCTGCTCCGCGGGCCGGGGGGAGTTCGCCGCGTCGAATCGCGCGACGACGTGCCGCTCGTGCGGCGCCCTTACCGGCGAACTGTTCGATCGCGGCGGCTGACATGGCGTGATCTGGCCGGCTCATTTCGTCACCTGCTTTGTGCGCTTGGCCCTCGGGGTGGCCGACTTGTTGGAGGAGATGCGGCGGATGAGGAGGAAGTTGATCGCCGACACGATGACGATGAGCACGAACAACAGCCAGGCCACCGCAGCGGCCCGTCCAAAGTCTCGTGTTTTGCCCCAACCGATCTCATGCAGATACATCGTCATGGTCATCCATTGCCGGTCGGGGCCGCCCAAGCCGGTGGCGTCGTAGGCCTTGGGCTCGTCGAAGATCTGCAGCCCACCGATGGTGGAGGTCAGCACCACGAAGATCAAGGTCGGACGCAGCATGGGGATGGTGACGAAGAAGAAGCGGCGCACCCGGGAGGTGCCGTCGATGATCGCCGCCTCGTAGAGGTCACGGGGGATGGCCTGCATCGCGGCCAGCACGATCAGCGTGGTGTAGCCGGTCCACCGGAAATTCACCATGGTCGCGATGGCGATGTGGCTCGCTAGCCGGTCGACGTGCCAGCCGATGGGGTTTTGCCCGAGCGCGGTGAGCAGGCTATTGATGACACCGGACTGGTCGGCGAAGAGTTTGCCGAAGATCAGGGACACGGCCACGGGGGTCACGACATAGGGCAGTAGCACCCCCATGCGCCAAAAGGTCTTGGCACGCAGGTTCGCGTCCAGCACGGCAGCGATGAACACGGCAGCAATCACCTGCGGGATAGAGGACAGCAGGAAGATCGAGAAGGTGTTGACCAGGGATCGCCAGAAGCGGCCCTGGCCCAAGACGTTGGTGAAGTTCGCCAGCCCCACGAAGCCCTGATTTCCGCGAATCTGGTGCCAGTCATGCACGGCGACAACGGCGGTGTACAGCATGGGGTAGAGGCCGACGATGGCGAAGACGATGAAGAACGGGGCAACGTAGAGGTACGGGCTGAGCTTCACGTCCAGTTTCCCGAGGCGTTCTCGTCCCGTGAGAGGTCTCTTGATCTGGTTGGTCATAGCGCGCATATCCCTGCCGGGGTCGGGCCCGGGATCGGTTGAGGAACAGTGATGATGTTGTAGGCGGGTCCGGGGCGGGGGAAGGCCCCGGACCCGCGCTGGGATGGGGTGTAGAGCGGGATCAGATGTTGAGGTTCTCGTAGTCAGTGAGGGCTTGTTGCCAGGAGTCCTCAGCATTCATGGCTCCGGAATCCACGCGGTTCAAGGCATCGCCAACGATGTCTCGGATAGCCCCGTAGTACTTTCCGGTGAAGGGCTGGACGGTGATCTCGGAGGCCTGGGCTGCATAGATCTGACCGATCGGGGCGTTGTTGAAGAACGAACTGGTGGTCTCGGTGATCTGCGGGGACTGTAGGGCTTCAACTTGGCTGGGGAACACCTGCTTGGCCGCGTAGGCCTTGAGTTGCTGCTCGGGTGCGGTAAGCCAGTCGGCCAGGGCCTTGGCTTCCTCCGGGTGCTGCGACTGCTCGGGCACCATCAGGTAGGAACCGCCGGAGTTGCTGGGGCCGCCCGGGAAGACCTGGGCCACGTCCCATCCGGTGACCCCCGCGGCTTGCTCCTCAATGAAGCCTGCCATCCAGCTGGGGCACATGATGGTGGCGAACTTGGGGTCGCCTTGGAAGGCGGCCATCCAGTCCTCATCCCAGGCGGTGAGGTGGGCCGACTGATCAAGGTTGGCCACGATGGAGTCATAGACGGCCTTCATGCCGCTGTTCTCGGCCAGCGGGATGGGGGTGCCGTCGCTGTTCTCGAAGGCGTTGGGCAGTTGCGAGATCATGCCCTGGAACACCCCGCCGCTGGAGTCGAACCAGGCTACCTGGCCGTTCGCGGCCCGGAACCGCTGACCCACTTCGAAGAACTTGTTCCAGTCGCCGGTCAGCAGCTTGGCCACCTCTTCGCGGTCCGAGGGGAGTCCGGCAGCGGCGAACAGGTCGGCGCGGTAGCACAGGGCGTTGGGGGCGCTGTCGGTGCCGTAGCCCAGCAGACGCCCGCCGTCATCGGTGGCCTTGGCCGTTTTCCACGCCAGCCAGCGGTCCTTGACGGCATCACTGCTGAGATCCACCCACTGTTCCGTGTACTGCATGACCTCGGGCATCCAGTCACCCTCGACGGCCTCAATGTCAGCTAGGCCTGTGCCGGCGGCCAGTCCCGTGCTGAGGTGATCGCGAGCGCTTGTGGTGGTGCTGGCGCGGCTCTCCTCAATCGTGATGTTTGGATGGAGTTGCATGTACTCCTTGTACAATTCCTCGTAGCCGAAGTCGTTGAACACGGAGACGGTCAGGGTGATGGGCCCGTCGCTTGCATCCTTCGTCGATGAGGAAGGGCTACAGGCCCCAAAAGCGAGGCTGAGGCCGAGGACCGCTGCAAGGGCGGTCCTCTTGAAGTGGTTGGTCACGATTACTCCTTTGTTCGTTACCTGAGGCTCTCAAGGATTGCCTGACCCCTTGAGAGCGCTTTCATTAGCTCCATGGACAGCCTACCGGTGGGCGTCGAGGTGGCCAGCGGTGGGCCGGATTCGTCATCGATTTGTGATCAGCGCCCTCCTCACCCTGGTTGCCCCGTGGCCTGCCAGTGGGCAAACTCCTGGATTTTCAGGCACAGGTCCGCCACGAGTAGGCGTGTGTCCAACTGGGTGTAGATGCGCATTGGCCTGGTGCCCTGCATGGGGCGGTAGTCGCCGGACACCATGATGCGCGGGGTCGGCCGGGTGATCCAGCGTGAAGAAGCTGTGTCGGCTTCGAACACCGTCTGCAGAGCTGTCAGAAGGACGAGTGCATTGTCACCGAGGTCATAGCCGCCGGTGATCGGATGGTTGCCGTCGCGGTGGCAGCTGTCGAGCAGATGCTTGATCTCTTGAAACATGTACCGGCCGAGCGGGCCCGTGCTGCCGATGCCGATCCGTAGCTCGGACTCGGCGACGATGACCTGACGGTAGGTGTCGCGTGGCACCTGCCAGATGTGCAGATCGGCCGTATCGAAGCACACCCGGCCCGAGTTGATGTCGATCATGAGGTTGTACTCGATGGGCATGTGTCCTGGCGGTGGGTCGGCCAAACCGACATATTCGGGGCCGCCCACCCACACCAGGGTCAGGCGTTTCGCGACTTCAGGCTCGATCAGGATGGCCGAGGCCAGATCGGTCAGACCACCCCCGGCGGCGTAATACAGCGGTGTGTCATCATCCCTCAGGGCCTCGGCGATGATGCCTTGGACGGCCGGTGAGTCGATGGGGGTGTCCGGGGTCGGCAGCGCTACCTCAGAGCCTCGCCACACGAGCTCATTCGACGTTAGGCCCATCCGGGCGAACAGGTCCAGCGCGATGGTCTCGGCGTCGGTGGCGGTGGTCGTAGAGCAGGTGATGGGGTCGTTCTCGCGCAGGTGTGACGCGACGACCCCAACGATCCTGACGCTGGGGGAGAGTAGATGGTGCACCAGCTGGTACAGGTCGTCTGGATCGCCAGCGAAGTCGTTGTCGATGATCACCCGGGCACACGGCGGACACGGCGGGATCTCGCGCCAGGGTGTTGCGCCGTAGCGCCACTGGCGTTCAGGTGGGATGCCGTAGTCGGCGCCTCTAGGTGGTACCCGCGTCATGGATCCTCCGGTTCCCGTGTCTTCGCTGACGTGTGGGCCCTACTGTAGCGACGGAGCCACAGCTATGGAAGCGCTCTCATATCCCGTGCAGTCGAGTTGCGCTCCGGTAGCGTGCGAAGCGTCGGCGGCGTGATGTGTGACCAGAAAATGGTGGTCGACTGGGTTGGCGGCCCTAGCGGCCCCGGTTGGATTCGAACCAACGACACCCGCTTTAGGAGAGCGGTGCTCTATCCCCTGAGCTACGGGGCCATCGACCGCAGCCTATCTCATCGCCCAGGTCCTGCGCCTGCCCGGCGTGGGTGGCCCCACAGCCTCACGATAAAGGAAATGATATATTGCGTAATTATTGGGATCTAGTTTAGGGTTACCTAATTCTTGTTGTTTCGGGCCTATGCCCGGGTACCCAGAATCACAGCAACACCTGAATCACATCGATGAGGATGCCGCTACGGCGGCGGGAAGCAGGGGATATGAAGCGCAGACTGTTCCTGGGAGGAGCCGCCGCCATCGTGGGGGCAGCCACGATGTCCGCTTGCGGCGGTGGCGGCCAATCGGGTGACGATCCGTCCGCCTCGGGCGGAGCGCTGACAATCAAGGACGTGGCTGATCGGTCGGTCACGCTCAGTGCAGCGCCCACGAAGATCATTCTGGGAGAGTCACGGCAGGCCTTCGCGCTGCTGTTCCTGCAGCGGGACAACCTGCTGGACAAGGTAGTTGCCTGGGGAACCGACCTGCAAAATGCTGCCCCAGACGTTTATCAGCGGGTGGCGTCAATCCAACCGAGAACCGGCGACATTCCGACCGTCGGCAGCGTTGCCAAGGGGGACCTGAGCGTCGAGAATCTGCTTGAGCACAGCCCCGACCTATTCCTGATGACCCTGGATCAATACGAGGCCGCGAAGCAGGCGGGCTTTGACGCCAAGCTGGATGCCGCCAAGATCCCTTACCTTGTGACGGACTTCCGGCGTAAGCCAGTCGAGAACACCCACACGAGCGTCCTCCTCCTGGGTCAGGTGTTCGGGGCCGAGGACAAAGCCCAGGAGTTCTTGACTTACTACGACTCGTTGGTTAACCCGGTGGTCGAGGCCGCCAAGGCGAAACCTGAATCCGAGCGTCCACTGACGTTCGTGTGGCGTTCGCCCGGGGTCTCGGAGCCCGGACGGACGTTTGGTGATTCCAATTTCGGCCAGATCGTTACTGCGAGCGGGGGAAACAACCTGGGCAGCAGCCTCCTGGACAGCGATGCCGGCACGGTGACGACGGAGCAGCTGATCGCTTCCCAGCCGCAACTCATCATCGCGACGGGGGGTGCCTGGGGGAAACAGGACAAGAACGACAAATCAGCCACCGCCTATGTGGACTTGGGCTACAACGCCACCCCCGAAGCGGCTGCCCAGAGCTTGGCGCAACTATCCGGCGAAACCGGGTATAGCGAGTTGACAGCTTTTAGCGAGAAGCAGGTGTATGGGATCTACCATCAGTTCTACGACGCCCCATTCAATTTCTTGGCCTACGTCGCCTTCGCGAGATGGCAGGGGCTCCAGGTCGAGGGGCTGCCGGAGGTGGATGCGGCCTGGAGTGACTTCCATGACAAGTTCATGCCGTTCAAGGCCGAGGGCGTCTTTGCCGCAAAGATGTCATGACCGGGGATGGACGGACTGCGCGACGGACCCATAAGGAGGCTAAGTCAGCGGCTGGCGAGGCGTCCAGCACGAGGGGCCAGGCGCTTGACGAGTTCTGGAGGATCAGGCGCAGGCGCCTCCTGATCCTCGGGGGCATCCTCATCGCCGTCGTGGTGATGTTCGTGGTCGCCATGATGGTGGGTCCCATTCGGGTCAGTGCCTTAGACATCGCACGGACCTATGCGGGAATGAGCGTGCCGGGGAGCACTCGTACCGTCGTCCTAGAACTGCGCACGCCGCCCGCCCTGATGGCTGTGGTGGTTGGGGCGGCGTTGGCGCTGGCGGGCGCGCAGATGCAGACGATCTTGGACAACCCCCTGGCGGAGCCGTATACCCTCGGCGGCGGCAGGCTGCGGTGCGGCGATCGTGATCGCCACCGGGCTCAGCTTCCCTGTGTTCCCGGAGGCGTCGGTGCCGATCGGTGCTTCCGTGCTCGCACTGCTGGCTAGCGCCCTCATCGCCTTCGTCTCGCGGCTGCGCCGTTCCGGTCGTGAAACCATCATCCTGCTGGGCATAGCCCTGGTGTTCGGTTTCCAAGCTGTCCTGATGATGCTGCAATACCGGGCCTCCCAGGAGTCCCTCCAGCGAATGGTCTTTTGGACCATGGGGTCGCTGGAACGTGCCACGTGGTTCTCGATCGGTCTGGTCCTAGTCGCTCTTCTGGTCGTGGTCCCGCTGTTTTGGATCAACCAGTGGAAGCTCACCGCGCTATCGCTGGGGGAGGCGCGTGCCCGCGCCATGGGAGTGAAGGTGGATGATGTTCGGATGTGGACCCTGCTCGGCGCATCTCTCATCGCGGCCCTGTCGGTGAGTTCCGTCGGGATCATCGGTTTCGTCGGTCTAGTTGGCCCGCATGTGGCGCGCATTCTGGTGGGGGAGGGCCAGCGTCTCTTCGCGCCCACCGCCATGGCGTGCGGGGCGCTAGTGCTGTGTAGTGCCCACGCGGTGGCGCAAATCGTGGTGCCCGGTGTGGTGCTCCCGGTGGGCATCCTCACGGCCCTGGTCGGTGTTCCGGTGTTCGTGCTCATCATTCTGGGGCGTCGCCGCACCACATCAGCTATCTCCACCTAGCCCAAGAAGATGTGATGCTCATGCTCAACCTCGAATCCATCGCCGTGAGCTACGGGACGCACCATGTGCTCTCGGGGCTCACACTCACCCTGCGCGGCGGCGTCGTTGCCGGCCTGCTCGGCCCCAACGGCTGTGGGAAGTCAACCCTGGTGCGCTCCATCGCTGGGGCCCAGCGCCACCACGGCCATGTGAGTTACGGGAACCGGACGGGCCGGGCCCTGCAGGATGTCACCGGTTACATGCCGCAGGAGATTCCCGGACACATAGCGCTCACCGCTATGGAGTCCGTGCTGGTATCGGCCCAGCGGGGCGGGTCTGGATGGCGAGTCGCGAAAGAGGACGTGGAACGTGCCTATGCCACCCTCGAAGGGTTGGGAATTGGTGCGCTCGCCAATACCTATCTTGGTGAGTGTTCAGGCGGCCAACGACAGCTGATTTCCTTGGCGCAAACCCTGGTGCACGGGCCCGAACTGGTACTGCTGGACGAACCAACCAGCGCTCTAGACCTCAAGCACCAGGTGCGAGTGCTGCGCAGCGTGCGCCAACATGTGCATGGATCACACATCACCGTCGCTGAACAGCGAACTACCTACGACCCGTCGGCGGGTGAAACCGAGTCGGGGTCCACGCAGTCGCGCCTAGCCGTGGTGGTGTTGCACGACATCAACCTGGCGACCCGGTTCTGCGATGAAGTGCTGCTGATGGCCGCTGGCGATGTGGTGGCGCAGGGGCCTCCTGAAGAGGTGTGCACCTCGGAGAACCTCAGCTGGGTCTACGATACGGAGGTCTCCGTGAGTAGCGACGAGGACGGGGTGCTAACCGTCGTGGCGCGCTAAGCCGCGTAGTGGAGCAGGCTTCCGTGCCGTGTGGGTAGTCATTAAAATCCACCGCATGAGTGAACTCCCCATCTCCGAGAAGTCCTCCGGTTGCGGCTGCGGCCACGGCGACCAACTGCCCGAACTTGATGCCCGCGTCATCCCGCACGCCATCCGGCACGCCGCGATCCACGGCGTCGTCGGTTCGCTTCAGCCCGGTGGCGCCTTTGTGCTCGCCGCTCCCCATAATCCGCTACCGCTGCTAGCGCAAATTGAGGAACACCACGGCGACGCCATCACAGTCTCCTACCTGCAGGAGGGTCCCGACGCCTGGAAACTCAAGCTGGAACGCCGGGCCTGAAACTCAACCGTTGACCCCAGACACCCCGGCCCCCGTGTCGCGCCGGATTCTTCTAATACTGCTGGCAGGCGTCAGCCTCTTGGTAGGCCTGAACGCAGGGCTCGTGCGGCTCGGGGTGTGGGCGCCCGTTGCGAGTGGCCGCGTGGGGGACCTGCACGGGCCGCTCATGGTGCTCGGCTTCATGGGCACCCTCATTTCGTTGGAACGCGCCCAGGCGCTTCGCAATCGCCTGGCATACGTGGCGCCAGCGCTGCTGGGTGCTGGCGCCCTGGTGCTGATCAGCGGCGTTTTCCCCGTCCTGGGCCAGTTGCTGCTGTTCGACGGGGCCCTCGCCCTGGTGGCTGTGCTGACGGCCCTGTATCGTCGCGCGCCGCTGCCGTTAGTCGGTGCACAGGTCCTCGGGGCGCTGTTGGCATGTCTGGCTGCTGGGCTCTTGGTGCGGGTCGAGTTGCCGTCCCTACTGCCGCTGTTAGCCGGATTCATCGTCATTACCATCGCTGCCGAGCGCGCCGAACTGGCCCAGCTGACTATGGGTCGCCATGCTGTGCCACTGCTGGTCACGATGAGCACCTGGCTGGCGCTCGCCGCCGTGATGAGTCTGCTGTGGCCGGACATCGGGGACCGAATTTTCGGCGCCGGGGCGCTGGCCGTGGCGTTGTGGCTGATCCGCGACGACGTCGGGCGGCGGCTGATCCGCACCGAGGGGCTGAGGCGCTACAACGCTGCCGCGCTGCTGCTGGGTAACGTGTGGCTCGCAGTAGCGGGCCTGACCTGGCTAGTCGGCGGCCGCCCCGCAACCACCGGCGGCTACGACGTTGTGGTCCACGCCACCTTCCTGGGTTTCGCCATGTCGATGATCATGGCACACGCACCCATCATCTTTCCGACGGTGTTGGCGCGTCCGCTACCGTACCGCCCCGCCATGTGGCTGCCGCTGCTGCTATTGCACTTGGGCATGTCCGTGCGCGTCGTCGGCGCTCTGACCGAAACTATCGCTTATCGAATCGGAGGAGTCATGACCGTGGCCTCAATCCTTTTGTTCGCCCTCACGGCCATCGCCTCGGCGGTGAAGGCATGACTGGCCGGCCCGATGTGCGCCCAGAGGGCCGTCGCCGCTCGCGTGACTACACCGTCGTGGTCTGGCTGCTGTCGGCCCTCGTCATCGCGGTGGCACAGCGGTTCGTGCCGGAATCCACCTGGCTGATGGTGCATCTGGTGCTGCTTGGTGCCCTCACGCACTCCGTGTTCGTGTGGAGCCAACACTTCGCGCACGCGCTGCTCAAAGTGCGGCCCAACGAGGCGCAGACGCTCGCGCAAAACCGACGGCTGGCGCTGCTCAGCCTCGGCTCCCTGGCAGTCTTCGTTGGGGTGCCTGCCACGTGGTGGTACCTGGTGCTCGCGGGGGCGTCGGTGGTGACGGCGGCCGTGATCTGGCATGGCCTGTCCCTGTGGCGAATGCTGCGTGACGCGCTGCCGGGTCGGTTCCGCATCGCCGTGTGGTACTACGTCACCGCCGCCTGCTTCCTGCCGGTCGGGGCCGGGTTTGGGGCGGCCCTCGCTTTCGGGCTCGATAGTGAATGGCACTGGCGGCTGCTCGTCGCCCACACCATGACGAACCTCCTGGGGTGGATCGGGATGACCGTCGTCGGAACCCTCGTGACGTTCTGGCCCACGGTGCTTCGGGCGCGTATGGACGATCGGGCCGAGGTCCTCGCCCGCCAGACGCTCGTGTGGTTTATCGGTTCCGTTGCCGTGGTCGCTGGTGGGGCTCTGACTGGGCTGAAGTACATCGCCGCCGCTGGCCTGGTCGGCTACCTGGCGACGCTGCTGTGGTGGGGCCGGGTGCTGGTGGCACCGCTGCGCCGCCGCCCGCCCCGGGAGTTCGCGAGCGCCTCGATCCTGGCCGCGCTGGTTTGGGGTGTGGTGGCGCTCGTCGTGACAGGTTGGGTCGTGATAGCCACCCCCGTGACCGGCTGGAGCCAGGCGACGGTGCTGCTGGCGGCGCTGTGGGCTGGGGGGTTCGCCGTCCAACTGCTTCCCGGGGCCCTCAGCTACCTACTGCCCTCGGTTCTGGGCGGCGGCCCCCGCGTGATTCGGGCGGGAGCAGCCTGGTTCGACCGTTTCGCCACCGCGCGAATCGTCGCCGTCAACGGTGCACTGGTGCTGTTCCTGACACCCACCCCGCCGTGGGTGAAGATCACCTCGGGGATCCTGGGAGTGGCGGCTGTCGCATCCTTTCTTCCCCTGATGATCCTCGGTGTTAGAGCAAGCCTCGCGGAGCGTCGCAAGCTCGCTCAGGTCGAGCCCGGGCAGCCGCGGGAGAAGCTGCCCGAACGCGAGTCGGCCATCACCGTCAACGGGCTCCTCGCCGGCGTGATGGCGCTGACCATCGCCGTGACCATCGGCGTGGGAGTCGACCCGTCAGCCGTCGGCCTCGCCACCGGGGGCAGCCAGACGGGGCAAAGCGTCGCCCCATCGGGCAACACCGTGCGTATCCAGGTAGTGGCCGAAGGCATGCGTTTCGTCCCTGACTCCGTGGACGTGCAGGAAGGCGACCGGGTGATCATCGAGCTCAGCAGCGCCGACTCCACCACGCTGCACGACCTGCAGATCGGCGATGCTGCCACGCCCCGCCTCGCCCAAGGGGAAAGTGCCGAACTCGACCTGGGAGTGGTTGGCGAGTCCGTGCAGGGCTGGTGTACCGTCGTCGGGCATCGCCAGGCCGGGATGGTCTTCGACGTGCGGGTTGCGGGGAGAGCCGCCGCCCCCGTCGGCTCCGACGGCGGTGGGCACAGCCACGTCCCCGCTCAGGCCGACTCCGCCGAGCTACAGACGATCGTCGATCCGGTGGCCCCACCGCCCACCGAGGAGACGGTGCATCGCGTCGAAATGCGGGTCACCGAAACCCCCATCGAGGTGGCTCCCGGGGTGTGGCAGCGGCGGTGGACGTTCAACGGCGGACCCGTCGGCCCGACGCTGCGCGGCAAGGTCGGTGACGTGTTCGAGGTCACGCTCAGCAACGACGGCACCATCGGGCATTCCATCGACTTCCACGCCAGCAACTTGGCCCCCGACGGCCCCATGCGCACCATCGCCCCCGGCGAATCCCTCGTGTATCGCTTCACCGCCCACCGCGCCGGCATCTGGATGTACCACTGCGGTACCCCGCCGATCAGCGCCCACATTGCGGCCGGGATGCACGGTGCCGTCATCGTCGAGCCAGAGGGTGGGCTTCCGTCGGTTGACCGCGAGTACGTGCTGGTCGCCTCCGAGGTCTACCTGGCCGACGGGACAGGCGACAGTCCCGAGACCGCCGCCGATGTGGACGCCGCCCAGGCCCAGACCGAGGAGCCCACCTACGCCACCTTCAACGGCGTCGCCTACCAGTACGCGCAACAGCCGTTCGCCGCGCGGGTGGGGGAGCGGATCCGGTTCTGGGTCCTGGATGTCGGCCCGAACCTGTCCACCAGCTTCCACATCGTCGGCGGGCAATTCGACACCGTCTACTTTGAGGGGGGCTATCAGTTGATGGGTGGCCGCGACCCCTTCGGAAACACCGGGGGCGGCTCCCAGGCACTGGGCCTGGAAGCCGCCCAAGGTGGCTTCGTGGAACTCGCCTTTCCTGAAGCCGGTCACTACACCGTCGTCGATCACGCCTTTTTGGACGCTGAGAGGGGCGCCATCGGCACGGTGAAAGTGACCGAATGAAGGGCCGCGCCGCCGAGGCATGTCAGGCCACCCCGGCGGCGCGACACCCTAGTTGGGGAAGACCGTGATGTGGATGTGATCCTTGTGGTTGGCGGTGTCGCTGCCGCGACCGGCCATGGGACGCCAGCCCTCGGAGGCGCGGTTGACGTTCCAGATCTTCTGATCCCAGATGATGTAGTGGACCCGCCACT
>JAUNKK010000003.1:86919-94230 GCA_030532825.1 Propionibacteriaceae bacterium
GCGCGGTTGACGTTCCAGATCTTCTGATCCCAGATGATGTAGTGGACCCGCCACTGCTGGTGGTTCTCTTTGAAGTACGCGGCTAGGCGGTCACCCAAGGCCTTGTTCGACTTGTAGTTGGGGATCATGATGTCCACGGCCCGGCCGGACGGGTGGTCGGCCAGCGCATCGGGGCGCACGCCGTACATGGTCTTGATCTCTGGGACGTTGCCCCAGATGTAGCGCACGATCTTCTTGACGTTTTCATTGGCCTCGTCCAGACCCTTCGACCAGCCGCGGTTCAGGCTGCCGCCGTTATCCGAGCCACCGCCACTGCTGGGTGCCGAGGAGCTGAGATAGCGGGCCGTGACCCAGCGAATCGCGCCCTTGTAGACGATCTGCGCCCGGCCTGAGGTGACGGTGCCTGTCACGGCCACCTCGCTGCCCTTGGGGATTTCCCCGCTGTAGCGGGAACCGGTCGCGGCATACCAGATGTTCAGGTTCGCCGCTGCGTACTGTGTGGTGGTCGAAGGCAACTTGCCGGGGGCAGGCGTCGTGGTGTCGCTGACGGACTGCAGGAACCTGTTGTTGAACCACCGCACGTTGCCCTGCCAGATGCACTGGGCCATGCCGCTGGTGACGACGTCCGTGCAGTCCAGGATCGTTCCGCGCGGCACGTCGCCCAGCGACTTGTAGTCCCGGCCGGGGCTGGTGCGGATCATGAGTGCGGTGGTGGCGCGGCGTTTCTGCGTGGTTGTCGGCAGATCGGAGCCGCCGGAGCTGGCACTCTGCGACAGGTAGCGCGTTGCCGCCCACAGCCGCTGTCCGTTCCACGTCACCTGCGAGAACTCGCCCTGTACTGAGCCGGTGAGGGATAGTTTCGTGCCCTTGGCAGCCGTGGTTCGGATGGTGGACTTGAGACTTGGGCCGGTCCTCAGGTTGAGGGCTGTGGTCGTGTAGACCTCGCCCGTTGCGCCCGAGTTGCTGCCGCCCGATGAGTCGAGGCTCCCCGCGAGATAGGCCGAGGCGATGTAGCCTTCGCGGCCCTTGTAGGTCACGCGTGTCCATCCGTTGCTGGAGCTGTGGGCCTGGACCCGCTCCCCTGGGTACAGCAGGCCGATCCGGGAGTACCCCGTGCCCGGCCCGGAGCGCACATTGACTGCGGTGGTGGCACGCATCGTGGAGCTGGCGGCGTCGGCCGAGGTAACCCAGGCGAGCGAGCCCACGGACTGCACCAGCCCGGCCACAACGAACGCGGCGAGGGCGCCGCGAGCGGTTCGCTTGATCCGGTTCATCATTCCTCCTGCAATTCCTGTGCCCACACGCCTTCCCCAGCGAGAGTCCCGTTCGTGTCGGCCGATCGGACATTAGGTAGGAACGGACGCTTCTCACAAGCCCACATGAGAACTTCCTGAGGGATTCTCAAGAAACTCTCTGGGTGGGCTGGGAAAATCACATCCGTGTGATTTGGCGGCTGGTCTTGATCGCCAAAATCCTGTTGACTAGGGGTTTTATCTCGCGCTTCGAGAGAGGTGGGCGCCCTTCTTGTCTGAGGTGAACCTGAGAAACGGGCTGCGAGGAGCCCGGTGAAAATGACCTCAAGCGTCACTTTAGGTTCAGGGTCTTAGCGCAATCCAGAGTGCGCGACATGCGGGGATAGACTGCGCGCATGGCGCGTCGCGGTTGGTTTGGGATCCCATTGTTCGAGCCACAGTCAGCCCCCAGCATCGCGTGCGTGCTCTCCGGCGGGGGATCACGAGCCAGCTTCCAGATCGGCGCTCTCGACTACCTCTACACGCACGACCCGCAGTTCACGCCCACCATCTTTGTCGGCACTTCGGCGGGAGCGATCCTGGCGGCGGGCCTCGCGCAATACGCTGAACGTGACGCCCAAATCGGCTTCCTGCGCCGCATCGACGAGCTGTGGTGCGGCATGCAGACACCCGAGGAGATGTTCGTGCCACGCCCCTGGCTGGCGCGGCTGCTGGTTGACGCGCCCGCCTGGCTGGAACTCATTCAGGCTGGACGCTCGGCGGAACCAGCAGCCCGTCCCTGGCTGCCGTTGCGGCGGAAACGCCCTGAACCATCTGCCGTCGAGGAGCCGGAGGACCCCGTCGCAGCGGCTCTCACTCCCGACCAGGAACTTCGGGCTGAGACCTCACTCGGATTGCTGGCGCAGTTGGCCGGGAACCTCGGCAAGATCTCCAAGCTGGGCGGGGACCTCATGGCGGCCCGAGCTGGGCTGGAGCATTCGCGTTCGCTGTACCGGCCCGGCCCCGTGCTGGCCAAGCTGCTAGAACCCGAGGTGTTCGATCCGCGTCGCGTCGCGGCATCCGGCCTTCAACTGCGCCTTGCCATGGTGGCCCTGGAAACCGGTGAACTGCACTTCATGCGCCAGGACGGGGTGCTGGTCAACCGCGAGGACCGCGTCATCGACCCCGGCCCACACCACCTAACGCGCGGCGTCCTGGCTTCTTGCGCCATCCCCGGAGTTTTCAGGCCCGTTCCCGTCGGCGCCGAAACCTATGTCGACGGCGGTGCTCGAGAGAACCTGCCCGCCGAGATGGCCATCGGGCACCTCGGAGCCGGCCGCACCTATGTTGTCTCCTCCCAGCTCGACGGCGTCCGGCGTCGCCCTGCCATGGCTGAGGCCGATGTCTTCCAGGTGGTGATGCGGGCCACGGAGATCCTCATGGATGAGTCCGGCCGTGACGAAACCGCCTACGCCCATTCCGCCGGCGCGCTCGTTATCGCTCCCGAGGTCGAGGTCCACGACGCCATGGCGGTTCATCCCGGGCTGCTGCACATCCACCGCGACCACGGCTGGTCTCGCGCCGCCGCCGTGGTCACAGGCGCGGACGCCGCCACCCAGACGCACCTCAACCGCCTGACTGAACTTCGCGTCCAGGCCCTCAAGCGCGAGCAGGCCTGGCTAGCCGACCCGAGTGACCGTCGGGCGCTCCTGAGTCTGCAGAGCGCCAAGCTAGAGTTGCGAGACACGCTCGCCCGCTGTCCTAATGAACTGTTGCCTAGCGGGGCGGTGCAGTGTTGGTCGGGGTTCGAGCGGCACGCTGAGCCCGTACCTGACATGGCGCCTTGGCTGGACCGATAATCTCTGTCGCCGCGAAAATCCAGCGGACGCTTCACTATGCTTGGGCCATGGGTGACACAGAAGACGTCCTGCAACTGCGGTGGGACCGCTACGGAAACGAACTGGAAACGGCGCTTCGGCGTGTGTACAAAGACGCCACCGATGACTTGGTGGTCCGGATCAAGACAATCGTTCAGCGCACGATTGAGCAACGAAGTCCAGACTTGAGGCGACTCGACGAGGCCCGGCTGCTGCGCCCTGACTGGCTCCAGCAACCCTCAATGACCGGCTACGTCTGTTATACGGACCGCTTTGCGGGGACGTTGCGCGGCATCCTGGACCACGTTGACTACCTGGAGGACCTGGGAGTCACCTATCTTCATCTGATGCCGCTGCTGCAACCCCGCGAAGGTGCCAGTGACGGCGGCTACGCGGTGGCCGACTACCGCTCCGTTCGCAGCGACCTGGGTACGATGGCCGACCTGGCCGAGCTGTCGGCGGGACTGCGGAAGCAAAACATCTCCCTGGTGGTCGACCTGGTGCTCAACCACGTCGCGAAGGAACACGAGTGGGCGGAGCGGGCCCGCGCCGGGGAACAGAAGTACCGCGACTACTTCATGATCTACCCGGATCGCACCATCCCCGACCAGTACGAGAAGACGCTTCCCGAGGTCTTCCCGGATTTCGCGCCCGGCAACTTCACGTGGGATGACACCCTGAACGGCTGGGTGTGGACCACGTTCAACGACTACCAGTGGGACGTGAACTGGGCCAATCCTGACGTGTTCTGTGAATACCTTGAGATCATCTGCAACCTCGCGAACCACGGCGTCGAGGTGCTGCGGCTGGACGCCATCGCCTTCATCTGGAAGGAGATGGGCACCGACTGCCAGAATGAACCCCCCGTCCACGAGATCTCGGAGGCGCTCCGTGCGGCCGTGCGTATCGCCGCCCCCGCCGTCGTGTTCAAGGCCGAAGCCATCGTCGGCCCCCGTGACCTGATCGCCTACTTCGGTGAGGGCCGCCACTACGGCAAGCTGTCAGATTTGGCCTACCACAACTCGCTCATGGCGCAGCTATGGTCCACTATCGCCAGCCGCGATGTCACGCTGCTGCGCTATGCCCTAGAGCGGTTCCCCGCTAAGCCCCCGTCGGCCACCTGGGGCACCTACGTGCGCTGCCATGACGATATCGGCTGGGCGGTCGATGACCGCGACGCTGCCGCCGTCGGCATCAACGGCGCGGAGCACCGGCGCTTCTTGTCGGACTTCTATTCCGGGGAATTCCCCAAGTCCTTTGCCCGGGGACTGGTGTTCCAGGCCAACCCCGCGACAGGGGACCGGCGCATCTCCGGCAGCTTGGCATCGCTCGCGGGCCTCGAAACCGCCCTCGAAGCCGGCGACCAGGAAGCCATCGACTTGGCGGTGGCGCGCATCAACCTGCTGCACGCTGTGGTCTGCGGCTTCGGTGGAATCCCGCTGATCTACATGGGCGATGAGCTGGGGATGCTCAACGACTATGACTTCGACCAGGACCCTGCTCACGCGGAGGATAACCGTTGGGTGCATCGGCCTGTGATGGATTGGGACGCTGTCGCGGCGCTCGGCGACAACCCGGATTCGGCGCAGGCCAGGGTGAACGCCTGGCTGCGGCATGTCCTTGACGTGCGGCGTGAGACCCCCCAACTGCACGCCGCCTACGAGTCCCACCTGGTGGATGTCGGCGACCGGCGGGTCCTCGTCATGCGCCGCGACCACCCCATCGGCCCCATGATTCAGGTCTACAACATGTCCGAGCACGAGGTCGCGATCCCCATGGGGCTGCTGCGCACCCCCTTCGGACGACAGGCCCACGAACTGCTCGACGGGGTCACCTGGGATCTGGAGCCACCCGTAATTGAACTGGCGCCCTACCAGGTGCATTGGTTCGTCGCCGCCGAGTAGGGGATTCACGGCGCGAAAACTCGCCGCTAAAGAGGCCGGGCCACACTGTGGGCCCGGCCCCTTTGTCCGTGACCATCCCGGTGATAGAGTGACGGTAATTGACAGTGCGTCACTGAGCGTTTACGTTGGTGGCATTCGTCTACTTCGTGGGAGCAACCATGCGTTTCGCAGCGATTCTGGCCGCCCTGGTCACGCCTCGCTTCGCCTGCATGTGTTGTTGTCGTCCCTGCTGAGTTCTGTAGCTCTCCGCCGTTCCGGAATCGCGGCTCTTAGCCGCTGATTGGCTTTTACTTCTCTTTTTTATCGCACCCGATTGGCGTTCGCCATATCGCGGGAAATTTTCGTACCCAGAAACGAGTTCACCATGCCCAGAAATCTGTCACGCCGCGCTATTCTCGGCTCCATTCCGGCCATTACCGCTCTCAGCGCCTGCACGGCGCTATCACGTTCCCAGGGATCGGGTAGCGGGGCCGCTAGCACTGATGGGCCCATCGTCTTCGGTGTTTCAGGTCCGCAGACCGGCCCTAGTGCCGAGTACGGTGAATACTGGAAGAAGGGCTTCGACCTCGCGTTGGATGAGATCAACGGCGCCAGGGGCGTTGGCGGGCGCCAGGTGGAGCTGAAGTGGGAGGATTCCCAATCCGACCCCAAGCAGTCGGTGCCCATCGCGCAACGATTCGTGGCTGACCAGACGATCCTGGCGGAGCTTGGCGACTTCTCGTCGGGCGCATCAATGGCGGCTTCTCCCACCTATCAGCAGGCTGGGCTGGTGCAGTTCGGTTTCACGAACTCAAACCCCGACTTCACCAAGGGCGGCGACCACATGTGGTCGACCTGCCTCACACAGGAGTTCTATCAGACGGGTTCCGCGAAGTGGATTGCGAGGCAGTTCCAGAAGATTTCCGTCGTCTACCTGGAAAGCGACTGGGGCAAGGGGGCCTTCGAGATCTTCAGCCGTAGTGCGGCTGAGGCCGGCCTTGAGATCGCCTACAAGTCGCCCATCCTGCCCGACTCGGAGGACTACCGGCCCGTGCTGATCCGTGCCCGCGACGCCGAGCCACAGGCCGTCGTCCATCTCGGGTACGGCCCGGATGGGGCCCGCGTCGTCAGGCAGCTGCGCGAGATCGGTTTCACGGGCCAGTTCATCGGAGCCCAGAACACTCCCCAGTTCCTGGAGTCCGCGGGTGAGGCTGCGGAGGGCACCCTCATCTACGAGAACTTCCTCATCGGTAACCAGGATCCGGCGGTTGTCGGTTTCTATCAGCGCTTCGAAGAAAAGTACGGCGAGACCCCCAGTACCTTTTCCGCTTACGCCTACGACGCTTTGAAGGTCTTGGTGCAGGCGGTGGAACGAGGTGGGGCCTCCCGGGAGGGTATCTTCCAGGCCCTCTCCAATGGGGGCACATGGCAGACGGTGCAGTTTGGCGACTTTACGTTCGACTCCGAGCGCCGCCCTGGTGGCGTCACCGTCCTTCCCGTGGTCGTCAAAGACGGGGCATACGTGCCCGTAGGCGCCTGAACCATGCTGGATACGATCGTCGCCGGCCTCGTCCAAGGCAACGTTTATGCCCTCATCGCCGTCGGGATCTGCTTGATCTTCGGCGTAACGGGCGTGGTCAACTTCGCGCAGGGCTCCATCGTCGGCTTCGGCGCGATGCTGGGTTGGTGGTTTATGGGCCCCCTGGGCTGGCCCTGGTGGCTGTCGCTGTTGGCGGTCGCGGGCACGAGCGCCCTCATCGGTTGGGTCATCAACCTCACCGCGGTGAGGCCCCTCATCAAGGCCCCACCCATCGCAGCGCTGCTGGCCACCTTCGCGGTGTCCTTGGTGCTGGACAACGTCAGCCAACTGCTGTTTGGCGCAGAGACCCGCGCGTACCCGGAGCCACTGCCCACCAAGAACATACCCGTGGCTGGGCTCCAGCTCGACACTGCGGACGTGGTGGCCTTCGTATTCACCATCCTGGCGATGGCAGGGCTTTGGGCCTGGCTGCGGTTCGGCAGAGACGGCCTAGCGGTGCGGGCCACCGCCGCGGACCCCGATGCCGCCCGCCAGATGGGCGTGTCGGTGGCCAAAGTGCAGAACCTATCGTTCCTGCTTGCCTCCTGCCTCGGCGGTGTGGGCGGCATCTTCTTTGGCATGTTTATCGGGTCGCTCTCGCCGTACTCCGCGTCGTTCACGGGCACCGTTGGGTTCATTGCGGCAGCCGTCGGTGGACTCGGTTCCATCAGCGGCGCGGTGGCCGGCGGCTTCGTGATTGGGATGGTGCAGGCGCTGGGCATCTACTTGACCGACGACAA
>JAUNKK010000196.1 GCA_030532825.1 Propionibacteriaceae bacterium
TGGGCGAGGACCTCGCCGAAGAGGGCTTCGAGATCGTGGCCTCCGCGAAGAACGGTACGGAGTGTTTGCAACGGGCCCGCGCCACGCGGCCCGATGTGGTAGTCATGGACTTGCAGATCCCCGATCCCGACGGGGCCACCTGCACCGAACTGCTGGTGCGTGAGTTCCCGAGTTTGCAGGTGCTGGTGATGTCCGCCAGCGGCGAACGCGACGATGTGCTGCGGGCCATGAAAGCCGGGGCCAGGGGATATCTGGTGAAATCGGCCTCCAAAGCGGAGTTGATCGAAGGGGTCCGGCGGACGGCCGCTGGAGATGCCGTCTTCACCCCCGGCCTGGCCGGTCTCGTCTTGGGCGAGTTTCGGCGCATGGTCAACGTCGCTCGCAGCCATGACGACGACGGGCCAGTGCTGACCACGAGGGAGGTGGAAGTCCTACGCCGGGTGGCCAAAGGGCTGGCCTACCGGGAAATCGCCGAGGAACTATTCGTGTCACACCGCACCGTCCAAAACCATGTGCAAAACGTGCTGCGGAAACTGCAACTCCATAACCGGGTGGAGTTGACGCTATACGCCATCGACCAGGGAATCCACGACCCGAATCGGTGACCCGACGATTGGGCTGTGTGAGGTAATCTTCCCGGCATGTCAGCTGTGATGCCCCGGGCCGAACTGCGCTCTCTTCCGCTCACCCAGCAGCCCACCTACCCCGATGAGGCCGCCCTCGACCGCGTGATCGACACCATAGAACAACTTCCGCCGCTGGTGTTTGCTGGGGAATGTGACGATCTGCGGGAGAAACTAGCCGACGTCGCAGCCGGCCGGGCCTTCTTGTTGCAGGGCGGTGACTGCGCTGAGACCTTCGAGGCCGTGACCGCGCAGAACATCAAGGACAAGCTGCTGGTTCAGCTCTCCATGGCGGTGGTCATGACCTACGCCGCCCAGGTTCCCGTGGTCAAGGTGGGCCGGATCGCTGGACAGTACGCCAAGCCGCGCAGCAACGCCACGGAAACCCGTTCGGGAGTCACCTTGCCCAGTTACCGGGGTGACGCCATCAACGGCTTCGAGTTCTCCGACACGGCGCGGGTCCACGACCCCGGACGCCTGATCCAGGTCTACAATGCCTCGGCAGCGACCCTCAACTTGGTGCGGGCCTTCGTTAAAGGCGGTTTCGCGGACCTACGCGGCGTGCACACCTGGAACCGGGATTTCGTGGGCAGTTCGAAGGCCGAGGCGGCCTACCAGGAATTGGCCGCCGAAATCGACCAGGCGCTGGCTTTCATGGTGGCCTGCGGGGTAGACGACCATGCTCTTTCCACCATCGACTTCTACGCCTCCCACGAGGCGCTCCTCCTGGAATATGAGCGCGCCCTGACCCGGGTGGATTCCCGCTCCCAGGAACTGTATGGCTGCTCCGGCCACATGTTGTGGATCGGGGAGCGGACCCGTCAGCTGGACGGGGCCCACGTTGAGTTGCTGCGCCGCGTCCGGAACCCATTGGGGATCAAGCTCGGACCGACGACCACGCCCGAAGAGGCCGTCGCTCTTGCCGATCGGCTCGACCCCGACCGCGAGCCCGGCCGGATCACGTTCATCACCCGCATGGGAGCAGGTAAGGTGCGGCAGTTGCTGCCGCGGGTGATTGAGGGCGTAGCGGCCACAGGCAGGCAGGTTGCGTGGGTGTGCGACCCGATGCACGGCAACACCTTCGAGGCCGCCAACGGCTACAAGACCCGCTCGTTCGACGATGTCGTGGAGGAGGTCCGGGGCTTCTTTGACGTCCACGACTCCCTGGGGACCTGGCCCGGTGGGCTGCACATCGAACTGACAGGCGATGACGTCACCGAATGCGTGGGTGGCGCCATCCGGTTGGAGGAGGCCGACCTCGCCAATCGGTACGAAACAGTCTGCGATCCGCGGCTGAACCGCAACCAAAGTCTGGAACTGGCCTTCACCGTCGCGACGCGCCTGAAAGAAGGCCGTTCGCGCCGCGCCAACCCCGTCCAGGCCTTTCAGGCCCGCGATTTCTAGGATCGGGATCGGGGGTTGCGTCGCGTGCGGCGGCGCAACTCCTCGACCAGAGCGTCGATGCGGCGAGCCCGGCCAGTCGGCCAGGCCGTCAACAGCAGCGCGCTGACCACCAATCCGCCGCCGACTAAAACCTGCCAAGACAGGTGCTCCATGCCGAACCCAATGGCGAAACCCGCGGCCCACACGGGCTCGGAACACATGATGACGGCCGAGCTCGTGGCGGGAACATAGCTTTGCGCCCAACTCTGCAGGAACAGCGTCACGGCGCCGCAGAAGATCCCCAGGTAGAGAATCGGCAGCCACACGTCCCACGAGGAAGGCATGTGGTAGCCCACGAAGGGCAGAAACAGCAGCGCCCCCGCGCCGCCGCTGAGGGCCTGCATGAGGGTCAGCGACTGCACCGTCTCGGGCTGCAC
>JAUNKK010000197.1 GCA_030532825.1 Propionibacteriaceae bacterium
GCAGTTACCACAGGAGCAGGCCGTGCACTCGTCGTAATGGCCGTCGTGCTCGCGGTGAGCGTGCCCGTCGTGGATGTAGTCGACGTGATCGAAGTGGATCACCGCTTCGTGTCCGCAGCTTGGGCCGTGGGTGTGCTTATGGGATTCGGCCGCGTGATGTTCAACGGTCGTGGTCATGGGATTCCTCCTGTGTGTGCGTTATGGCGTCGCCCACAACGTGAGCGACATGCAAATCGCAGATCCGATACCAGATCTCCTGGCCCTGACGCCGCGTCGCTACCAGGTTCGCGCCGCGCAGCACCCGCAGGTGTTGAGAGACGAGAGGCTGGGTCAGATCCAGTTCGGTGACCAGCTGACCTACCGTGCGTTCCTCTTGCGCGAGGATGTGCACGATGGCGACGCGGACCGGGTTCGCCAGAGCCTTAAACAAGGTGCTGGCCGACTCGTAGTCGCTCACCCGCGCGGTCTGCATGCGAGTATTCTTATATGCGAATCTCTGCATGTGCAACTGCTGTGTGGCAAAGCTCGTTCTGAGAGGTACGCTGCCGTGCGTGAATGCACTACTTGACGACCTGCTCTGGCGAGGGCTCATCGCCCATTCCACTGACCTGGAGGCGCTTGGCGCCCACCTCGACGAGGGACCTGTCAAGTTCTATGTGGGCTTCGACCCGACGGCCCCGAGCCTGCACTTTGGAAACCTCGTGCAACTGCTGTTCGCGTGTCGGCTCCAGCAGGCGGGGCATCAGCCCTTCCTCGTGGTCGGTGGAGCGACCGGGCAGATTGGCGACCCCAAGGAGTCGGGCGAGCGGGTGATGAACTCGAAAGAGGTGGTCGCCAGCTGGGTGGAACGCATCCGCAGCCAGGCCGAGCGGTTCGTCTCCTTCGAGGGTGACAACGCGGCCAAAATGGTCAACAACCTTGAGTGGACTGAGTCGATGTCCGTCCTCGACTTCCTGCGCGACGTCGGCAAACACTTTCCGGTCAACCGGATGCTGGCCCGGGACGTGGTGGCGCGCCGCCTTGAGGCCGGGATCAGCTACACCGAGTTTTCCTACGTGCTCTTGCAGTCCATGGACTACCGCGAGCTGTACCGGCGCTACGGCGTCACCCTGCAGCATGGTGGTTCCGACCAGTGGGGGAATCTCGCGGCGGGGGTGGAGTTGCTGCGACGTTCCGACCAGGTCAAAGCACATGCGCTGGCTACACCGCTGCTCACGAAGGCCGACGGGTCGAAGTTCGGTAAGACCGAGTCCGGAACCGTGTGGCTGGACCCGGAGATGACCAGCCCCTATGCCTTCCACCAGTACTTCTTGAACGTTGAGGACTCCAAGGTGGTGGAGTACCTCAAGGTCTTCAGCTTCCGTTCCCGCGAGGAGATCGACGAACTGGAGAAGGCCACGGAGGACGAGCCGCATAAGCGGCTAGCCCAGAAGGCCTTGGCCAATGACATCACCGACATCGTGCACGGCGTTGCGGAGCGGGAGGGCGTGGTTGAGGCCGCGAACGCCCTATTCGGACGGGGGCAACTGGCCGAACTGAGCCCGGCCACTCTCGCCGCCATCATGCGGGAGCTGGGCGCACCGGAGGTCACCTTGCCGATGCCACTGGCCGACGCTTTCCTGGTCTCCGGCATCGTCGAATCCAAGGCGGCCGCTCGACGTGCCGTGTTGGAGGGCGGCGCCTACCTCAATAACGAGAAGGTCGCCGATCCCGATCTGGTCCTTGGACCCGAGCACCTCCTGGCGGGCACGTGCGCTGTCCTGAGGCGCGGCCGCCGTACCGTCGGGGGAGTGCGTGTGGCGTCGGCCAACTGACTGGACCGGGTAGGAGCCGCGTGATCTAATCGGTACCTTCCCGAAGTTCGAGGCCCCTGCAGACCGAGCCGCTGAAATCAGTTGGCCCCGTCAGTGGGGGCGCTGAGCGTCAGCACTAGTTCCCCATCGGCATAGCGGGCTCCGGTCACATCGTGCCGGGCAACTGCGTCCGGCAGCGCGACACGCCGGTGTTCGCTGCGATAGGACAACAGCAGGTCGTTGCCGTCCTGAAGGAGTTCAAGATCGGCGCGGTCTGCCTCGGGGAGCTTCACATGCAGACGCAGGGTCTCACCGTCGCGCGTCACGCGGATGACCTCGCCGCGATAGTTGATGGCGGCAGGGTCGGCGTCGCCACACAGGGTTTCAGCGAGGTTGCGGAGCGCACCTAGCCCCTCAATCTCGCTGGCCTGCAGCGGCAGCTTGTGCACCGGCAGGTGCGCGAAGCTCTCTTCGACGCGCTGCACACCCGCGCTTTGACTAGCCGCCCACGGCGCGAAATACCCACCTAGGGCATCCTCCGGGAGGATGCGGTTGCAGACGACGGCGTCGACAACGAACCCGTACATCGTCAGCCAGGTG
>JAUNKK010000198.1 GCA_030532825.1 Propionibacteriaceae bacterium
CCTTGTTCACAAGTCTCAGCACTGAAAGAGGCATCATGCCAGTTGCAACTCCCGAGGTATACGCTTCCATGCTCGACAGGGCCAAGGAAGGCAAGTTCGCCTACCCGGCCATCAATGTCAGCTCTTCGCAGACGCTGAACGCTGCCCTCCAGGGCTTCGCCGAGGCCGGATCCGACGGTATCATCCAGGTCTCCACCGGCGGCGCCGAGTACTTCTCCGGCCCCACCATCAAGGACAAGGTGGCTGGCGCCTCCGCGTTCGCCGCGTTCGCGCAGGAGGTGGCTAAGAACTACCCGATCAACGTGGCTCTTCACACTGACCATTGCCCCAAAGACAAGCTTGATAGCTTCGTGCGGCCGTTGCTGGCGATTTCGGAGGAGCGCGTCAAGCGTGGGGAACTCCCACTGTTCCAGTCCCACATGTGGGACGGCTCGGCTGTCCCGATGGAGGAAAACCTCGCCATCGCGGACGAACTGTTGGAGCGCTGCGCCAAAGCTAACATCATCCTCGAAATCGAGGTCGGGGTCGTTGGCGGCGAGGAGGATGGCGTCAAGGCCGAGATCAACGAGAAGCTCTACACCACGGTCGAGGACGGCCTGCGCACCGCCGAGGTCTTGGGCTTGGGGGAGAGGGGACGCTACATCACGGCCCTCACGTTCGGCAACGTGCACGGTGTCTACAAGCCGGGAGCCGTGAAGCTGCGCCCCGAGGTGCTCAAGGAAATCCAAGAGGCAGTGGGTGCCAAGTACGGCAAGGCCAGCCCCTTCGACCTGGTTTTCCACGGCGGTTCCGGCTCCACCCCGCAGGAGATCTCCGACGCGGTCGACTACGGCGTCATCAAGATGAACATCGACACCGACACCCAGTACGCCTTCACTCGCCCCGTCGCGGACCACATGCTCCGCAACTACGATGGTGTCCTGAAGGTCGACGGCGAGGTCGGCAACAAGAAGCAGTACGACCCGCGTGCTTGGGGCAAGGCGGCTGAGGCTGGCATGGCCAAGCGTGTGGTCGAGGCTTGCGAGTACCTGCGTTCCGCCGGCACTCACGCCTGAGACTTCGATTGAGCCGGGCGGCCACCCCGTAGGGTGGCCGCCCGGTCTTTTGCGCATTGAACCTGCGCGGAACACGCTTCATGGCAGCGTAGCCATATGGGTTTGACTAGGGATTTTACCGAAAGCATGTAACGCTTTGATAACGAGCTTGACGCCCGTGTCGCGGTCGCTGCTAGCGTTAACATCCCGAGGGGCGAACGACCGGAAATCGACGCCTATCCGGGATAGGGACACGAAGGAGTGCAAGTGACGAACCTGCTCGAGCTGAAGAACATCAGCAAGACCTTTCCGGGCGTCAAGGCTTTGCAAAACGTCAACCTCGACCTGAAGGCAGGCGAGGTGCTGGGCCTCTGCGGCGAGAACGGGGCCGGCAAGTCGACCTTGATGAAGATCCTCACGGGCATCTACACCGCTGATCCTGGCGGTGAGATCTGGCTGGAAGGGAAACAGGTCGAAGTTGGGGGCGTGAACCACGCCCGCGACCTAGGGCTATCCATCATCCACCAGGAACTGAACATGGTCCCCGACCTGACGGTGGCGCAAAACCTCTACCTGGGGCGTCCGGGCAGCCATCGCAACGGCTGGATTGATGACGTCAAGCTCAATCGCGACGCTGCTGAGCTATTCACCCGGTTGGGGATGGACCTCGACCCGAGGGTGCGCATCGGCGACCTCTCCGTGGCGCGCCAGCAGATGGTCGAGATTGCGCGTGCGCTGTCCTATAACTCCCGGATCCTGGTGATGGACGAACCGACGGCGGCCTTGACCGTCGCCGAGACCGAGGCCCTGTTCCAGATGATCCGAGACTTCGTCAGCCCGGAGACTGGGTTGATCTATATCTCCCACCGAATGCCGGAGATTGAGGAGATCACCGATCGTGTCTCGGTGCTGCGCGACGGTCAGTACATCGGCACTGTGACCACCAAAGAGGTTGAGATGCGTGAGATCATCTCGATGATGGTGGGCCGTGAGGTCTCGGCTGAGGCGCGGCCACGCACCAAGCCAACGAGCGACGAGGTCGTGCTCAAGGTTCAAGGACTTTGCACCAAGAAGCTTCTCAAGGACGTCAGCTTTGAAGTGCGCAAAGGCGAGATTCTTGGTTTCGCCGGTCTGATGGGGGCCGGCCGCACCGAGGTGGCGCGTTGCATATTTGGGGCTGACCCCCGCAGTGCCGGCGACATCTGGATCAAGGGCAAGCAGGTGGGGAACAATACCGCCGCCGATGCTGTCCGCAACGGTATCGGCTATCTCTCCGAGGATCGGAAGCAGTTCGGGTTGCTTTTGGAGCAGGACATCAAGCAGAACGCGGTTATGGCCGCTATGCGCGACTTCAACAT
>JAUNKK010000199.1 GCA_030532825.1 Propionibacteriaceae bacterium
CCGAGTCCCTGCCGCAACAGCAGAGACTCGTAGGAACTCAGCACCCGGGTGGCGCCTCGATAATCGTGGGCGTATCAGGTGCCGGATCCTCGGGGGGTGGGATGTTCTTGAAGGTCTCGGGCACCCGAAAGGTACTGAGCCGATCCAGCGGCGCGACGATCGCCACCGCCGCGCCGACGACGTCGTCCATCGGCACAAATGCCGGTCCCCCGACCGGCCCCCCGTCGATGGAGTTTTGGAGGCGGCACCGGGAGTCGGCCGACGCATTCCGGTGGTCCCCCATGACGAACACACGCCCGGCCGGCACCACGACGTCAAAGGCGACGTTAGAGGGTGCCACCTGGGTTCCACCCTCGGAATACAGGTACTCGGATTCATCCAGCGCCACACCATTGACCGTGATGGCGCCGTTCGCATCGCAGCAGGTGACGCGGTCCCCGGGCATCCCAACAACGCGTTTAATCAGGTATTCGACCCCGGAGTTGGGTAGGACGCCGACGAATTCGAAGACGGCTTCGACTGGCGTCGGCTCGGCCTTCGGGGTGCCGGCCAGCCAGTTCGCCGGATCCTCGAAGACCACCACGTCGCCGCGCTGGAAGCCGCCGATCTTGGAGACCAGGACCCGGTCGCCGATCATGAGCGTGTTCTCCATGCTGCCGCTCGGGATAACGAACATCTGAACCACGAAGGTACGCAGCAAAGTGGATATCACCAGCGCGCCGACCACGATGATGGCTATCTCACCTATTCCACCCAGCAGTTTCCGGCCTACCGACCGGGGTTTTGGAGCACTCTCTTCGGGGTCTAGCCCGTCCTTATCGGCCACTCGTCTCCCTTTCTGCGGGGGTGATCAGCTACACGTCAAAAATGGCCCGCGCCGGTAACAGACTACCGGCGCGGGCCAAACAGTCCCTGGATCAGGAACGCTTCTCCTTGATCTTGGCGGCCTTGCCTCGCAGGCCACGCAGGTAGTACAGCTTGGCGCGTCGCACATCGCCGCGACGTTCGACCTCAATCTTCTCGATGATGGGGCTGTTCAGTGGGAAGGTCCGCTCCACCCCAACGCCGAAGCTGATTTTACGAACGGTGAAGGCTGCCTGAACACCACCGGCGTTGCGGGCGATGACGACGCCGGCGAAGACCTGGACGCGGGAACGCGAGCCTTCGATGACTCGAACGTGGACACGCACCGAATCACCAGGGCGGAAGTCGGGAAGATCCGTGCGGATAGACGCCTGGTCGATGGCCTTGATAAGCGGATTAGTCATGTCGTCCTCGTCGGTGCCACAGGTCACCGCGGTAGTCTCTCGCACACCTAGATCTGGGCGATCCCCCCGTGGCAGGAGCCAGAACTAGCCGGGCCACCCGATGGGCAGCGACTGCTAAGTATGCCACACCGCTGCGCACGCTACGAATCCCTAGCCCGCGGCCGAGCGCATTTATGCCCCGGTCCCTGCCAGACGGCCACGCTCGACGGTGCAGCGTGAGCTTCGGCAGCACGCCAATCCGGAGCCGGATGCCCCCGGAAAAGCCGACGCGGGGCGCCCGGGTGTGGGCGCCCCGCGTGGGTGGCTTGGAGCAGACGGCTACTTGCCGTCGCCCTTGAACAACGACTTGATGAGGTCGCGGTTCAACTGAGAGATGGATTCCAGCGGGATGCCCTTCGGGCACACCGCAGCGCACTCACCGATGTTCGTGCAGTTACCGAAGCCCTCCGCATCATGCTGCGCCACCATCGACTTCACGCGACGGTACCGCTCGGGCTGACCCTGCGGAAGCATCGCCAGGTGCGTGATCTTCGCCGAGGTGAACAGCATGCCGGAACTGTTCGGGCAGGCCGCGACACAGGCCCCACAGCCGATGCAGGTGGCGTTGTCGAAGGCCTTGTCCGCCTCGCGCTTCGGAGCGGGGGTGGCATGCGCGTCCGGGGCGGAGCCCGTGTTGGACGAGATATAGCCGCCCGCCTCGATGATCCGGTCGAGGGCCGTGCGGTCCACCGCGAGGTCCTTGAGGATGGGGAAGGCCCCGGCCCGCCAAGGCTCAATCTCGATGGTGGCCCCGTCAGCGAACGACCGCATGTGCAACTGACAGGTGGTGGTGGCGGAACCGCCATGAGCAACCCCGTTGATCACCACACCACACATGCCGCAGATACCCTCGCGGCAGTCGTGGTCGAAGGCGACGGGCTCCTCGTTGGCGTTCGTGAGGTTTTCGTTGAGAAGGTCGAGCATCTCCAGGAACGACATGTCCTCGGACACGCCGTCAATGTCGTAGTCGACCATCGCCCCTTGGGCATTGGGGCCTGCCTGGCGCCAGATGCGCAGCTTGAGCTTCACTTGTAACTCCGTTGCTTCAGTTCGATTGCCTTGTAGACCAGGGGCTC
>JAUNKK010000200.1 GCA_030532825.1 Propionibacteriaceae bacterium
GCCTCGGACGAGGCGCTGCAGGCCCTCCGTGAGAAGCTGACCGGCGGCAACTGAGCCATCGAACGGTGTGGGGTGTGTGCGATGCACGCCCCACACCGTTGTGTTTTTCGCTGGGGATGCGCCGCAGCGTTCCAGAAGTTCCTGGGAAGATCAGCTCATTCGAGTTGGAACCCGCCGGGAGGGCTGCCAGGATGAGGCCTGTTTCAAGCCACCACGAGTTGTCGCCAGGGTATGGAGAAGTCGCCTGGTAGCCGGTGTGAAGGCGGCTGGGGCGCTTCGTCCCTCCCGGCAGCGTTGAGGGGGCCTGGCCGGTATAGCATGGTCGGTAAGATGCGAGCGCCCGCCTTCGGCGCTTTGACCAATCTCGGAGGGAGCCGAGCCGTCATGACCGTCAACCTCATTGCCAGATTCGAATGCCGCGACGGGGCGCGGGAGCCCGTGGCTGCGCTGATCGGTGCCTACGCCGAGCACGTTGTTGCCTCCCCCGGAACCCAGCGATTTGAGGTCTACACCGAACGGGACAACCCCAACCAGTTTGTCATCATCGAGCAGTACCGGGACGAAGACGCTTTTCAGAATCACCTGGCCGATCCCGAGAACGCCGTCTTCAACGACAAACTGGGCCCGCTGATCGCTGGCGACGCCTCCGAACTGACCTTCTTGCAGGTTCCGTAGTAGCTTTCAGTGGTGCGCATCGGGCTGACGGGGGGAATCGCCGCCGGGAAAACGACGGTAGCCCGGGAACTAGAACGGCTAGGGGCCGTCATCGTGGACGCGGATGTGCTGGCGCGTCAGGTTGTGGCTCCCGGTAGCGCTGGTCTTGCGGCCGTGGTGGCACGCTTCGGAGACGATATCCTGGCCGTTGATGGCAGCATGAATCGCGCGGCCGTGGCGCGGATCGTCTTTGGGGATGCCGCCGCTCGGGCCGACCTGAATGCCATCATTCATCCCCTGGTGCGGTCCCTCGCCGCGGAAGCGGAGGCCGTCGCCCCGGACGGCTCCATCGTCGTCCACGTCATCCCGCTGCTGGTCGAGACCGGCCAGCAAGGACGTTTCGACGCGGTCATCGTGGTGGACCTGCCAGTACCGGAGCAGCTAGCTCGCCTGATGCGGCGCGACGGCCTTACCCGCGACGAGGCGGAACAGCGGGTGGCCGCCCAGGCCAGCCGCGAAGAGCGACTGCGGGCGGCAACACATGTGATCGACGCGTCCCGCCCTCTGCCCGAGATGCTGCAGCAGGTGCGGGCATTATGGGACTGGTTGCAGGGCTCTAATGAGTTGCGCGAGATTTCTGATCGATCCAGGACAACCCCATCGCGGACAGAATGAAGGCCATGTGGATCAGCGCCTGCATCAGCAGCAGCCAGGTGGCTGAGGGCCCCATGGATTCGTAGTAGCTCCTTGCCTCCACAAAGGTCTTCAGCAGATGCACGGACGAGATGCCGATAATGGCCATGGCCAGTTTCACCTTGAGCACGTTGCTATTGACGTGGCTCAGCCATTCGGGTTGGTCGGGGTGATCGTCGAGGTTGACGCGCGACACGAACGTTTCGTAGCCCCCAACGATGACCATGATCAGCAGGTTTGCCACCATGACCACATCCACGAGCCCAAGTACTTGGAGCATCATGTCCGATTCCTTGAGGGTGGAGATGTGAGTGCTCATGTGCCACAGCTCCCGCATGAACGTGAACACATAGAGCAACTGGGCCACGACCAGCCCCAGGTAGAGCGGCGCCTGCAGCCAGCGGGAAGCGAACAGCAGCGCGGCCAGGGTTCCTACCAGGCCGTTCTTCTGCTTCGAGGGATTCTCGGACACGGGTTCCTTTCGGTGAATGGACCGAGACAGGATACCCGGTGTCGACGATGGCAGCGATTCGCTCCCGGCTACTTGTTGGCCTCGATCATCTGCCGTAATTCCTTCTTCAAATCGCCGATTTCATCGCGCAGCCGAGCAGCCTGCTCGAATTGCAGTTCGGCGGCGGCCTGGTGCATCTGGCTGGTGAGATCTTCAATGAGGGTGGCTAGTTCCTGCTGCGGCAGATCCTTCGCCCTCAGGCCGCGCTCGCGGCGCCCGTCCAGCAGGGCCTCAGTGTCCGCGTCCTCCCGGTTGAGCATGTCGGCGATGTCTGCGATCTTCTTGCGCAGCGGCTGGGGGTCGATGCCGTGCTCGGCGTTGTAGGCGATCTGCCGACTCCGCCGCCGATTGGTTTCGTCGATGGCGGCCGCCATCGACGGGGTGATCTGGTCGGCGTACATGTGCACCTGCCCGCCGACGTTTCGTGCGGCGCGCCCGATGGTTTGGATGAGGGAGCGTTCCGAACGCAGAAACCCCTCCTTGTCGGCGTCGAGGATCGCGACGAGCGA
>JAUNKK010000201.1 GCA_030532825.1 Propionibacteriaceae bacterium
TGGAATCATGGAGCCATGGGTCTGTTCGACTTCCTGAGTAAGCGTTCTCCAGGGCTGGCCATCGACGACGTGCTTACCGCCCTGAGTAAAGGCGCCGTGCTCATTGATGTGCGCACCACAGCGGAATACGAGGCCGGCCACGCTCCCGGAGCCCGCCCCGTCGACCCGAAGTCCCTGCACGACGATCCACTCGACGCCATCCACGGCGACGACCCCCTGGCGGAACGCGACTCCGCGGTGCTCGTGATGTGCGACAACGGGCTGCGCAGCTCCATCGCCGCCGCCGAGCTGCGAGACAAGGGCATCCTCGCTGAGTCCGTTGCGGGCGGGTTGATCGCCTGGCATCGCGACGGCAACCCCATCATCCCCGGCCCCTACCGCCGCCGGTGAAGCGCTGGCTGGCGGCGCTGGGCACCGCGGGAGCAGTGGTCTTGGCCGTGAACTATGTTCGGGGGCGGCTCACCGTCGAACGCCACGTCGCCGACTATGCCGGCCACTGGCGCCGTCGCGACCCCATCCCGGACGACGCCATCCACTACGTCGCGCTCGGTGACTCAGCTGCTCAGGGGGTGGGGGCGAGCACCGTTGAGGCCGGGTATGTCTCGCTGCTGGCGGGCCGGATCGCGGAGGCCACGGGACGTCAGGTGGCGGTGACGAACCTGTCGGTGTCCCTGGCCACCACCCGGGACGTGGTCCGCGACCAGCTGCCCCGCCTAGCGGAGCTGGGGCGGGCACCAGACATTCTCACCCTGGACGTCGGCGGCAACGACGTGGTGCTGCCCGGCAACAACCTGGTGTCCTTCGAGAAGCACTTCGCCGACATCGTCACCGCCCTGCCGCGGGGCTCGTTTGTCGCGGACGTGCCGTGGTTCACGCTACCGGGCTTTTCGCAGCGCTCCGACGAGTTCACGAAGGCTGCGGTGCCGCTCATCACGCTGCACGGGCATCATCGCGTGCCGCTGCACCCCGCGGCCCGGGCACTGGGCCCGCTGCGCTACCACCAGGCGACGGCGGGGGACTGGTTCCACCCCAACGATGCGGGTCATCGGGCCTGGGCGGACCTGTTCTGGGAGGTCATGGAGCCCGAGTTAACGCAACGTCGCTGGGCTCGGGTAGAGTTGGCCGCCGACTGACCACCCGGACAGTCATGCCCTCCTGCCGCGGGACCGACCCGCGGCCGCCAGTCCGAAGGAGGTTGGGCAGTACCCATGCGCAAGTACGAGATCATGGTCCTCGTCGATTCCGATGTCGATGAGCGTCAGGTTCCTGGCCTGATCGAGAAACACGTCGAAGTCATCACCAACGGTGGCGGCACCGTGGACAACGTCGACCACTGGGGTCGCCGTCGTCTCGCCTACGACATCAACAAGAAGTCGGAGGCCAGCTACACCGTCATTCAGGTGACGTGCGCTCCCGACATCGTCCAGGAGTTGGACCGCCTCATGACCATCGACGAGAAGATCGTCCGCACCAAGGTGCTTCGTCTCGAAAAGTGAGCTTTCAACACTGAGGGCTGTTCCCCTGCGCACGTAGTTAAATGTCAGGGGCAGCGTCCATAGTGTTGGTAGAACGAAGAAGTCCGATCCCGGAGGAAAACATGGCAGGCGAAACCCAGATTACGCTGGTGGGCAATCTCACTGGAGATCCCGATCTCCGCTTCACCCCGAGCGGGGCAGCGGTAGCTAGCTTCACTGTTGCCTCAACGCCCCGCACCTTCGACCGTCAGTCGGGGGAGTGGCGGGACGGCGAAGCCATGTTCATCAACTGCTCCGTGTGGCGCCAGTACGCTGAGCACGTCGCCGAGTCCTTGTTCAAGGGCATGCGCGTGATCGTGCAAGGCCGGTTGAAGTCTCGCTCCTACGAGACCCAGCAGGGCGACCGCCGCACCGTGTTCGAGGTTGATGTCGAAGAGGTCGGTCCCTCCCTGCGCTACGCCACGGCCCAGGTCACCCGCACCACGGGTGGGGGCCAGGGCGGCGGCAACTGGCAGGGAAACCAGAACCAGGGTGGCGGCCAGGGCTACGGCAACCAGGCCCCGCAGGCGCAGCAGGCCCCCCAAGGCAATGATCCCTGGGGCAGCCAAGGCGGCCAGGGCGGTTACGGCGGCGGGAACCGGGGCGGCAACGACCCGTGGAACCAGTCAGCCGCGGAAGAGCCCCCGTTCTGATCCACCTGGCACAACTGACCCGCCGGGTCAGCTGGCACATTCCGTCGTGAACCGACGGGCTTCCCATTGGGCACAACGCCCGCAACATTAGGAGAGCACCACAATGGCCGGTCCACAGCGCAAGTCTGTGAA
>JAUNKK010000202.1 GCA_030532825.1 Propionibacteriaceae bacterium
CCGCCCCAGACCAGTCCACGACGATGCCGTCGCGCACCACGCTGGCTTGCCGCCAGCCGCCCGCGACGGGCTTGTTGCTGCCGTCAACCACGGCCAGCACGATGTTCGCCGTGCCGAGGTCAACCGCCAGCCGCAGCCCGTTGCGCGGGGCGGATTTGCGCGCGAGGCCGCCAGTTCGCACCAGGTGCGCGAACTTGACGAGCCTGGCCTGGGGATTTCCGCTCATGCCTGGGGCAGGATCTTCTCGACGTCGCTATGGGGCCGCGGGATCACGTGCTGCGAGATCAGCTCGCCGACCTTCTCGGCCGCCGCAGATCCGGCATCGACGGCGGCCTTGACGGCGCCGACGTCGCCGCGGACCATGACGGTCACCAGACCGGAGCCGATCTTCTCGCTGCCGATCAGGGTGACGTTTGCGGACTTGACCATGGCGTCAGCGGCCTCGACGGCCCCCACGAATCCCTTGGTCTCGATCATTCCGAGAGCGCTGCTCATGAATCATTCCTCCTGCTGGTTTTTCCGGGGAGCCGGGTCGGTCTCCTCGGGGGCCTGTTGTGATGCCGGGGGCGGGGTGCCCTGCGGCTGGTTCGCGGGTTCGCCGGACCCGGGTTCGTTCCTGGCCGCCGAGGCGCGTTTCGCGCGGGCGGGCCGCTGGGCGGGCTTGGTGCTCGCCGACTCGGCCTTCGCGGACCCCTTGCGTCCAGGAGAGGCACCGGGCCTGGCCTCCGACTCGGCGGCGGAGACGGTTTGCGTCGCGGGTGGCGTCTTCGACGCGGCCTTGGGGGCGGGGGCAGCCGCCTGCTCGGTCGCTTCCGGGGCTTTTGGCGGCGCATGGCCGACGGTGGCGGGGGAGAACACCAGCGCCTCCAGGCCCGCGGCAGGCCGGGGAATCACCAGGCGGCTGACGACGCGCGTCAGCTTCGCGGCCGCGGCCTCGGCGGCGTCGATGGCGGCCGTGACGGCCCCCACCTGCCCCTCGACCTTGACGGTGACATAGCCGCCGCCCTTGGCCAGCTCGTAGCCGATCAGCGTCACATTGGCGGCTTTACAGGCGACGTCCGCGGCCTCAATGCCGGCGACGAGCCCCACCACCTCGATGGTCCCCAGTGCTTGCATCACTGACTCCTCTCAGCCAGCCCCCGCAGGGGCAGGCGCTTCACCAACCGGGCTGCGTTGGACCCGATCGTACGGTCATTCTCAGGGGTGGTCCCGAGAAAGTGCGCCAGATAGGGCCTGCCCTCCGGCAGCTTCTCGGTGGTGACCACCACATAGTCCAGGCTGACGCCCAGCCCGATGCCGAGCCGAGACGCGACGGCGGCCTCGTGGGCCAGCACGAGCGGGTTCAGCTCGGCCGAGCGGGCGACGTCGCACGGCACCCCCTCCTCCTCCATGCCGAGGAGTAGCTGGGTGAGCTGTGCGTCCGCAATGCGCTCGTTGACGGCCAAGCCGATGGCGGGGAGTTCGGTCATGAGTCCCCCCAACTGAGGGCCAGCCCCGTGGCGACGGCGTTGCGAGGGCCCTCGGAGCCGCGGATGTTCGCGCGCCCCGCCACCACGCGGTAGTCGGCCAGCGCGCGGGTGACCAGCTGCGGGATCTCGAAGTCCAGGGCCGAGCCACCCACCAGCACCACGAAGTCGATGTCGCGGACGTTGTCGGTTGGGGAAACCCGGCGCAGCGCGCGCAGGGCGTTGGTGACGAACACGCGCTCCTTCGCGCGGATCCGCACCTGCCGGATGGTCTCGACGGGCAGGTCGACGTCGACGGGCACCATGCCGTCGGGCTTCAGGACGACGGTGCGCGCGTAGATGTGGCCGGGCAGCGGCTCGGCGAAGAACTGGACGGTGCCATCCTCGTGCCGGATGTTGAAAACCGACTCGACCTTGGCCAGGGGATAGCGTTTGATGTCCTCGGCCGCGTCGAAGGAGTCCAGGCCCAATTCGGACTGGATCATCAGCGTCACCATGTTCCCGGCCCCGGCCAGGTGAATCGACTCGCCGGTGCCGTCGGGTCGCATGACGGAGGCATCGGTGGACCCGGCCCCCATGTCTAGGATCGCGATGGGGGCGGCCGTGCCGGGGGTGGTCAACGCGCCGCGGATAGCCATGTCGGCCTCCACACCGCCGACCTCCACGGGCACGCCAACCTCGGCGGCCACCTCGTCGGCGATCTTGCGCATCTGTAGCCGGTCGGTCTTCACCATGACGGCGATGCCGACGGCGGCCTCCATTGAGAACTCGTTGGCGATGCCGCCCGCCACCTGCTGCGGCACCTGGATGTCGACGG